>CAZHQA010000559.1:0-1030 GCA_964533955.1 uncultured Reyranella sp. | reverse complement strand
TCTCGTCCCGATCAACCAGGGCCCGCCGGTCGACGGCGTGCTCGATCTCTTGTTCGAGGCCGATGCCCCGAAGGTGCCGGCACCGGCGCCGCTCGGCGATTTCATGGAAGTCGATGCCCTGCTGCCGATCGGCCACCAGCACCCCTACAAGGCGATCCGGGTGCGCTCGGCCTCCAATGCGCTGACGCTCAAGACCGTGCCGGGCTACGTCGAGGTCAAGAAGCTCAAGAACGATTGCGCCAAGTGCGTCGGCAAGTACTTCGTGGCAAAGGGCGGCACGGCTCCCGCCGGCGTCCCGGCCGACAACATCGTCAAGGAAGAGGACTTGCTGTGGCAGGTCCGGGTGATCAAGCCCAACGAAGGCATCCCCAGCTACACGCTCAGCCCCAACCGCCTGACGCTCGTGCTGACCGACGACGGCCGCATCAGCGACGCTGGCTGGGACTGAGAACCGCAGACCGCAAGCTGCGCGTTGACTAACCCCTCCCCTCCCCATTCATATGGGGAGGGGATTTTTTTGGGGAGTCGCCATGCCCTCCGCGCGTCCCACGCTCTACGGCAGCCGGCACGCCGTTTCGGCCGGCCATTATCTCGCCACTGCGGCGGGCTTCTCGATCCTCGAATCCGGCGGTAACGCCATCGATGCCGGCTGCGCCGCCGGCATCGCGCTTGCCGTCCTGCATCCCGACGAGGTCAACGTCGCCGGCGTGGCGCCGATCATGATCCGCACCGGCCCGCAGTCGAAGGAGCCAGGCAAGGTCGTGACCATCGCCGGCCTCGGCCACTGGCCCCGGCGCTTCCCGCCCGACCTGTTCATGCGCGAGCATGGCGGCAAGATGCCCCTCGGCATCCTGCGCACCGTCGTGCCCGCGGCGCCCGACGCCTGGATCACCGCCTTGAGCGACTACGGCACGATGTCGTTCGGCGACGTGGCCGGCGCCGCCATCCGCTACGCCAGGGAGGGCTTCGCCGTGTTCGAGTACATGGCGACCATGATCAAGGAGTATGAGAGCGGCTATCGCTCGTGGCC
>CAZHQA010000558.1:0-1036 GCA_964533955.1 uncultured Reyranella sp. | reverse complement strand
TTGCCGCCCAGCACGACGTGCAGGAGCTGCTGGCCGCCGCAGATGCCGAGCACCGGCTTGTTCTGCGCCAGCGCCCCTTTGGTGACGCCGAACTCGAAGGCGGTGCGGCGATCCTTGGTGATCACGGTTTCATGCCTGGCGCCGCCGCCATAGTAGGAGGGATCGACGTCGAAGGCGCCGCCGGTCACCACCAGGGCGTCGATGCGCTCGAGATAGTCGCCAACGCGGTCGGGCTCGTGCGGCAGCGCCACGGGCAGGCCGCCCGCGGCATCGATGGCGTCGAGGTAGTTCTGGCGCAGCGCATACCAGGGAAACTTGGAGTAACCGCCGGGCTTTTCCGCATCCAGGGTCACGCCGATCAAAGGGCGGGGCATGGCGGCCAAGATACGCGCACGGCCCCCCTCAAGCTATAGTGGCGCATGGCCGGAACGAACCGCACACCGATGGAACGCGCGCTGGCGTTGGCGCGGGCGGCCTCGGCAGCGGGCGAGGTGCCGATTGGCTGTGTGATCGTCGGCCCCGACGGCGCGGTGCTGGCCGAGGCTGCCAACCGCACCGAGGCCGATTGCGATCCCACTGCCCATGCCGAGCTGCTGGCGATCCGGGCCGCGGCACGGAAACTCGGCGCGCCGCGCCTGGTCGATTGCGATCTCTACGTCACGCTTGAACCCTGCCCGATGTGCGCGCAGGCGATCGCCTTCGGTCGGCTTCGACGCGTCTATTACGGCGCGGCCGATCCCAAGGGTGGCGGAATCGAGCATGGGCCACGCATCTTTTCCCAGCCCACCTGCCATCACCGGCCGGAGATCTATGGCGGCATCGCCGAACGCGAGGCGGCCGATCTGTTGCGGGCGTTCTTCCAGGAGCGACGGTAGGGCAGTCCGCCGAGTCTTAGCGAGCGGACGTTCGGCAATTCGGGCAGGTGTTGCGAGCGCACGCGGAGGATGCTGAGCTTCCGATTCACATGACGACTACCCAGAGACCAGTGAACTTCAAGCGTCGATGGCTCATCTGGGGCGTGACAACCTTGCTCGTG
>CAZHQA010000557.1:0-1047 GCA_964533955.1 uncultured Reyranella sp. | reverse complement strand
GCGCACCACGACCTCCCACAGCAGCAGGCCCGACAGCAGCACGCCCGCCGCCTGGGCGACGAACGAGGCCTGCGGCAGCAGGTACTGGGTCATGAAGCCCCACATCACCATCTGCACCGCCGGCCAGTAGATCGAATCGATCAGCCGCATGACCGAGCTGCGCCAGATGTGTATGTGGCGCAGAACCAGCGCGTAGATGCGTCCGGCCGAGCCGCTCAATGCATCGATCATTGGGCCGCTCCTCCCTTGCGCAGCGCGACAAGCCCTCGCCCACGGCCACGCGCCATGTCGAGGAAGACTTCCTCCATGTCCTCGCGGCCGAAGCGCTCGATCAGCTCGCGCGGGCTACCGCGCTCGAACACCTTGCCGGACTGCAGCAGGATCACGTCGTCGCACAGCCGCTCGACCTCGCCCATGTTGTGCGAGGCCAGCAGGATCGTGGCACGGGTCTCGGCCTGGTAGTCCTTGAGGTAGCCGCGCACCCAGTCGGCCGTATCGGGATCGAGCGAGGCGGTGGGCTCGTCGAGCAGGAGCACGTCGGGCCGGTTGATCAGCGCTTTCGCCAGCGCCACGCGCGTCTTCTGGCCGGCCGACAGCTTGCCCGCCTGACGCTCGAGGAAAGGTGCGATCTGCATGTGCCGGGCGATTTCCTCGACCCGCCGCTCGAGCTCCTTCACGCCGTACAATCGACCGTAGAAGGCGAGGTTCTGGCGCACCGTCAGGCGATGCGGCAGGTCGACATAGGGCGAAGAGAAGTTCATGCGCGGGAGCGCGGCGTAGCGGCGGCGGCGCATGTCGACGCCCAGCACCTCGATCTCGCCCGCCGTCGGCTCGAGCAACCCGAGCAGCATGGCGATGGTCGTGGTCTTTCCGGCGCCGTTGCCGCCCAGCAGCCCAAGCACGGCGCCGGGAGCTACCGCGAAGCTCAGGTCATCGACCGCGACGACCTCGCCGTACACCTTGCGCAGGTGCCGGACCTGGATGGAGGGCGACTGGACCATGGCCGCATCATAGCGCCTTGATCGCCGATTCGATGCGATCGAGGCC
>CAZHQA010000556.1:0-1072 GCA_964533955.1 uncultured Reyranella sp. | reverse complement strand
GTCCGCAGGTCCTTCACCATCTGATACGGCTGCAGCACGTAGCTGCGGATCTGGTGGCCCCAGCCGATGTCGGTCTTGCTCGCCTCGGCGGCCAGCCGCTCGGCCTCGCGCTTCTGCAGCTCGAGCTCGTAGAGCCGGGCCTTCAGCATCTGCATCGCCTTGGCGCGGTTCTGGTGCTGGCTGCGCTCCTGCTGGACGGCGACGGCGATGCCGGTCGGAATGTGCGTGATGCGGACGGCGCTGTCGGTCTTGTTGACGTGCTGGCCTCCCGCGCCCGAGGCGCGGTAGGTGTCGACCCGCAGGTCCTTGTCGACGAGCTCGATCTCGATGTCGTCATCGACCTCGGGATAGACCCAGACGCTGGAGAACGAGGTGTGGCGCCGCGCATTGCCGTCGAACGGGCTGATGCGCACCAGGCGGTGCACGCCCGATTCGGTCTTGAGCCAGCCATAGGCGTTGGGCCCCTCGACCTTGAAGGCGCAGCTCTTGATCCCCGCCTCCTCGCCCGCGCTCTCCTCGAGCCAGCTCACCTTGTAGCCGCGCCGCTCGGCCCAGCGCGTGTACATGCGGGCCAGCATCTCGGCCCAGTCCTGGCTCTCGGTGCCGCCGGCGCCGGCGTTGATCTCGACATAGGCGTTGTTGGCGTCGGCCTCGCCGCTCAGCAGCGTCTCGAGCCGGGCCGCCCGGGCCTCGGTGCGCGCCTCGCCGAGCGAGCGCTCGGCGTCGGCGATCATCGCCTCGTCCTTCTCGGCCTCGGCCATCTCGATCAGGCCGGTGTTGTCGTCGATGGCGGCGCGCAGGCGCTTGATGGTGGCGATGGCGCCCTCGAGGCGCTGGCGCTCCTTCATCACCGCCTGGGCCTGCTTCTGGTCGTTCCACAGCGCCGGATCCTCGGCGCGCGCGTTCAGCTCGGCGAGACGGACGACCGCACGGTCGTAGTCAAAGCCGCCTCCTCAGGAGCTCCAGCGACTCCTCGATTTCTTTCACCATAGACTGTGCTTCAGCCCGCATTACCTCGTCCTTCGTAACCCCCTCTCCTGGCCTCTCCCCCTGGCGGGGGAGAGGAAGAAGA
>CAZHQA010000555.1:0-1092 GCA_964533955.1 uncultured Reyranella sp. | reverse complement strand
CTTGGCCGGCGGCGCCACCCGCAGGATGACCCCCAGCACCGGTCCGAATGAGGCTGCCGACAGGCCGACGCCGACCAGCACATTGCCCAGGATCAGCATGGCGCCATTGTGCATGGTGGCCGTCACGACCATCCCCAGCACGTAGACGGCCGCGCCGCCCGAGATGGTGATGGCCGAGCCGAAGCGGTCGCACAACCGGCCGGCGAAAGGCGCCACCGCGCCCATCAGCAGCATCGAGACGGCCGTACCGAACGAGAAGAGCTCGCGGCCGACATGGAGCTCGGCCGAGACCGGCTTGAGGAAGATGCCGAAGCTCTGGCGCACGCCGAGGCCAATGGTCAGCACGAGGAAACCGCACCACACGGCGGTCCAATAGGAGCGGGAGGTCATGCACCAATCTATGCTTCCGGCCGCGCCGCCACCCGAAGAATTACCTCATGCCCTCCCAAGCTGTGATGTGGCACAAAGGACCAATGCGATTGGGGTTTTGCGCCGGCTTGGCAGTTTTTCTGCTGTTTCTGGCAGGAGCTGCGCAGGCCGCGGTGCCGCGGCTGGATCGCGAGCGCTGCGTCTTCAAGCCGCCGCGCGGCGACAAGATCGAGTGCTATTCGCTGATCGTGCCGGAGAACCGCGCCGAGCCGCAGAACGGCCGCGACATCGTCCTGAAGGTCGCCATCCTCAAGGCCAAGCGTCCGATCGCGGCCGATCCACTCGTCTATCTCTCCGGCGGGCCGGGCGATTCGCCGCTGGTTGCGTCGACCGCCGGCGCCGATCCGCTGGCCGAGGGCGACTGGTGGAACGACACCGCCAACATCCGCCGTCGCCGCGACGTCATCATCATCAGCCAGCGCGGCGCGGGCGGCTCTCAGCCCAATCTCGATTGCTTCGAGCCGCGCACCTCGGAGCCGGCGCGCGCCAAGCGTCGCGCCATCACCGAGCCGCAGGAGCGCGAGATCCTGCTGCGCTGCCGGTCCGACTTCGACAAGCGCAAGATCGACCTCTCGCAGTACTCCACGCCGGCGCTGGCCGACGACGTGGCCGACCTGGTCAAGCTGCTGGGCCTCGGCAAGGTCAACCTCTATGGCATCTCCT
>CAZHQA010000554.1:0-1125 GCA_964533955.1 uncultured Reyranella sp. | reverse complement strand
CCAGCCGGCCTTCTTGAGCGCCGCCTGCGAGGCGGTCACCGGGCCGATGCCCATGATCGACGGATCCACGCCCGTGGTCGCCCACGAGACAATCTTGGCGAGCGGCGTGATGCCGCGCTTCTTGGCCTCGTCGGCGCTCATCAGCACCAGCGCCGCGGCGCCGTCATTGATGCCCGAGGCGTTGCCAGCGGTGACCGAGCCGTCCTTGGCGAAAGCAGGCCGCAACTTGCCGAGCGTCTCGACGGTCGTGCCGTGGCGCGGGAACTCATCGGTATCGACCACGACGTCGCCCTTGCGCGTCTTGACCGTCACCGGAACGATCTCGTCCTTGAAGCGCCCGCTCTTCTGCGCCGCCTCGGCCTTGTTCTGCGAGGAGGCGGCGAAGGCGTCCTGCTCGGCGCGGGTGATCTGGTACTTGGTGGCGACGTTCTCGGCGGTGTTGCCCATGTGATAGCCGTGGAAGGCATCCCACAGGCCATCCTTGAGCATGGTGTCGACCATCTTGAGCTCGCCCATCTTGGTGCCGTCGCGCAGATGAGCGGCGTGCGGCGCCTGGCTCATGCTCTCCTGGCCGCCGACCACCATGATCGAGGCATCGCCGTTGCGGATCGCCTGCCAGCCGAAGGCGACCGCGCGCAGGCCCGAGCCGCACAGCTGGTTGATGCCGAGCGCGGTCTTGTCGACCGGGATGCCGGAATTGACCGCCGCCTGGCGCGCCGGGTTCTGGCCCTGACCGGCACTCAGGATCTGGCCCATGATGACTTCGTCGACTTCCTCGGGCTTGACCTTGGCGCGCTCGAGCGCGCCCTTGATCGCGACCTTGCCCAGGTCGTGCGCCGGAACAGCGCCGAACGCTCCGTTGAACGAGCCCACGGGAGTGCGAGCTGCGCTCGCGATGACGATTTCGGTTGCCATGTAGTCCTCCTTCGGGCCGCCCCTGAATGGACCTATATAGGCTGCCAGCCCAGCCGCGTGAAGCCGTCAGGGGCCGGCGCCAGTCCGTAGCAAACCCGTGGTGCGAAAGAGGCGATTGCCCTCTTCATCACCGCGCCTTCACCCAGTCGATCAGGGGCGTCCAGCAGAGCTCGCGGGCGCGGCCGCTCACCACCATGCCGATATGGCCGA
>CAZHQA010000553.1:0-1133 GCA_964533955.1 uncultured Reyranella sp. | reverse complement strand
GTGGCGATCACCTTGGCGCCGCGGTCGTGGCCGTCCTGACCCATCTTCACGACCATCAGACGCGGCCGGCGGCCCTCCTCCTCGGCGAAGCTTGCGATGTCGGTGCGGATGCGCGCCAGGCCCTCGTCGCCCTCCCATTCGCTTGCATAGACACCGGAGATCGAGCGGACCGTCGCCTGGTAGCGACCATAGACGCCTTCCAGCGCCGACGAGATCTCGCCCACCGTGGCGCGGGCGCGCGTCGCCTCGACGCTCAGGGTCAGGAGATTGCCGGTGCCGTTGCGCGCCGCCTCGCCCAGTGCCTTCAGTGCCGCCACGCACCTGGCCTCGTCGCGGGTGGCTCGGATCTTTTGCAGGCGCAATACCTGCGATTCGCGCACCACGTCGTTGTCGACCTGGAGGATCTCGATCGGGAACTCTTCCTTGAGCTGGAACTTGTTGACCCCGACCACGACCTCCTCGCCGCGGTCGATGCGCGCCTGCTTGCGGGCGGCCGCTTCCTCGATGCGCATCTTGGGCATGCCGGCCTCGACCGCCTTGGTCATGCCGCCGAGTGCCTCGACCTCGGCAATCAATTTGCGGGCTTCGGCGACCAGGCTCGCGGTCAGCGATTCCACGTAGTAGCTGCCGGCCAGCGGATCGATGACTTTCGTGACTCCGGTCTCGTTCTGGAGGATCAGCTGGGTGTTCCGGGCGATGCGGGCCGATTGCACGGTCGGCAGGGCAATCGCTTCGTCGTAGGAATTGGTGTGCAGCGACTGTGTGCCGCCCAGTACCGCCGCCATGGCCTCATAAGCGGTGCGGACCACGTTGTTGAACGGATCTTTCTCGGTCAACGACACGCCGGATGTCTGACAGTGGGTCCGCAGCGACAGCGAATCGACCCTCTTGGGATCGAACGGCTTGACCAACTCGGCCCACAGGAAGCGCGCCGCCCGAAGCTTCGCCACTTCCATGAAGAAATTCATGCCGATACAGAAAAAGAACGAGAGCCGCGGCGCGAAGGCGTCGATGTCGAGGCCCTTGGCCTTGGCCGCACGAACGTATTCGAGTCCGTCTGCCAACGTGAAGGCCAGTTCCTGCACCAGCGTCGAGCCCGCCTCCTGCATGTGATAGCCGGAGATCGAGATCGA
>CAZHQA010000552.1:0-1154 GCA_964533955.1 uncultured Reyranella sp. | reverse complement strand
GCTGGTCGACCATGGTGTTGATGGTCTCCTTCAGCTGCAGGATCTCGCCGCGCACATCGGCGGTGACTTTCTTCGACAGGTCGCCGGTCGCCACCGCGGTGGTGACTTCGGCGATGTTGCGGACCTGTGTGGTGAGGTTGGCGGCCAGCATGTTGACGTTGTCGGTCAGGTCCTTCCACGTGCCGCCGACGCCCGGCACCTGGGCCTGGCCACCGAGCTTGCCCTCGGTGCCGACCTCGCGGGCGACGCGCGTCACCTCGCCGGCGAACGAGCGCAGCTGGTCGACCATGGTGTTGATGGTCTCCTTCAGCTGCAGGATCTCGCCGCGCACGTCGGCGGTGACCTTCTTCGACAGGTCGCCCGTCGCCACCGCGGTCGTCACCTCGGCGATGTTGCGGACCTGGGTGGTGAGGTTGGCGGCCAGCAGGTTGACGTTGTCGGTCAGGTCCTTCCATACGCCGGCCACGCCCGGCACCTGGGCCTGGCCGCCCAGCCTGCCCTCGGTGCCGACCTCGCGGGCCACGCGCGTCACCTCGCCGGCGAAGCCGTTCAGCTGGTCGACCATAGTGTTGATGGTCTCCTTCAGCTGCAGGATCTCGCCGCGGACATCCACCGAGATCTTCTTGGAGAGATCGCCCGCAGCGACGGCTGTGGTCACCTCGGCGATGTTGCGCACCTGGCCGGTGAGATTGGTGGCCATGAAGTTGACGTTGTCGGTCAGGTCCTTCCATGTGCCGGCCACGCCCGGCACCTGGGCCTGGCCGCCCAGCTTGCCTTCCGTACCGACCTCGCGGGCGACGCGCGTCACTTCGCCGGCGAAGCCGTTCAGCTGGTCGACCATGGTGTTGATGGTCTCTTTCAGCCGCAGGATTTCGCCACTTGCGTCCACCGTGATCTTCTTCGACAGGTCGCCCGTCGCCACCGCGGTCGTCACCTCGGCGATGTTGCGGACCTGGGTGGTGAGGTTGGCGGCCAGCAGGTTGACGTTGTCGGTCAGGTCCTTCCATACGCCGGCCACGCCCGGCACCTGGGCCTGGCCGCCCAGCTTGCCCTCGGTGCCGACCTCGCGGGCGACGCGCGTCACCTCGCCGGCGAACGAGTTCAGCTGATCGACCATGGTGTTGATGGTCTCCTTCAGCTGCAGGATCTCGCCG
>CAZHQA010000551.1:0-1168 GCA_964533955.1 uncultured Reyranella sp. | reverse complement strand
CTGCGGTATTTTTGGAGGATTCATTTTCAGCGAACGAGGGCTGAGATGGGTCTTGAAGCATCGAGCAGCGAAGGCCGGTTTTCGGCTTATGTAGAAGGGCTTGTGAGTGTGATCGGTCATGCCGATCGGGCCAAGCCACTGCGTGATTATTGCGTTGGGCTGTTGATGCCCGGCGATCGCAAGAGCGTGGAGCCGATGGCGGCGGTGACGGCGCCGCAGCGGACAGCGGCCCAACATCAGTCACTGTTGCATTTTGTCGGCGAAGGGCGGTGGTCGGACGAGCGGGTGCTGGCGAAGGTCCGGCAGATGGTTCTGCCGGCGATCGAACGGCATAGGCCGATCGAGGCCTGGATCATCGACGACACGGGCTTTCCCAAGAAGGGCAAGCATTCGGTGGGCGTGGCCCGGCAGTATTGCGGCCAGCTGGGCAAGCAGGACAACTGCCAAGTCGCGGTGTCGTTGTCGCTGGCCAACGCCGATGGCAGCCTGCCGGTGGCCTATCGGCTGTATCTTCCGCAGGCTTGGGCGTCGGATGAGGCTCGTCGCAAGAAGGCCGGTGTGCCCGAGGAGATCGGCTTTCAGACCAAGATCGAGATCGCACTCGATCAGATCCGTGCCGCCCACGCGGCGGGCCTGCCGCGTGGCGCTGTGCTGATGGATGCGGGTTACGGACCCCATATCGCTCTACGCACCGCCATCACGACGCTTGGGCTGCCCTATGTCGCCGGCATTCTGTCGAACGCCGCGGTGTGGGCGCCCGGCACAGGCCCCTTGCCGCCGAAGCCCTACACGCCGGGGCGCGGGTCGCCGACCAAGCTGCTGCGCCGCGACGCCGAGCATCAGCCGGTCAGTGTCAAAGACCTTGCGTTCAGCCTGCCAACCAGAGCCTGGCGGACGATCACCTGGCGAGAGGGCACAAACGAGCCGCTCAGATCGCGCTTTGCGCGGCTGCGCATCCGTATTGCTCACCGCGACTTCGAACGCAGCGAACCGTGGCCGGAAGAATGGCTCCTGATCGAATGGCCCAAGCACGAGAAGGAGCCGACAAAGTACTGGCTAGCGACCTTGCCGAAGACCATCGGCTTTGCCCGTCTGGTCGACCTCGCCAAATTGCGCTGGCGTATCGAGCGCGACTACCTGGAGCTCAAGCAGGAACTTGGCCTCGGAC
>CAZHQA010000550.1:0-1169 GCA_964533955.1 uncultured Reyranella sp. | reverse complement strand
TCGACGATGCGGCCGAGATACATGACCGCGATGCGGTGGCTGATGTGCTCGACCACCGCGAGGTTGTGCGAGATGAAGAGATACGACAGGCGGCGCTCGCGCTGCAGGTCCTGCAGCAGGTTGATGACCTGCGCCTGGATCGAGACGTCGAGCGCCGAGACCGGCTCGTCGCCCACGATCAGCTTCGGCCCAAGGGCAAGCGCGCGGGCGATGCCAATACGCTGGCGCTGGCCGCCGGAAAACTGGTGCGGGTAGTTCGACATCTGCGCCGGCCTGAGCCCGACGCGCGCGAACAGCGCCGAGACCTGCTCACGGCGTTCCTTGCGTCCCGTCACGCCATGGACCTGCAGGGGCTCACCCACGATGTCGCCCGCCGTCATGCGCGGATTGAGCGAGGAAAACGGGTCCTGGAAGACGATCTGCATCTCGCGGCGATAGGGCCGCATCTCTGCCTTGCTGAGGCCGACGATCTCTCGGCCCTCGACCTTGACCGAACCCGAGGTCGGCTCGATCAGCCGCAGCACGGCGCGGCCCGCCGTGGTCTTGCCACAACCCGACTCGCCCACCAATCCCAGCGTCTCACCTTCGCCGATCGTGAAGCTCACGCCGTCGACGGCATAGACCTGGCCTACCGTGCGGCGCAGCAGGCCCTTCTTCACCGGGAAATGCTTCTTGAGGTTCGTGACCTCGAGGACGGGTGTCGGCTCAACCATCGGAATGCCAGCAGGCGGCCCAGTGACCGGGCCGCTTCTCCTTGTAGTCGGGCCGCTCGCGCCGGCACAGATCGTCCGCCTTGGGGCAGCGCGGGGCGAAGGCGCAGCCCTCGGGCAACGCGAAGAGCGGCGGTACGATGCCGGGAATCTCCTGCAGACGCGTCGCGCTGTTGCGGATTTCCCCGCGCATCAGGTCGAGCCGGGGGATCGAGGCCATCAAGCCAGCGGTGTAGGGATGAAGCGGCCGGGCGAACAACTCGCCGACTTCGGCCTCCTCGACCTTGCGGCCTGCATACATCACGATTACACGCCGCGCGGTTTCGGCCACGACGCCGAGATCGTGGGTGATCAGGATCACCGCCGCGCTGAATTCGCGTTGCAGCTCGAGGATCAATTCCAGGATCTGGGCCTGGATGGTGACGTCGAGCGCCGTCGTCGGCTCGTCGGCGATCAGCA
>CAZHQA010000549.1:0-1170 GCA_964533955.1 uncultured Reyranella sp. | reverse complement strand
AAGGCCTTGGCGCAGCCATAAGCAATCGACTGGTCGTTGGCGACGCCGACGACCAGGGCCTTGTGGCCCGCGAGGATCGGCCTGATGGGTTCCTTCATGCGGTTCCTCGCAGGCAGGTGGTGATGTTGCCGCCGCTGCAATATGACCAGGGTCCCGGCGGGCGACATTGACCGATATCAATAGAGCTTCAGGGTAGTTCAGGACGAAGCGCACGGGCGTCGGCCGATCGGTCCCGCCGCATGGCGGCCCGCGGGAGGCAGCGAAACGATCCCGCCGGCTCCCATCTTCAGCATGGCACGCCGCCGCAGGTCGGCCTACGGCGCTCTGCGGCGGTTCCGCTACTTGAAGACGGGCGGTGCCGCGTCGTCGGTGGGCGGGGCCTGGATCTCGATCTTGATCTTGGTCGGATCGACCGTGGACGGCGCGTCGAGGAAGTAGGTCACCGACTGCGGCAGGGCGATCACGATCACCACCATGATCAGCTGCAGCAGCACCCACGGGATGGAACCCCAGTAGATGTCGGTGCTCTTGACCTCCTTGGGCGCCACGCTGCGCAGGTAGAACAGCGCGAAGCCGAACGGCGGGTGCATGAACGAGGTCTGCACGTTGACGCAGACCATGACGCCGAACCAGATCAGCGCGGCGTCGTGGCCGACCACCGGCTCGAGGATCTTCTGCGCCACCGGCGCCAGCATCGGGATGATGATGAAGGCGATCTCGAAGAAGTCGAGGAAGAAGGCGAGGAAGAAGATGAACAGGTTGACGACGATCAGGAAGCCCCACACGCCGCCCGGCAGGTTCGACATCAGGTGCTCGACCCACTTGTTGCCGTCGACGCCCTGGAAGGTGATCGAAAAACAGGTGGCGCCAACCAGGATGAAGGCCACCATGGCGGTGATGCGCATGGTCGCCTGGAAGGCCTGCACGATCAGGTCGCGCAGTTCCTTGACCTGCCAGGCCCGCCAGCACAGCCAGACGATGGCGGCGAACATCACGGTGAAGGCCACCTTGAAGGCCGGCGACTTGAAGGCCCAGACGCCGATGATGGTGCCCAGGATGGCGGCGGCGCAGCCGCCGTAGAAGGCGATCTTGTCGAAGCGGGTGAGCGGGGCGTTGCGCACCACGGCGAGCACGATGGCGCCGATCGTGCCCATGGCGCCGGCCTCGGTC
>CAZHQA010000548.1:0-1187 GCA_964533955.1 uncultured Reyranella sp. | reverse complement strand
CTGCGCGAGGGCAATTCCGACCGCCGCGCCGCCGGCGCCGTGAAGCAGTACGCGCGCAAACATCCGCACAAGATGGGCGCCTGGACCAAGGACTCGAAAACGCACGTGGCGTACATGCCGAGTGGCGATTTCTACGGATCGGAGGTCGCGACGACCATCGCGGCGCCGACCAATGCCCGGATCGAGCTGGTCGGCGGCGACGGCACGACGACGGTGCTGAAGCCGAAGATTCCGCTCAAGGCCGGCGAGATCATCGACTGCTCGGTGATGAACCGCAAGGCATTGCGCGCCTTCTTCGCCGCGCAGATCGACGCCGCCAAGAAGGACGGCATCCTGTTCTCGCTGCACGTCAAGACGACCATGATGAAGATCTCCGATCCCATCCTGTTCGGTCATTGCGTTTCGGTGTTCTTCGCCGACGTGTTCGAGAAGCACGGCGCCACGCTGAAGAAGCTCGGCGTCGATCCCGACAACGGCGTGGGCGACATGCTGACTCGCATCGAGACCCTGCCGGAGGCCGAGAAGGCAGCGATCAAGGCCGATATCCAGGCGGAGTACGCCAGGCGGCCCGGCCTCGCCATGGTCAACTCCGACCGCGGCATCACCAACCTGCACGTTCCGAGCGACGTGATCATCGATGCCTCGATGCCGGCGATGATCCGCGAGTCGGGCAAGATGTGGGGGCCCGACGGCAAGCTGCACGACGTCCTCGCCGCAATCCCCGATCGTTGCTACTCGACCCTGTTCCAGGCCGTCATCGACGACTGCAAGGCGCATGGCGCATTCGATCCCAAGACGATGGGCTCCGTGCCCAACGTCGGGCTGATGGCGCAGCAGGCCGAGGAGTACGGCTCGCACGACAAGACGTTCAGGATCCCCACGGACGGAACGGTCAACGTGGTTGCCGAAGACGGCAAGGTCCTGATGACCCAGAAGGTCGAGACCGGCGACGTCTTCCGCATGTGCCAGGTCAAGGACGAGCCGATCCGGGACTGGGTCAAGCTCGGCGTGCGTCGCGCGCGGCTCACCAACACCCCCGCGGTGTTCTGGCTCGACGCGAAGCGCGCGCACGACGCACAGCTGATCGCCAAGGTCGAGAAGTACCTCAAGAACGAGGACACGAAGGGCCTGGACATCCGCATCCTGGCGCCGGTCGAGGCCATCAAGTTCTCGCTCGATCGCATCCG
>CAZHQA010000547.1:0-1190 GCA_964533955.1 uncultured Reyranella sp. | reverse complement strand
TGCGCGGCCGCTCCGGCCGCCAGGGCGATCCCGGCGCCTCGAAGTTCTTCCTGTCGCTGGAAGACGACCTGATGCGCATCTTCGGCAACAACAAGGTGCTCGACTGGGTCCAGAAGAAGGGCATGACCGACGACGAGGCGCTGACCCATCGCTGGCTCAACAAGGCGCTCGAGACGGCGCAGGGCAAGGTCGAGGCGCGCAACTTCGAGATCCGCAAGAACCTGCTGCGCTTCGACGACGTCATGAACAGCCAGCGCAAGGAGATCTACAAGGAGCGCATCGAGCTGATGGCGACCGAGGACGTGTCCGAGGTGATCACCGGCATGCGCCGCGACGTGGTCGACGGCATGGTGTCGCGCACCATCCCCGAGGACGTCTACGCCGAACAGTGGAAGACGGCCGAACTCAAAGAAGAGGTGCAGCGCGTCTTCGGCCTCGACCTGCCGGTCACCGAATGGGCCAAGGAAGAAGGCATCGCCGAGGAGCAGATCAGGGAGCGGCTGAACGACTCGGTCGACCGGCTGTTCGCCCAGAAGGCGGCGCAGTACGGTCCCGACGTGTGGCGCCAGGTCGAGAAGAGCGTGCTGATGCAGCTGTTCGACCAGAACTGGAAGGACCACCTGCTGCATCTCGACCATCTGCGGCAGGGCATCGGACTGCGCGCCTACGGCCAGAAGGATCCGCTCAACGAATACAAGCGCGAGGCCTTCAATCTCTTCAGCGACCTGCTGACGGGTCTTCGCGAATCGGTGACCAACGTGCTGGCCACCCTGCAGCTCCGCATGGAGCAGCCGCCCCCGCCTCCGCCGCCGCCGGCCCAGATGCGCGAAATCCACGAGGATCCTGCCCTCGCCGCCCTGCAGGCCGACGACCCGGCCTTCGATCCGGCCGACCCGACCGGCGGCGGCGTGGCAACGCTGCAGCGGCCGCGCACAAACCCCAAGGTCGATCCCAACAATCCGGCGACCTGGGGCAAGGTCTCGCGCAACGCGGCCTGCCCCTGCGGTTCGGGCAAGAAGTTCAAGCACTGCCATGGGCGCGTCTAGCGCCCATTCAGTCCACGCTCTCGCCCGTTACCTCCTGTCCCTGCTGGCTGCGATTGCAAGATCATCATCGGCCGTACGTTCCAGCTAGTCGCGGCGCTGCGCGATGATCTCCATGCAAACGCGATAGCGCTCGCTGACGGCATA
>CAZHQA010000546.1:0-1202 GCA_964533955.1 uncultured Reyranella sp. | reverse complement strand
CCGTCGACCTCCAGGGTGACGCTGAGCTGCTTGGGCAGCAGGGCGCCCAGACGCTCCGGCCACTCGATGAGCACGATGCCCCCGTCCAGCGCCTCCTCCCAGCCCAACTCGTAGACCTGCTCGGCTGTTTCCAGGCGATAGAGGTCGAAATGCCAGTAGGTGCCGCGCGGCGTCTCGTAGACCTCGACCAGCGTGAAGGTAGGACTGGGCACGATCAAATCGGGGTCGCCCGCCGCGGCGCGCAGGATGGCTCGGGCGAGGGTCGTCTTGCCACTGCCGAGTTCGCCATGCAGGCCAACGACGTCACCCGGCCTCAGCCGCTCGGCCAGCATGGCGCCCAGCGCTTCGGTCGCGGTTTCGTCGGCCAGGGACATGGAAAAAGCCGGCATCTTTCGATGCCGGCTCTTTTAGCATGCGCCTGCCTGTGGGCGGTTAGTAGCGATAAAGCTCGCCCTTGAACGGGCCTGCCTCGGGCACGCCGATATACCTGGCCTGGTCGGGCCGAAGCTTGGTGAGCTTGGCGCCGACCTTCTCGAGGTGGAACGCCGCGACCTTCTCGTCGAGGAACTTGGGCAGCGTGTAGACCTTCTTTTGGTACTTGCCCGGGTTGGTCCAGATCTCGATCTGCGCCAGCGTCTGGTTGGAAAACGAGGCCGACATCACGAAGCTCGGATGGCCGGTCGCGTTGCCCAGATTCACGAGGCGGCCTTCCGACAGCACGATGATGCGCTTGCCGTCGGGGAATTCGACCTCGTCGACCTGCGGCTTCACGTTGTGCCATTTGAAGTTGCGCAGGTTGGCGATCTGGATCTCCGAGTCGAAGTGTCCGATGTTGCATACGATCGCGCGATGCTTCATCGCCTTCATGTGGTCGAGGGTCAGCACGTCGACGTTGCCGGTCGCAGTGACGAAGATGTCGGCCTTGGGCGCGGCTTCTTCCATGGTCACGACCTCGTAGCCCTCCATCGCCGCCTGCAGGGCGCAGATCGGATCGATCTCGGAGACCATGACGCGGCAGCCGGCCTGGCGCAGCGAGGCGGCCGAACCCTTGCCCACGTCACCAAAGCCCGCGACCATCGCCACCTTGCCCGACATCATGACGTCGGTGCCTCGGCGGATGCCGTCGACCAGCGATTCGCGGCAGCCGTAGAGATTGTCGAACTTCGACTTGGTGACCGAGTCGTTGACGTTGATGGCGGGCC
>CAZHQA010000545.1:0-1203 GCA_964533955.1 uncultured Reyranella sp. | reverse complement strand
TGGAGAGGACAACCGAGACGAACGCGCCGATGGCGGACGAAGTGTGCGAAGCCGCCATTTCCCATGTCGGGTTGGTCAAAGGAGTCTGCAGAAAAAGGGCGAGCCATGCATTCGCGACCGCGACGGCAGGACCGGGTAGGCCGCGCCGAATTGCTGCAAGATCCATCAGCGCCCCCTGCTTCTTCAGCGCTCCGATGGAGCAAACAATGGGACCGCGATCGAGGCCACAACCTTGCCTTCTGAATCCAGAATTTCGTAGGCTTCGTAGATCAACGAGGCATTTCCGACATTCGCTACTTCGAACCGGACAGTGCCGCTCGACGCCAATGGCATCTGTTCGGGATTTTTCTCTCGATAGGCGCCTACGAATTTTTCGCCTGCGCCACGAAATGCAGGCCGCAGCCTGGCGCTCGATGCCTTCCCCGCACTTTCGGATGAGGGATTGATGGCGTACTGGAGCAAGCTCGAATAGCGGTCACTTCCGATCTTTTGAATGCCAACCTGCCCGCTAATCTGCATCATGGTTTCATTGGGTTTGTTGCTGTCTGATGGGAAGGAGTTCCGGAAGGGCAGCAAGAAGTCGAAGATACCGCCACCGCCGGTACCCGCCGTGCCGCGGGCAATTGCTGTGCGGCACCCAACCTTGTGCTCTGCCTCGATACCGGCCCTGTCGTCGTCGCCACCGAAGAATTGTGCCTGGATGCTGTCGCCCTTGTTACCGAATCTCAGACATCCGTCGTATGGAGTGGGAGAGTTTCCTCGCACCAGACGTGGGCTTGTCGAGATCCTACCAGGCTCAAGCCAGCCGTGATGCCGCGGCGTGAGCCAATCGAACTGCAGTAGGCCTTTTGAGTCATTGTTGCCGACGCAAGTGAAGACGACCATCTGATAGGGCCCTGTATTCGAGGCGACATACAGAGCTGCGGGCGCGACCGACGTGCTTGTGTCGAAGTCGAACGGCATTTCCGGGTGGTTCTTCTTCAGATTAGACGGACAGCTGAGCTTCTGATTTTGCGCGTGCGCGCTACCAAAGGCGAAAAGCGCCGCAGCGAACGCCAATACCCAAATTGGTCCATACGCTGATCGCATGAGCATCTCTCAATAGGTCCGCGTCAAACTCAGCTTCGTTCGACAACTCTATAATGAAAGTCTTGCTGATGCACTGCCGAATGCGTGCGCGCTGCCGCGCTAACTCGTAGTGCA
>CAZHQA010000544.1:0-1218 GCA_964533955.1 uncultured Reyranella sp. | reverse complement strand
CCTTTTCACGATGCAGTGTCGTGTTTCGATTCATACAATCGTGTCATCCCGAGAGGCCGCTGTCAGACAGCGGCCTCTCGGGATGACAGAGGGCTTGAGGCCGCAAAAGTCCGGCGCGCTCCCTGAGAGTCACCGGGGCTTGAGTTCCGGCAGGCCCTCCTGCTTGCGGACGTCGTTGATGATCTGCAGCACCCGCTCGCGGTAGGGACGAAACTGCATGCCGAATTCGGAGACCAGCCGGGTGTTGTCGATCAGGAAATTGCCCGAGAGCTCGCGGCCGCCGGTCTCCTTGTCGAAGGTGATCTCGGCTTCGGGCAGGTAGCCGCGCACGATATCGGCCAGCTCGCCCATGCTGATCGCCTGGCCGCCGGTGTTGTAGACGGCGTGCTGCGGCTTGTCGGTCATGATCACGCGGGCGAAGATCTCGGCGATCTCGTCGACGTGGATCGGGCAGCGCATCGCGTCCCGGTACGGGAACTTCACCGGCTGGCCGCGCGCCGGGCGGGTGATGCAGAACACGTGATCGACCGAGCCCATGATCTTGTCCGGGCCGGTGACGTTGGCCGGCCGGATGGTCGTGATCTCCATGCCGTGCTTGTCGCGGTAGTCCTGCGCCTGCCACTCGTTGAAGATCTTGTGCATCGCGTACTGCACGTGGCCGTGGCGAAGATCGTCCTCGGTCACCATGCGGTCGCCGAAGAATTTCTGCTCGCCGCTGACCGCGAGCGAGCTGGCATAGACCACCCGATTGCAGCCGGCGAGGCGTGCCGCCTCGAACACGTTGTCCATGCCGAGGACGTTGAGCTTGAAGGCGGCACGCGGCGGGTTCTCGCTGCCGATCCAGTAGGCGAGGTTGATGACCCGTCGGGGTCTGGCCGTGGCCATCGCCGCCATGACGTCATCGAACTGGCTGACGTCGCCCCGCAGCGTCTTCACCTGCTTGCCGAGGGCGGCGAAATCGGCGGTCTGCGGGTTGATGTCCATGCAGACGATCTCTTCGCCGCGTTGCGCCAGGAGTGGAACGAGCCGTCGCCCGATGAACCCGGTTCCACCGGCGATGAAGGTGGTCATGGCTGTCCCTCCCCGAGAGGCCGCGCGGAAACCCTACCGCACCGGGTCGGTCGCACGCGAGTCTTCCTCGGTGGTCATCCTCTCCCGCGCCAGGTCCCGAAGACCGGCGGACAGGACGAATCATCCCCTCCCCCGTCTTGGGGGGAG
>CAZHQA010000543.1:0-1241 GCA_964533955.1 uncultured Reyranella sp. | reverse complement strand
CCCGACGGGAAGGCGGTGGCGCTGAGGCCGTCGGTGCGCGGGCGCGCACCGGTGCCGCCGGAATGGAAGCTCATGACGTTGTAGGCGGTGGCCTTCGCCGCCTGCTCGGGGGAGAGCTCGACGCGGCCCGGGCCGCCCATCAGGCGGAGGTTCCACAGGCACGACGTGCCCTCGGCCGGCACGCCCTCGGGCAGCGCCTGGATCAGGCAGCCGAACATCACGTCGGGCAGCATGTGGCCGATCGTCGAGCGCGCGGCGACCGGCGCGGGATGGCGGGCGTTGAGGATCGAGCCGTCGGGCGCGGTGGTGCGGATGGTGGCGAGGCTCGCCCAGTTGTTCGGCACCTTGGGCGCCACGATGCACTTGATGCCGAAAGCGGTGTAGGCGTCGGTGTAGCACATCGGCACGTTGAGCCCGAGGCTGACCGCGGGCGGCGCATCGTAGTACTCGACGTCGATGCCGTCCTTGCTGACCGTGAGCCGCGCCTTGAGCGTCATCGGCTTGCCGTTGATGCCGTCGACCGTCATCTCGTTCGAATAGGTGCCGGGCCTGAGCTTGCCGATCGCGGCCAGGCTGGCGGCGCGGGAATGGTCGAGGATGTGCTTGGCGAGATCGTTTATGTGCTCGAGCTCGAACTCGTCCATCATCTGGACGAGCCGCTTGCCGCCGACCTCGTTGGCCGAGATCAGGGAATAGATGTCGCCGATCACCTGGATCGGCTCGCGCACGTTGGCGGCGATCAGGTCGACCAGCCACTGGTTGACCTTGCCCCTCTCGACGATCTTGGTGATGGGGATGTAGATCCCCTCCTCGTAGACCTGCTGGGCGGCGCCGACGATGCCGCGGCCACCGATGTCGACCACGTGCAGGGTGTCGGCGAAGAAGCCGACGGCTTTGCCGGCTTTGTAGGTCGGCGTGACGATGACGATGTCGTTCAGGTGGCCGGTGCCCTGCCACGGGTCGTTGAGGATGAAGACGTCGCCGTCGGCCATCTCGTCGAGCGGGATCTTGTTCAGCACGTGGCTGACGCTCACCGCCATGGAATTGACGTGGCCCGGCGTGCCGGTGACGGCCTGCGCCAGCATCCGGCCCTGGGTGTCGTAGACGCCGGCCGAGAGATCGCCCGCCTCGCGCGTCGGCGTGCCGAAGGCGGTGCGCACCAGGGTCTGCGCCTGCTCCTCGACGACGGAGATCAGGCGGTCCCACATGACCTGGTTGGCGATGCGCGACAGCGGATGGTT
>CAZHQA010000542.1:0-1241 GCA_964533955.1 uncultured Reyranella sp. | reverse complement strand
GCTGGGTTTGGCGACATCGCGGTTGGTCGCATACAGGAACTTGCCCCTGGCATCGATCCGTTCGCATCCGTCAGCCGCCAGCGCCTGCGATTGTGGCGCGACGGCTGCGATGCGCTCATCGTCGATCAGCACCTTGCCGGGAAAGGCCGTGGCTCCCGTGCCGTCCCATACGCGCGCATCTTCGATCAGCAATCGCATCGATTTTTCCTCCCCGGCGGGTCGATCATATCCCGATCCAAGGAGCCCGTTCGCGGAATTTCATTGCCTGTGCAAGAGGCCGCGCGTAGCGTCGGCGACAAGATCCCGCTTGAGGATCACCAACAGGAGGAAACGGATGGCTTCACGGAAGATTGCGCGTCGTCGTCTGCTCTCGGGCACCGCTGCCCTGTCGACGGCCATGGTGGCGGCCCCCTTCGTGCGCGGCGCGCATGCGGCCGGCAAGCTCGCGATGGGATTCTGGGACCACTGGGTGCCGACGGCCAATACGGCCACTGAAAAGGCCGTCAAGGAGTGGGCGGAGAAGGAGAAGGTCGAAGTCACGATCGACTTCATCACCTCGCAGGGCAACAAGCTGTTGCTGACTGGCGCCGCGGAATCGCAGGCCAGGGCCGGCCACGACATCCTGGCGCTCGCTCAATGGCTGCCCTCCCGGTACTCCGACCAGATGGTTGCCATGAACGACGTCATGGAACCGCTGATCAAGCAGAACGGCGCGGTGAACCCGACCGTCGAATATCTCGGCAAGCTCGACGGCAAGTGGCTCGCCGTTCCGGCGACCGTCGGCAGCCAGATCAAGGGGCCGTGCTCGCGCATCGACTACCTGAAACAGTATGCCGGCATCGACATCCAGGCGATGTATCCCGCGGGCGGGCCGCCCAAGGCGGACGATTGGACGTTCGACACGTTCCTGAAGGCGGCGGAAGCCTGTCACAAAGGCGGTCATGCGTTCGGCATCGGGCTCGGAACGACCAGCGACAACGTCGATACGGCCGGGGCGATCTTCCACGGCTTCGGTGCCGAGCTGGTCAATGCCAAGGGCGACATCACGGTGAAGACCGATGCCGTGCGCCAGGCGCTCGATTTCTACAAGAAGCTGCAACAGTTTCTGCCGGTCGACGTTCCGGCCTGGGACGATGCCTCGAACAACAAGTTCCTGGTCTCCGGCCAGGCATCGCTGATCATGAACCCGCCGAGCGCCTGGGCGGTGGCCAAGCGCGACGCGCCGCAGGTCGCCGAGCAAT
>CAZHQA010000541.1:0-1263 GCA_964533955.1 uncultured Reyranella sp. | reverse complement strand
CGGCGACATCTCGACCGTGATGTCGCCGCGCACGGTGATCACCTGGGCCGAGAACGCCCGCATCTTCGGCGGCGACATCGGCTTTGCCTTCCGCCTCACCTTCCTCAACAAGTGCGACGAAGTCGAACGCTCGACACTGGCGGAGTACTACCAGCGCTGCTTCGGCAAGGAATTGCCGCCGTCGAGCGCCAAAGGCGGCAAGCTGCACTGAACGAGTTGCGTTGAAGGGGCCCTCTGATGGCCAAGGACACTACGCCGCTGGAGGAGTTTCGCCGGGTCACCGCGACTACCATGCGGGCGATCTCGCGCAAGGACGTGAACGTCACGTTCGTACCGGATGGCGGCTCGGTGCTTGGGCAGGAGGCCCGCATCACCGTGCCCGCCCGTGACCTGCCGGTCGAGGACGTCAGCCGGGTGCGCGGCGAATCCGATTCGATGGCGCTCAAGCTCAGGCACCACGATCGCAAGATGCACCTGCGCCGCGTACCGCGCGGCGAGACGGCGCGAGCGATCTTCGAGGCCGTCGAGCAGGTGCGCGTCGAGGCGCTCGGGGCCCGCCGAATGGCCGGGGTGGCCGACAACCTGTCCGCCTTGTGGCGCCAGCGCTCTGACCAGCGCGGGCACGCCCGCATCAAGAACAAGGACGACGCGCCGATCGCCGACGTAATCGGCCTGATCGCCCGAGAGCAGCTCCTGGGCGCCTCGCCGCCGGAAGCAGCCAAGGCCATGGTCGACATGTGGCGGGCCGACGTCGAGGCCGCCGCCGGACGCGACTTCCAGAAGCTCCGGGACACGCTCGGCAATCAGGATGCCTTCGCCCGCGCCGCCCGCCAGTTGATCCGCGACCTCAAGCTCGGCGACGAATCGGCTGACCTGCAGGACGACGATCAGGAGGAGAGCCAGGACCAGGAGAACGCGGACGGCCAGTCCAACGAGACCGGCGAGGACCAGAGCGATTCCAGCGAGAGCCAGGGCTACGGTGCCCAGGGCGAGGAGACCGAGGACGCGTCCGAGCAGGAGGACGCATCGGAGACGGTCGCCGATCAGGCGCAGACCGAGATGCAAATGGGCTCCGGCGACGAGGAAGAGCCGGGCCGCGCCGAGCGCCCATGGCTGCCGCCTGGTGCGCTGTCGAACGAGCCGCTCGGCCAGCAGTACCACGCCTATACTCAGAAGTTCGACGAGATCGTAGATGCCGACCAGCTGTGCGACGCCGAAGAGCTCGGGCGGCTGCGCAATCACCTCGACCAGCAACTGAGCCAT
>CAZHQA010000540.1:0-1277 GCA_964533955.1 uncultured Reyranella sp. | reverse complement strand
ATACCGCAGCCCCTACACCGCCACCCTGTGGCCTTCTGACTCAGTAAGACTAGCGTCAAACCGTCGGCAATTGCGTGAAGCCCGCGGGCAGGATGTCGAGGTCGACCGGCTCGACATCGACGGCCTCGACATGAGCCAGGCGCGGACCGCGCCGGCAGGCCTCGATCATCTCGCCGACCGCCATGTCTTCGCCGACCACCAGCGCCTCGACCGCTCCGTCGCGCCGGTTGCGCACCCAGCCCGTCAGGCCGAGGCGCCGGGCCGCGCCGATCGTCCAGTCGCGGTAGCCCACGCCCTGGACGCGGCCGGTGATGGTGAGGCGGGCCTGCAGCGCCATTATCGCGCGATGATCTTTGCTTCTTCGGCCGTCGGCCCAGCTCCCGCAGCAAAGCGGTGCATGGGTTCGGCCGACGGCAGAGCTCGATTGACAGTCATCGCGCGCAGTCAGGCAAACTCGACGATCTTCTGGTCGACCTTGAGGCTGTCGCCGGCCTTGGCGTGCAGCACCTTGACCGTGCCGTCCTGGGCCGCGCGCAGCACGTTCTCCATCTTCATCGCCTCGACCACGGCCAGCGCCTCGCCCGCCTTGACCTCCTGGCCCTCCTTGACCGCGACCGAGGCGAGCAGGCCCGGCATCGGCGACAGCAGGAATTTAGACGTGTCGGGCGCGGCCTTGACGGGCATCAGCTGATAGAGCTCGGCCTGGCGGGCCGTCAGCACCAGCGCCTCGGCCTGCCCGCCTTCGTTGAAGACGCGCCAGCCCGAGCCCACGGCATCGACCTGCACCACCATGTGCTGGCCATCGACCGTCGCGTGCATCAACGGCTCGCCCGGCGACCAATCGGTGGCGATCGCGATCTTGACGCCATTCGCATCCACTTCGAAGCCGGCATCGCGTCCGCTGACGGTGAGCTTCACCGGCTCGCGATTGAGCATGACCACGCGCTCGTCGACAGTGCCGCTCGGGTGGCGGATGCGATCGGCCACCGCCGCGATCGCCGCCAGCACCGCCGGATCCCTGGGCGGCAAGTGCTTGGCGGTGAAGCCGCCCTTGAATTCCTCGGCGATGAAGTTGGTGGTGAGCTTGCCGGCCCGGAAGCGCGGATGGGCCATCAGCGCCGCCAGGAACGGCACGTTGTGCGACACGCCGCGCACGTAGAACTCGTCGAGGGCGCGGCGCATGCGGTCGATCGCGGCGTTGCGGTCCTTGCCGTAGCTGCACAGCTTGGCGATCATCGGATCGTAGAACATCGAGATCTCGCCGCCCTCGTAGACGC
>CAZHQA010000539.1:0-1286 GCA_964533955.1 uncultured Reyranella sp. | reverse complement strand
GACCTGTCAGGTCTTGAAGTTGGCGCTCGTCAGGGTTCCGGTCGTGTTGGTCAGGCGGACGATCAGGTCGCCCGTCGAGTAGCCGACCGAGCCGTCATTGATCAGCAGGAACATCTGGCCCGCCATGTTGCCGGCGCTCGCCTGGAAGATCTCGGCGTGGTTCGCCGCCACGCCGGCGAAGGCCGTCGTCAGGTTGGCCTCGAAGGTGTTCGACTTCAGCGTGCCGACGACGGTCCCGTCGAAGGTCAGGCCATGGTTCCACGCGAAGCTGTCCTTGCTGGCGTCGAAGCCGTCCACCCTGTCGTAGACCGAGCTGTTCGATTGCAAGGCCGAGGTGTAGCGGACCGTGTCGGTCCCGCCGCCCAGCGTGAACATGTCGGCCTTGTTGCCGCCGGTGAAGGTGCTCGAGCCGCCCGCGCCGCCGGTGAAGCTGAAGCTGCCGTCGGTCTCGGCCGATCCGTCGAACACCAGGCTGTCGCCGGCGCCGAAGCCGCCCGCGACCACGGCCAGGGTCTGGCCGGAGCCGACGTTGCCGTCGTTCTCGGTGATGCTGTAGCTCTGGCCGGCGCCACCGTTGACCTTGAGCTTCTCGATGCCCGAGATCGTGTCGGCGGCGAACGCCAGGGGGCCGTAGTTGCCCGTCAGCGACAGCGTGTCCGTCCCGCCGCCGCCATTGACCTTGTCGGACGCCGAGAACGGCTGGCGGCTGAAGGTGAAGCTGTCGTTGGCGGGTCCGGCGACATCGCCGTTGACGGTCAGGGCAATCGCCGGATCCAGGACGGCCGTACCGAGCGCGCTGAACTGGTCGAGCCCGAGGTTCAGCACGTTGCCCGCGACGCCGATGTGGCCGATGTTGCCGGCCGCCAGCGCGGCGATCTGGCCCGACGTCAGGCCCTCGATGGTCGACTCGCTCTCCTGCAGCGTCGTCGACTTGTCTCCGGGCAGCGCCACGCCGTTCAGGTTGTTGAACTGGTCGAGGCTGAGCACCAGCGGCGTCGTGGTCGACTGGAGCGCCTTGATGCCGTTCGCCGCCAGTCCGCCGAGCTGGCCGCTCGTCATGGCGTCGATGTGGGCGGCCGTGTCGACGATCTTGGCCGTGCCAGTGACCCCCAAGGCTCCCAGGTGAAGGTACTGATCGACCGTCAGGACGAGGGTGCCCGAGGACGAGGCGATGGCGGTCACGCCCAGCCCCGCCACGTTGGCGATGTCCGTCCCCGTCAGCAGGGCGAAGTTCGACGGCAGGTCCTTGACCGTGACCGAGGTATACGCCGGATTGCCCTGCCACT
>CAZHQA010000538.1:0-1292 GCA_964533955.1 uncultured Reyranella sp. | reverse complement strand
GCGATCTTCAGCCTGGTGATCATCGCGCTGGTGAAGCCCGTCGGCGCCTACATGACGCACGTCTTCGCCGGGGACCGCACGGTGTTGTCTCCGGTGCTGCAGCCGCTCGAGCGCCTGTTCTACGCGCTATGCGGCGTCGACGAGAAACGAGAGCAGAGCTGGGTGGGTTATGCGGTGGCCATGCTGATGTTCAGCCTGGCGGGCTTCCTGCTGCTCTACGCGTTGATGCGTTTCCAGGCATTTCTGCCGCTCAATCCGGCAGGCCAGTCGACGGTCGAACAGGCCCTCGCCTTCAACACGTCGATGAGTTTCACCACCAACACCAACTGGCAGTCCTACGTCCCCGAAACGACGATGAGCTACCTCATCCAGATGGCCGGGCTCACGGTGCACAATTTCGTCTCGGCAGCGACCGGCATTGTGCTCGCGGTAGCCTTGGTGCGTGGCTTCGCGCGCCGCTCGGCGAGCAGCATCGGCAACTTCTGGGTCGATCTCACCCGCTGCACCTTCTACATCTTGCTGCCGGTCTCGATCGTCGTCGGCCTGTTCTTCGTCTGGCAGGGCATGCCGCAAAATCTCTCGGCTTATACCGAGGCAACAACGCTCGAAGGCGCCAAGCAGGTCATCGCCCAGGGGCCGGTCGCCTCGCAGGAAGTGATCAAGATGTTCGGCACGAACGGCGGCGGCTTCTTCAATGCCAACTCCGCCCATCCGTTCGAGAATCCCAGTCCGATCACCAACTTCGTGCAGATGGTGCTGATCTTCTCGCTCGGCGCCGGCCTCACCAACATGTTCGGCCGCATGGTGGGCGACCAGCGCCAGGGTTGGGCGGTGTTCGCCGTCATGGGACTGTTATTCCTGGGCGGCGTGCTCACGGCCTACTGGGCAGAGGCAGCCGGCAATCCCGCCATCGCCAGGCTCGGCGTCGACGACAAGGCTTCGGCCTTGCAGGCCGGTGGCAACATGGAGGGCAAGGAGGTGCGCTTCGGCATCGCCAGCTCCGCCCTGTTTGCTACCGTCACCACGGACGCGTCGTGTGGCGCGGTCAACGCCATGCATGACAGCTTCACGCCGATCGGCGGGCTGGTGCCGTTGTTCAACATCCAGCTCGGCGAGATCATCTTCGGCGGCGTCGGCTCGGGCCTCTACGGCATGCTGCTGTTCGCCATCATCTCGGTGTTCGTCGCGGGGCTCATGGTCGGGCGCACGCCGGAATACATCGGCAAGAAGATCGAGGCCAAGGAAGTGAAGATGGCGATGCTCGCCATCCTGATCCTGCCGCTGTCGATCCT
>CAZHQA010000537.1:0-1294 GCA_964533955.1 uncultured Reyranella sp. | reverse complement strand
TGGCGCTGCGCATCGTCAACGACGACGTCCCCGAATCGCTCAAGAACAAGAAGCTGATGGCGCTCGATCTCGGCGCCATGGTGGCCGGCGCCAAGTATCGCGGCGAGTTCGAGGAACGGCTGAAGGCCGTGCTGTCGGAGATCGCCTCGGCCGAGGGCGACATCATCGTCTTCATCGACGAGCTGCATACCCTGATCGGCGCCGGCAAGGCCGACGGCGCGATGGACGCCTCCAACATGCTGAAGCCCGCGCTGGCTCGCGGCGAGCTGCATTGCGTCGGCGCCACCACGCTCGACGAATACCGCAAGCACATCGAGAAGGATGCCGCGCTGGCGCGCCGGTTCCAGCCGGTGTTCGTCGCCGAGCCGACGGTCGAGGACACGATCTCGATCCTGCGCGGCCTCAAGGAGAAGTACGAGCTGCATCACGGCGTGCGCATCGCCGACGCGGCCATCGTGGCGTCGGCGACGCTGTCGAACCGCTACATCGCCGACCGCTTCCTGCCCGACAAGGCAATCGACCTGATGGACGAGGCGGCGAGTCGCATCCGCATGCAGGTCGACAGCAAGCCGGAGGAGCTCGACGAGCTCGACCGCCGCATCATCCAGCTCAAGATCGAACGCGAGGCGCTCAAGAAGGAGAGCGATCAGGCGTCGCGCGACAGGCTGGAGCGCCTGGACAAGGAGCTGAGCGAGCTCGGGCAGAAGTCGGCGGCGCTCACGGCGCAGTGGAAGTCGGCCAAGGACAAACTGGCCGATTCGCAGAAGATCAAGGAGCAGCTCGACAAGGCGCGCTCCGAGCTCGACATTGCCCAGCGCAAGGGCGAACTGGCGCGCGCCGGCGAGCTCGCCTACGGCGTCATCCCCGATCTCGAGAAGAAGCTGAAAGAGGCCGAGGGCCATGCCGTCTCTGGCGGCAAGGGCGTGAAGGAAGAGGTCATGCCCGAGGACATCGCTGCCGTGGTGTCGCGCTGGACCGGCATACCGGTCGACAAGATGCTCGAGGGCGAGCGGGGCAAGCTGCTGCGCATGGAGCAGGAGATCGGCAAGCGCGTCATCGGCCAGGACGAAGCCGTCCGCGCCGTGGCCAATGCCGTGCGCCGTGCGCGGGCGGGCTTGCAGGACCCGAACCGGCCGATCGGCTCGTTCCTGTTCCTCGGCCCGACCGGCGTCGGCAAGACCGAGCTCACCAAGGCCATCGCCGAATTCCTGTTCGACGACGACCAGGCGATGGTGCGCATCGACATGAGCGAGTTCATGGAGAAGCACTCCGTCAGCCGCCTGATCGGCGCGCC
>CAZHQA010000536.1:0-1295 GCA_964533955.1 uncultured Reyranella sp. | reverse complement strand
CGCGCCTCCTCGTAGAGGTGGGCGAGCCACTGCATCGTGTCGCGGCCTTCGGCGTAGACGGCCTCGGCGCCGAGGCGCCGGGTGATCTCGGAGAAGATCCAGTAGTCGTCGCGCGCCTCGCCGATCGGCTCGCGCGCCTTCTTCATGGCGATCAGCCAGGGCTCGCGCCGGCCGTAGCCGATGTCGTCGCGCTCCAGCGTCGTGGTGGCGGGCAGCACGATGTCGGCCATCTTGGCGGCCGGCGTCCAGAACTGCTCGTTGAAGATGATGGTCTCGGGCTTGCGCCACGCCTGGCGCAGCCGGTTGAGGTCCTGGTGGTGATGGAACGGATTGCCGCCCGCCCAGTAGACCAGCCGGATGTCGGGGTAGGTGAGGAGCTGGCCGTTGTAGGGAACCTTGCCGCCGGGATTGAGCAGCATGTCGGTGAAGCGCGCGACCGGGATGAAATCCGCCACGGCGTTGCTGCCCTGCGACAGGGTCGGGCCGGAGTAGAGCGGGCCGCTGCTGCCCATGATGTTGGTCGGGCCGTAGCTCGCGCCGAAGCCTCCGCCCGGCAGGCCGATCTGGCCCAGCATGCAGGCCAAGGTCACCAGCGCCCAGAACGGCTGCTCGCCGTGATGGCTGCGCTGCAGCGACCAGTTGATGTTGACCGTGGTGCGCGTCGCCGCCATCTCGCGGGCGAGGGAGCGGATGCGGGAGGCGGGGATGCCGGTGATCTTCTCGGCCCATTCCGGCGTCTTTTCGGCGAGGGAGGGTGCGAACTTGTCGAAGCCCACGGTGCAGCGGTCGAGGAACTCGCGGTCGTGCAGGTTCTCGGTCAGCAGCACGTGGCACAGCGCCAGGATCATGGCGGCGTCGGTGTTGGGCCGGATCGCCAGCCATTCGATCTCGCCGCCGGTGTCGAGATCCTCGGCGGTCGGCGTCACGTTGACGAAGCGCACGCCCTTTTCGCGCATGCCGTAAAGGCCCGCCTTGAGGTGATGCACCATGGCGCCGCCGGCGTTGATCTGCGCGTTCTTGTGCGGCGCGCCGCCGAAGGTGACGAACAGTTTGCAATGCTCGGCCAGCACTTCCCACGGCGTGTGCATCGCCATCAGGTCTTCCATGCTGGCGACGATGTGCGGCATCAGCACGCGCGCCGCGCCCAGGCTGTAGGAATCGACGTGGCGCACGTAGCCGCCGATCGCATTCAGGAAGCGATGGACCTGGCTTTGCGCGTGATGAAAGCGGCCGGCGCTCGACCAGCCGTAGGAGCCGCCGAACACCGCGCCGGGACCGTGCCTATCCCGCACGCG
>CAZHQA010000535.1:0-1314 GCA_964533955.1 uncultured Reyranella sp. | reverse complement strand
TGGGTTGAACGACGCCGTCGATGGTGACGGTGCGGAAATCCACGCCATAGGCGGCATCGATCACGCCGGGATCAAGCGCATGCGCCGGCGGGCCGTCGGCGACCGACTTGCCGTCGGCCAGCACGACGACGCGGTCGGCAAAGCGCGCCGCCAGGCCGAGATCGTGAAGCACCACCACGACCGAGGCGCCGCGCGCCGCCTCGGAGCGCAGCACCGCCATGGCCTCGAGCGCGTAAGCCGGATCGAGGCTCGCCACCGGCTCGTCCGCCAGCACCACGCTCGCCTCGGTGGCAAGGAGGCGGGCCATCATCAGCCGCGCCCGCTCGCCCTGCGAGAGCGTATCGACCGTGCGATCGGCGAAGGCCACGCCGTCGACCCGCTCCAGCGCGCGGCGAACCGCCCCGGCGTCGACCGGGGACAATGGCCGGCCGAGATCGGCACCGTGCGGCACGCGCCCCAGCGCCACCAGGTCGGCGCCGGACAGCGGCCAGTAGACGGACGCCGCCTGCGGCAGATAGGCGATGGCTCGCGCCCGTTGGCCGGCGGCGAGGCTCTCCAGCGGCCGGCCGTCGATCTCGACCCGGCCGGCCGCGGCGCGATCGAGACCGGCGAGATGGCGCATCAACGTCGTCTTGCCGGAACCGTTGGGCCCGACCAGCGCGGTCACTTCCGCCGCGAAGGCAAGGTCGATGGCCGACAGCACCGTGCGCGGGCCGTGGCGACAGACCAATCCGCGGGCGGCGAGCATCGTCATGTGGCAAGCCACGCCGCGCGCGAGCGTCGAATCACGCGCACCAGGAAGGGCGCGCCGACCAGCGACGTCACCACGCCGAGCTGCAGCTCGAAAGCCGTCGGCATCAGGCGCACCAGGATGTCGGCGGCGAGGACCAGGATCGCGCCGGCCAGCATCGACGGCAGCAGCGTGGCGCCCGGCCGGAAGCCCACCCTGGCACGCACCAGATGCGGCGCCACCATGCCGACGAAGCCGATCACGCCCGCGACCGACGTCGCCGCGCCGATCATCAAGCCGAGCCCCAGCGTCAGGCGCAGGCCGAGGCGGCCGGTGTCGGCGCCGAGGCTGCGCGCCGCCTCCTCGCCGAGCGACAGGGCGTCGAGCCAGCGCCGCGCACCCAGCACGATGACCGTGCCGGCGATCATGAAGGGCGCGGAGATCGCCAGGTAGCGGAGGTCGCGGTCGGCGATCGACCCGGCGAGCCACAGCGAGATTTCCTGGTAGGCGAAGGGATTGGGCGACATCGCCAGCACCAGCGCGATCAGCGCGCCGGCGATGGCATTGAGCGCCACGCCCAGCAG
>CAZHQA010000534.1:0-1334 GCA_964533955.1 uncultured Reyranella sp. | reverse complement strand
CGGCCCATCGACAGGAAGGTCAGGAGCTCGAAGGCGAAGGCGTCGAGCTTGGCGGTCAGCACGCGGTTGGTACGAGTGAGCCAGTTGTAGCCCATGACCGCCGGCAGGGCGACGGCCAGGCCGATGCCGGTCATGATCAGCGCTTCGCCGACCGGGCCGGCGACCTTGTCGAGCATGCCCGAGCCGGTCATGCCGATCGCCACCAGGGCGTGGTAGACGCCCCACACCGTGCCGAACAGGCCGACGAACGGCGCGGTGGCACCGACGGTCGCCAGGATGGTGAGGCCGTTCTCCAGAGCGGTGGTCTCCTCGTCGAGCACCTTCTTGATCGTGCGGGTCAGGAACTCCTGCTCGCTGCCCGCCTCCTCGAGCTTGCCGGCGCCGAACTTCTCGTGGTGCGCCTGGGCGTGCAGCGAATGCGCCGTCAGGTGGCCGAAGGGCTCGTGCACGCCGTGCACGTTGAGCTCGTTCTGCACCGCCTCGAGCGAGGTGGCGCTCCAGAAGAACGCCAGGAACTTCTTGCTGCGCTGCTGGCGGATCACCTGGCTGATGCCCTTGTAGATGATCAGGTACCAGGAGATTGCCGACATCAGCGCCAGCACGACCAGCAGCACCTTGGCCACGATGTCGGCGTTGGCGAGAAAATGGCCGAAGCCCAGGTTGGTGGCGTCACCCATGAATCACCTTCAGTCCTGCTACTGCAACACGAAATTGATCGGAACCAGCACCCACACCGCCTGCGGCACGCCGGCTTCCGAGTAGGGTCGGAAACGCGCCGCGCGCACCGCGCTCAGCGCGGATTCATCGAGCGCCGGAAAGCCCGACGAAGCCTGCACGCCGACCTGGCTCGGCCGGCCGGTCGCGTCGACATAGACCTTGACCATCACGATGCCCTTCTCGCCGGCGCGCTTCGAGCGCGCCGGATAGATCGCGTTGGGCGGCGTGAGATAGGCGACCTGCGATGCCGAGACGGTCTTGGGCGCGACCGAGGACGCAGCCGGCGCGGCCGAGGCCTGGGCGGCCGGCGCATCGGTCGGCGGCGTGGCCTGCGCGGGCTTCGGCTTGGGCGCCGGTGGCTTGGGCTTGGGCGGCGGCGCGTTGAGCGGAAACTCGGGTGGCGGCAGGTCCGGCAGCGGCGGCTGCACCATCGATTCGAGCATCGGCACTTCGGGCGGCGGCGTGTCGTCGGGCGGCGTCGGCAGGTCCGGTTGCGGCGGCTCGGGCTGGGCCTGTGCCGGCTGTTCCGCCGCGACCAGTCGGACCTCCATCGAGGCGACATCCCCGACCTCGAGCCTGTTGGGCTCGATGTTCATCAACGCCCAGGCGCCGCCGAC
>CAZHQA010000533.1:0-1370 GCA_964533955.1 uncultured Reyranella sp. | reverse complement strand
CTATGCCGACCAGCGAGAAGCCGGCAATCACCGAGATGAAGCCTTCCTCCCGCCGTGCCCGCAGATAGCGGAAGGCGACAAGGCGCTCGACGGCGGCGAAGGCCATCTACCTGACCTCGGGGAGCGATCTGCCGGGCCGGGCTTCGAAGGACGGCAAAGCAGTACGGCCGACCCCATCCACTCGGGCCCTTTGCTGATGGATCATGCGCCGAAACGGGCAAGGACCTGGTCGGCGGGGAGTTCCTCGCGCGCACCTGTCTTGCGATTCTTGACCTCGAGCTTGCCCGCCGCCAGCCCTTTGGGGCCGACGATGACCTGCCAAGGCGTGCCGATCAGGTCCATGTCGGCGAACTTGGCGCCGGGCCTGAGATCGCGATCGTCGTGCAGCACGCTGACATTCTTGGCCTGCAAAGATTCGTAGAGTCTGGTGCAGGCGCTCGACACCGCACCGTCGTCGGGCTTGAGATTGACGATAGCGACCTTGAACGGCGCCACGGCCTCCGGCCAGATGATGCCTTTGTCATCGTGGCTCGCCTCGATGATCGCTCCGACCAGCCGAGAAACACCGATGCCGTAAGACCCCATCTCGACCGTCACCTGCTCGCCACCAGGCCCCGCCACCACGGCATTCATCGGCTTGGAGTACTTGGTGCCGAAATAGAAGATGTGGCCGACCTCGATCCCCCGAGCCGCAAGCCGCTCGGCCTCTGGAATCCCCTCGAAAGCCGCCTTGTCGTGCATCTCGTCGGTCGCGGCATAGAGCGATGTCCATTCCTTCACGATCGGCTGAAGGTCCGAATCGTAGTCGATCTTCCGGCCGAGGATATCCTTGTCGATCAAGCCCTTGTGGCAGAACACGGCGCTTTCGCCGGTGTCCGCCAGAATGATGAACTCATGGCTGAGATCGCCGCCGATCGGGCCGGTATCGGCGCGCATCGGGATCGCCTTCAGCCCCAGGCGCGCGAAGGTGCGCAGGTAGGCCACGAACATCTTGTTGTAGGAGTGAATCGCACCCGCCTTGTCGAGGTCGAAGGAGTAATTGTCCTTCATCAGAAATTCGCGCCCGCGCATGACACCGAAGCGCGGCCGCACCTCGTCACGGAACTTCCACTGTATATGGTAGAGATTCCTGGGCAGGTCGCGGTAGCTCTTCACGCCGTCGCGGAAGAGCACGGTGATCATCTCCTCGTTGGTCGGTCCATACAGCATCTCACGATCGTGCCGGTCCTTGATGCGCAGCATCTCCGGGCCGTAGGCGTCGTAGCGGCCGCTCTCGCGCCACAGCTCTGCCAGCTGCAGCGTGGGCATCAGCAGCTCGACGGCCCCCGCCCGGTCCATCTCCTCGCGCACGATCTGCTCGATCTTCTTCA
>CAZHQA010000532.1:0-1373 GCA_964533955.1 uncultured Reyranella sp. | reverse complement strand
TCCCCTTGCGCCGTCGGCCCGGAGTCCTGATATAACCGCCTCGAGGGGCCGGTGTGGGCGGAGCAGTCGCCAACCCGGTCAGATCCGGAAGGAAGCAGCCGTAACGAATTCGCTTCGGGTCATGTCGGTCCCTCACCCGTCGTCTCCGCGCGCGCCGCCGCGGCGGCCGGGTCGCCCGGGCGCGACGACCGCCGGGCTATAGGGCCACGGCGCGCCCTTGGGTCAGGACACGCTGCCATGCCGGAAGCCAAGAACCAGCTTCCCTACAGGGTCCTCGCCCGCAAATACCGTCCTGTCGATTTCACCACCCTGGTCGGCCAGGAAGCGATGGTGCGCACGCTGAGCAACGCCATCTCGACCGGCCGCATCGCGCACGCCTTCATGCTCACCGGCGTGCGCGGCGTCGGCAAGACCACGACCGCCCGCATCATCGCCCGGGCGCTGAACTGCGTCGGCAAGGACGGCAAGGGCGGGCCGACGGTCGATCCGTGCGGCGTGTGCGAGAACTGCAAGGCGATCACCGAGGACCGCCACGTCGACGTGATCGAGATGGATGCGGCCTCGCGCACCGGCATCGACGACGTGCGCGAGCTGATCGAGGGCGTGCGCTATCGCCCGGTGTCGGCGCGCTACAAGGTCTACATCATCGACGAAGTGCACATGCTGTCGGAGAAGGCGTTCAACGCGCTCCTGAAGACGCTGGAGGAGCCGCCGCCGCACGTGAAGTTCCTGTTCGCCACCACCGAGATCCGCAAGGTGCCGGTGACGGTGCTGTCGCGCTGCCAGCGCTTCGACCTCAAGCGCGTGCCGATGGAGGCGCTGATCGAGTGGTTCGGCAAGATCGCCGGCCTGGAGAAGGTCGAGATCTCGCCCGAGGCGCTGGCGCTGATCGCGCGCGCCGCCGACGGCTCGGTGCGCGACGGCCTTTCCATGCTCGACCAGGCGATCGCGCACGGCGGCGGTGTGGTCGATGCCGCGCAGGTGCGCGACATGCTGGGCCTGGCCGACCGCAGCAAGGTGCTCGATCTCTTCGAGAAGACCATGCGCGGTGATGCCAAGGCGGTCGTCGCCGCGCTCGGCGAGATGCATGAATCGGGCGCCGATCCGGTGGTGATCCTGCAGGACCTGCTCGAGCTCACCCATTGGGTGACCCGGCTCAAGGTCGCGCCGGAAGCGGGCGCCAATTCGGCCGACAGCGAGCGGGCGCAGGGCCTTGCCATGGCGCAGAAGCTGTCGCTGTCCTCGCTCACCCGCGCCTGGGCGCTGCTGATGAAGGGCCTGCAGGAGACGCTGGCCGCGCCCTCGCCGGTGCGCGCCGCCGAGATGACGCTGATCCGGCTGTGCTATGCCGCCGACCTGCCCTCGCCCGCCGA
>CAZHQA010000531.1:0-1374 GCA_964533955.1 uncultured Reyranella sp. | reverse complement strand
TGCGCGATGCCATGGCGGAGGAGATGCGCAAGGACGGCCAGGTGTTCCTGATGGGCGAGGAGGTCGCCCAATACCAGGGCGCCTACAAGGTGAGCCAGGGACTGCTCGAGGAGTTTGGCGACAAGCGCGTCATTGACACGCCGATCACCGAGCACGGCTTCGCCGGATTGGGCGTGGGTGCAGCGTTCGGCGGACTGAAGCCGATCGTCGAGTTCATGACCTTCAACTTTGCGATGCAGGCGATCGACCAGATCATCAATTCGGCGGCCAAGACGCACTACATGTCGGGCGGCCAGATGGTCTGCCCCATCGTGTTTCGTGGCCCCAACGGCGCGGCGTCGCGCGTCGGGGCCCAGCATTCGCAATGCTACGCGAGCTGGTACAGCCACGTGCCTGGACTCAGGGTCCTGGCGCCCTGGAGCGCCGCCGACGCCAAAGGGCTTCTGAAGGCGGCGATCCGCGATCCCAATCCGGTGATCTTCCTGGAGAACGAGATCCTCTACGGCCAGCAGTTCGAGGTGCCGGAGGACCCCGACTTTGTGCTGCCGATCGGCAGGGCAAAGATCGAGCGTCCGGGCAAGGACGTAACCATAACGGCGTTTTCGATCATGGTGGGGAAGGCATTGCAGGCGGCCGACGCGCTGGCCAAGGTCGGCATCGAAGCCGAGGTAATCAACCTCCGGAGCCTGCGTCCCTTCGATACCGACACGATCGTCGCCTCGATCAAGAAGACCAACCGGCTGGTCTCGGTCGAGGAGGGCTGGCCGTTCGCGGGTATCGGTTCGGAGCTCGCGGCCCAGATGATGGAGCATGCGTTCGACTGGCTCGACGCTCCGGTCAGGCGCGTCGCGGGCCTCGACCTTCCGCTGCCCTACGCCGCCAACCTCGAGAAGATGGCGCTGCCCCAACCGGACAACATCGTCGAGGCCGCGCGCGCGGTCTGCAATCGCTGAGGGCAGGGCGGGATCATGTCGATCAACATCCTCATGCCGGCGCTGTCGCCCACGATGACCGAGGGCAAGCTGGCCAAGTGGCATGTCAAGGCGGGCGATCTGGTCAAATCCGGCCAAGTCATCTGCGAGATCGAGACCGACAAGGCAACCATGGAGGTCGAGGCAGTCGACGAAGGCAAGATCGGGCAGCTCGTCGTGCCGGAGGGCACGGAGGGCGTGAAGGTGAATGCCGTCATTGCCATTCTGCTAGAGGAAGGCGAGAGCTCGGTCCCCGCCAGCGCGGCGGCTGCGCCGCCACCTCAACCGGCTGCCGCTCCTGCCGCCAAACCTGCATTTCCGCCTGTCACCCCGCCCGCGCCATCACCAAAGCCCGGCACGCCCGCGTCACAGCCTGCGTCCACGGCCGACGGCCAGCGCATCT
>CAZHQA010000530.1:0-1374 GCA_964533955.1 uncultured Reyranella sp. | reverse complement strand
GCCGGCACGTCGGTGCGGCAGCGCGGCATGGCGTAGGGGCAGCGGGCGTGGAAGTGGCAGCCCGGCGGCGGATTGATCGGGCTCGGCACGTCGCCGGTCAGGATCACCCGCTTGCGCGTGCGCGCACTTGCCTTGGGGATCGGCACGGCCGACAGCAGCGCCTCGGTGTAGGGATGCAGCGGCATCTCGAACAGGCTCTTGCGGTCGGTCATCTCGACGATGCGGCCGAGATACATCACCGCCACGCGATGACTGATGTGCTCGACCACCGCGAGGTCGTGCGCGACGAAGAGGTAGCTCAGGCCGAACTCGTCCTGCAGGTCCATCAGCAGGTTGATGATCTGTGCCTGGATCGACACGTCGAGCGCCGACACCGGCTCGTCGCCGACGATCAGATCGGGGTTGAGCGCCAGCGCGCGCGCGATGCCGATGCGCTGGCGCTGGCCGCCGGAGAATTCGTGCGGGTAGCGTCCCGCCGACTCAGGGCGCAGGCCGACGCGATCGAACAGGCTCGCGACCTTCTCGCGCCGCTCTTGCGGCGTGCCCACGCCGTGCACGACCATCGGCTCGCCGACGATCTCGCCCGCCGTCATGCGCGGGTTCAGCGACGCATAGGGATCCTGGTAGATCATCTGCATGCGCCGCCGATAGGGCAGCAGGCGCTCGCCCTCGAGATGGGTGATGTCCTTGCCGTCGATCTTGACCGTGCCCGAGGTCGGCTCGAGGAGGCGCAGCAGGGTGCGTCCGACCGTCGACTTGCCGCAGCCGCTCTCGCCCACCAGCCCCAGCGTCTCGCCCTTGGCAATAGAGAACGACACGCCGTCGACGGCATAGACCTGGCCCGAGACCTTGGAGAACACGCCCTTGTAGATCGGGAAATGCTTCTTGAGTTCGGTAACTTCGAGCAACGCCTTGCTCATGCGGCGTTCCAGCAGGCGATGAAATGACCCGGCCGATGCTCCTCGAGGGGCGGTGGCGCCTCACGGCACTGGTCGGTGGCCTTGGAGCAGCGCGGCGCGAAGCTGCAGCCTTGCGGCAGGTTGAACAGCGACGGCACCATGCCCTTGATCTCGTTGAGCCGCGCCCGCCGGCCGGTGCCGTTCGCCACCGAATCGAGATGCGGGATCGAGCCCAGAAGGCCGGCCGTATAGGGATGGCCCGGCGAATCGAACAGCACCGCGGCCGGCGCCTCCTCGACCTTGCGGCCGGCATACATGACCACCACCCGGTCGGCGTTCTCGGCGACCACGCCCATGTCGTGCGTGATCAGGACGATGGCTGTGCCGGTCGTCTCCTGCAGCTCGCGCATCAGGTCGAGAATCTGGGCCTGGATGGTGACGTCGAGCGCCGTCGTCGGCTCGTCGGCGATCAGCA
>CAZHQA010000529.1:0-1382 GCA_964533955.1 uncultured Reyranella sp. | reverse complement strand
GCGCGCAACTCCAGTTGCGCGATCATGGCCTTCCGTAGCGCGATCCATTTGAACGTGACAAAGCCGCGCCACTGGAGTGGCGCGCCGCCAGCAATTCAGACCATGTCCCGAGGAATCGATTGGTCCCAGCGGCGGGTCGTGACTTCCTGGTCGCCCTCGAAGGCGCGCATCGAGGCTTCGAGGCGGAAGGCCTCGCGGCTGCAGGTCATGCGCATGGAGGTCTCGATGCGCACGCGCCAGTCCTCGCGCGCGACGGTCATCGTGCGCCGCATCTCGGCCAGCGCGCTCAGCGGGTCGTCGTCGCGGATGTCGTGGCGGAACGTCCACTCGTTGCCGACCTCGAGGCCGATGCGGTCGAAGCGCATGACGCCGGGCCGGACCTGGCGCGGCCGCTCGGGCGGCGCCGTTTCAGCGCGCGGCATCGGCTGCAGCGGATCGACCGGCAGCAGGGGGCGCCCCGGCAGCTCGAGCGTCCCGCCGAGGATCGTCACCGTCGCCGTCTCGGGCGCGGGCCACACCATCGGCCAGTAGCTCGTGGAGAGCGCGAGCCGCAGGCGATGTCCGGCGGGGAAGCTCGCGCCGGCATCGTTGAGCTTGATCTGCACGCGGTAGCGCTGGCCAGGCACCAGCGGCGAGGGTTCGGCATGGCTGTCGCGGTGGGTGAGATTGAGGACGCCGAAGCTCACCCGCAGCGACTCCCCGTCGGGACGGAGATCGCACAGCCGCGCGACCAGGGTCGCCACCGGCTTGTCGCAGGCGATCTCCAGGGTCAGCATCGGCGCGCCCAGGATCTCCACCGTCTCGTCGAGCTCGCCCGAGTCGAACACGACCGACACTGCATCGTCGTCGCGCTGGTCGCCGGCCTGGTCCTCGCCGCGCCCGAATGGACACCACGACCCCGACTTGCGGCCGAGGCTGAGAGGCGTGCAGATGCCGCGTCCGACGAGCGCTCCTGGTTCCACGCTCAATCCGTCGTCGGTCAGGAACAGCGGCCGCGTCTCGCGGCTCGGCGGCGGCCACGAGGGCTCGGCGACCCAGCGGCCCGGCAGGGTCTCGTGATGGGACGCGGGCTTCACGCTGTCGGTCATCCAGGCATGCAGCATCGGCTCGTCCATGACGCCGGTGTCGTCGCCCTTCAGCCAGTGGTCCCACCAGCGCAAAGTGTCCTGCAGGTAGCCGATCTGCGGGCCGGGCAGGGCGAAATGCGGATAGGCATGCGCCCACGGTCCGATCAGCCCCTTGCGCGGCACCGCGAGATGTTCGAGCAGGCGCGGGATGGCGTTGGTATAGCCGTCGGTCCAGCCGCCGATCGCGTAGACCGGGATCTGGATGGCGGCGAAATCTTCGCACACCGAACCGTGCCGCCAGTAGCCGTCGCGATG
>CAZHQA010000528.1:0-1382 GCA_964533955.1 uncultured Reyranella sp. | reverse complement strand
AGGCGCTGCTTCAGCTGCTCCTTGTCCTCGAGCAGGAGCTGGTCGCCCTTGAAGCTGTAGGTCATCTGGCTGAGCGTGGCGATCAGCTCGGCGCAATCAGCGGGCAGCTGGCCGCCCGAGCGGATCCAGCGCACGAGCTCGAAGTACATCTCGGCACGCTTGTTGGCATAGCGCGGATCGTAGGCGCGGCTCGCAAAGCCGATGCCGATCGGGTAACGGCCGAGCCGATTGAGGCCGTCGATCCACGACGCGCCATAGCCGCCGGTATCGTCGACGAATACCGCGTCGGCCTGCCAGTCGTGCCACTTGCGAGCTACCGCGCCCGCCCCCTGGCTGCCGTCGAGATGACGGAAGCGTTGCGGGGCGAACGCCACCAGGCCCTGGCGCGGGAAGATCACGCTCTGGTCGTCCCCGAAGCGCGCGACATCGACGCCGAGCACGCGCCCGGCATCGGCGACGTCGCCGGCCGACCAGGCGCGCCTGGTGGCATCGCGGCATTCGTCCGGACCGATCAGGGCATTGAGCGACGACGGCGGAAAGCGACCGAACACGTTGACCAGCACCCAGGGATTGTCCCTGCCGTACTTCTCGATCTGCTCCCTCGCCCACTCCGGCCGCACCCGCGTCGAGCGCCGCGGATCGTCGGGATCGCCGGTAATCTCGACGATCTTCCACAACCGGCGCTCGCTGGTGCAAGCGCGCCACAGCGGACCATCGAGATGCGTGGGATTGCCGGCCTGGACGATGTGGCCCTCCTTGCACGAGGAAAGTGCGGCCTCGGCGCTCGCCATCACCGCGTCGGGAATGCCGCCGCTCTCGTCGAGGATGAACAGGACATGGTCGGCGTGCAGGCCGGCCAACGTCTCGCCCTGCAGCGCCTTGTCGGCGGTGCGGGCGAAAGAGCGGGCCGACATCCACCAGTTCTCGGGCTCGGCGCGGCTGAAGATGCGAGTCTTGGTCCATTCGAAGGCAGCCGTCAGCAGCGGCGAGCGTGCCTGCCACTTGGCCATCTCGGCCCACAGATTGTCGGCCAAGTTGTCGGCGGTGACCGACGTGGCCGCCACCTTGGGATGCGGCCGCGTCGCCAGGAAATTCCAGGCGAGCCAAGCCTCGACGGCGGTCTTGCCCGGGCCCTTGCACGCCTTCATGGCGATCCGCTGATGGTTGGGAAACGCCGCCAGAACCTCGTCCTGCCACGGATCGGGCGTGACACGCAGGACCTGGCGCACGAAGCGCCGCGGATCGTCCTTCCATGCCTTAAGGACCTCGCGTGCGGCGATCATGTGCCGGGCCTGCGCATCACGGCCAAAGACCTCCGCCTGAGGAGCCGTGCACGGCACGGCGTCTCGAAGGACGGGCTGGAGCACGTACGTTCACTCATC
>CAZHQA010000527.1:0-1413 GCA_964533955.1 uncultured Reyranella sp. | reverse complement strand
AAGGCGCAGCGGATGCCGCACTCCTCGTTGCGGCCATAGTACAGGTTGGCCCCGCGATGCGGGCAGTGGGGCTCGACGATGCCGACGCGGCCGTTGCTGTCGCGGAAGGCCAGCAGGTCCTCGCCCATGATCCGGATCTTCCGGGGTGGGCCATCGCGCTCGGGCAGTTCCTCGGAGAGCAGGGCGGGCATCCAGAAGCGGCGCAACAGGTCGCCCATCGGCGTGCCCTTGCTGCTTCCGGTCAAGAACTCGTTGTCGGTCTTGCTCAGCATCAGTCGCCCAATCCGTAGAGGTTGCCGACGTAGCCGCGTTCGTGGCCGAAGCGGGCCGTCATGACCACATCGAGGTTCCTGTCGGGTGCCGCGACGGCGCCGCCGGCCCGCACCGCATAGCGGCGCGGCGACGCGGCCGCTTTGGGTGCGCTGCCGGTCTGGAGCGCGCGGGCCGACCCCATCAGGAGCTTGCGGAACTCCACGATCGCGACGTCGGTCGGGCCCAGATGCTCCCTCGTTCGATCCTGGATGGCGCCCATGCTGTCCTGGATGGCGGCATCCTGTTCGCTCACGCCCTCGATGCCGGTGAAGGTCTCGTGCTTCTGCACGCTGCGGTCGATCAGGTAGTCATTGCGCGGATTGCGCAGCGGCATGTAGTCGGCATCGACTTCGGCATGCACGTTGAAGCCGCCATCGAACTTCGCTCGCTCGGCGTTGCTGAAGGGCCGGTCGGGCTGCCAGCAATAGGTGTAGATCCAGCACGACCCATCGTCGACCGGCACCCAGCACTGGCCGTAGTAAGTCTCGCCGGGAAAGGCGGTCGGGGTGTAGGCGTGGTTGGGCATCAGGAATTGCGAGATGCGCCAGTAGAGATCGGCGCCATCGGTCTTGCGTGCCGCACCGATCAGCAAACCTGCGTCGTGGCCCTGTACCGTGAATTTCGGCCGCGGGTCGTTGTGAATCCAGCGAATGCGGTCGTCCGGTGCCGTCTGGTCCGCGATGGCGGCCTTGGCCAGCGCGGCCCGTGCCTTGGCATCGTCCTTGGCGAGCACGGCATGCAGGAAGGAGAAGTGCGCCGTGTCCAATGCGCCTTCGACACTCTGCACCCAGTTGCAGTCCTGCCACTTCTTGGTGACGTAACGGCTGCCGGGCGGAACCAGCCCGATCTCGAGCTGCGGCAGTTCGGGCACCGCCTCGCGGGGGCCCATGTACACCCAGATCAGGTCGGCCCATTCGCGCACGGGGTAAGCGAGCAGCTTGATCGTGTTCTTGTAGGTCGATTCGGGTGGCGAGGTCGGCAGGTCGAGGCAGTTGCCGTCGACGTCGAACTTCCAGCCGTGAAAGGCGCAGCGGATGCCGCACTCCTCGTTGCGGCCATAGTACAGGTTGGCCCCGCGATGCGGGCAGTGGGGCTCGACGA
>CAZHQA010000526.1:0-1423 GCA_964533955.1 uncultured Reyranella sp. | reverse complement strand
GCGCCAGCACGGCGAGCAGCAGCAGGGCCACGATGTTGGTGATCTTGATCATCGGATTGACCGCGGGGCCGGACGTGTCCTTGTACGGATCGCCCACCGTGTCGCCGGTCACCGCCGCCTTGTGGGCGTCGGAACCCTTGCCGCCGAAGTGGCCTTCCTCGATGTACTTCTTGGCATTGTCCCAAGCGCCACCGCCCGCCGTCATGGAGATGGCGACGAAGATGCCGGTGACGATCACGCCCAGAAGCATGGCGCCGACCGCCGCGAACGCGTCGGCCTTGCCGCCGATCGCCGCGATCACGAAGTACAGCACGATGGGCGAGAGCACCGGCAGCAGCGACGGGATCATCATCTCCTTGATCGCGGCCTTGGTGAGCATGTCGACGGCGCGGCCGTAGTCCGGACGATCCGTGCCCGCCATGATGCCGGGCTTCTCCTTGAACTGGCGGCGGACTTCCTCGACTACCGACTGCGCGGCACGGCCGACGGCCAGCATCGACATGCCGCCGAACAGGTACGGCAGGCCGCCACCGATCAGCAGCCCGACCACGACGTAGGGGTTCTGCAGCGAGAAGCTGACGGCTTTGATGCCGAGCTTGCCCTGGGAGATGAAGTAGTCGAGATCCGAGGTGTAGGCTGCGAACAGCACCAGCGCACCGAGGCCGGCCGAGGCAATGGCGTAGCCCTTGGTGACCGCCTTGGTGGTGTTGCCGACCGCGTCGAGCGCATCGGTGTTCTTGCGCACTTCCTTGGGCAGTCCCGCCATCTCGGCGATGCCGCCGGCATTGTCGGTGACCGGGCCGTAGGCGTCGAGCGCCACCACCATGCCGGCAAGCGCCAGCATCGCCGTCGTGGCGATGGCGATGCCGAACAGACCGGCCAGCACGTAGCAGATCACGATGCCCGCGCAGATCAGCAGCGCCGGCATGGCCGTCGCTTCCATCGACATCGCAAGACCGGCGATGACGTTGGTGCCATGGCCGGTGACCGAAGCCTGCGCCACGGCCTTGACCGGGCGGTAGTCGGTGCCGGTGTAGTATTCGGTGATCCACACGATAAGGCCAGTGATGGCAAGGCCGACCAGCGAGCACCAGAACAGCGACATGCCGGTGAACGACTTGTCGCCGACCTTCAGCACGGTGGCCATGCCGACGATGTGATCGGTCACCAGCCAGATCGCCGGGATCGACAGCACCGCGGCCACGATCACGCCCTTGTACATCGCCCACATGATCTTGCCGTCTTCGCCCAGCTTCACGAAGTAGGTTCCGATGATGGAGGTGATGATGCAGGCTCCGCCGATCGCCAGCGGATAGGCCATCAGCTTGGAGATCAAGACGCTGTCGCCGGCGAAGAAGATCGAGGCCAGCACCATGGTGGCCACGGTCGTCACCGCGTAGGTCTCGAACAGGTCGGCCGCCAT
>CAZHQA010000525.1:0-1442 GCA_964533955.1 uncultured Reyranella sp. | reverse complement strand
CGCCGCCTGCGGATTGGGCTTCCACCAGCCGCGGCCGAACGCCTTGGCGATCTCGGCGGGGTCGCCCGGGATCTGGTCCTTGAGCGAGGGCCGCAGCATCTCGGCGATCTGCTTGCCGACCGTGGCGTCGTACGGCTTGATCTTCTGCTTGCCGGTGTCGATCTCGAAAGCCTGCAGCCAGCTCTCGAGCGGCTGGTGGTAATACTCCGGCGCCGAGCCGGTCGGCGGCACGCCGATCGCCGATATGGTCGCCGCGCCGCGGTACGAGGCCATCGACACCGCCTTGATGTCGATCAACAGCGCCAGCGCCCAGCGAACGTCGCGGCTCTTGAACATCTCGTTCTGCTGGTTGAGCACGACCGCCGGCAGGGTCGGATCGGGATGGGCGTAGGGGAAGCCCTTGAACCAGCCGTGCGAGTACTTCTGCTTGGCCAGGGTGAACATGCCCTCGGGCGACACGTCGTGGATGATGTCGAGCTCGTGGTTCTGCTGGGCGATCACCCGCTTGTCCGGCGGACCGGGATCGATGTAGGCGACGTATTTCGGCCCGGGCTCACCGAAGCGCGCGACGGTGGTGCGCTTCCAGTCGTCGCGCTTCTGCCAGATGTACCATTTGCCGTTCGGGTCGAACGACTTCAGCGTGTAGGCGCCGAGCGTCACCGGCGGATTGTTGTCGAACTTCAGGATGTCCGGCACCTTCTCGAAGACGTGCTTGGGCATCATCCACATGGCGTTCCAGCGCACCGTGAACAGCGCATGGAAGCGTGAGTTGGGCTTCTTGAGCTTGAACACCACGGTCTGCGGATCGGGCGAGGAGACCTCGGCCACGTTGACCTGGATGGGCGCGCTCCAGCGCAGGCCGTTGGTCTTCATGTGGGTCTGGATGGTGAAGACCACGTCGTCGGCGTTGAACTCGACGCCGTCGCTCCAGAACACGCCCTTGCGCAGCTTCACCGTCATCTCGGTGAAGTCGGCGTTGTAGATCGGCTTCTCCGAAGCGAGCGAGTTGTCCCACACCCCGTCGACGCCCTTCTGCGGATCGATGTACCAGAAAGTGTCCATCGCCAGCTGGTGCAGGCCAGTCGACTGACCGCCGGCATTGATCGACCAGATATTGAACCAGCCGGCGTTCTTGATGGTGCCTTCCGGGTTCTCGACGATCAGCGTTTCCTTGCGCGGCAGATCGGAAATCGTGCCCTGCGCGGAAGCGTCGGCAACAGCGAAGACAGCCAGCAGCACCGCAGCGGTGCCATGCCATAGGCGCATCATTTCCTCCGTGGACGCGCCTTTCGCCTGTCACGGCGGCGCTGATTGTTGATTCGACGCTAGCCAGAGGCTGAAAGCGCGTCAATCAAGCCGTGCGCGAGAATGCGTTCCTCTGCGCCATGCGTCAGGCGGAAGAAGGCGTCCTGCGGCTTTTCCAGCACGAACATCGCCTTGGC
>CAZHQA010000524.1:0-1442 GCA_964533955.1 uncultured Reyranella sp. | reverse complement strand
GGCAAGATCGTCATGGCGACGGTCAAGGGCGACGTCCACGACATCGGCAAGAACATCGTCGGCGTCGTGCTCCAGTGCAACAATTTCGAGGTCATCGACCTCGGCGTCATGGTTCCGTTCCAGGAGATCCTGAAGTCGGCCAACGACAACAAGGTCGACATGATCGGCCTCAGTGGCTTGATCACGCCCTCGCTCGACGAGATGGTGACGGTGGCCGAGGAGATGACTCGGCAGGGCTTCACGGTGCCGCTGCTGATCGGCGGCGCCACGACCTCGAAGGTCCACACCGCGCTCAGGATCGCGCCGCGCTACGAGGGCACCACCGTGCACGTTCTCGATGCCAGCCGCGCCGTCGGCGTGTGCACCGCGCTGGTCTCGGAGTCGGGTGCGCAGGCGGCGGACTTCGCCAGGAACGTCGCGGCCGAGTACGAGAAGATCCGCATCGAGCGCGCGGCCGGCGGCAAGGAGAAGCTGGTGCCGCTCGCCGAGGCGCGCGCCAACGCCTTCAAGATCGACTGGTCAACCTACGTGCCGCCCAAGCCGCGCATGCACGGCAATGCGCAGAGCGCCAACCCGCGCGTGTTCGCCGAATACCCGCTGCACGAGCTGGTCGAGCGCATCGACTGGACGCCGTTCTTCCGCGCCTGGGAGCTCACCGGCAACTACCCGGAGATTCTCGAGGACAAGGTGGTGGGCGACAGCGCCCGCAAGCTGTTCACCGACGCGCGCAAGATGCTGGAGCGGATCGTGCGCGAGAAGTGGCTGACCGCCAAGGGCGTGGTGCAGTTCTGGCCGTGCCGGCGCGAGGGCGACGACGTGGTGCTGTTCGAGGACGAGCAGCACACGCGCGAGATCTCCCGCCTCTACTTCCTGCGCCAGCAGATCGAGAAACGCACGCCGCGGGCCAACATGTGCCTGGCCGATTTCATTTCACCGAAGGCCGACTGGATCGGCGGCTTCGCCGTCACGGCCGGCCACGGCATCGAGCAGCACCTGCGCCGCTTCAAGGCCGACAGCGACGACTACTCGGACATCCTGCTGAAGGCGCTGGCCGACCGCCTCGCCGAGGCCTTCGCCGAGCGCCTGCACGAGCGGGTGCGCAAGACGCTGTGGGGCTACGCGCCCGACGAGGCGCTCAACAACGAGGAACTGGTGCGCGAGAAGTACCGCGGCATCCGCCCGGCACCGGGCTACCCCGCCTGCCCCGACCACAGCGCCAAGCCCGAGCTGTTCCGCCTGCTCAACGCCGGCCAGAATGCCGGCCTCACCCTGACCGAGAGCTTCGCCATGATCCCGATCTCGGCGGTGTCGGGCTACTACTTCGCGCACCCGCAGGCGGAGTATTTCGGCGTGGCGCGCATCGGGCGCGATCAGCTCGAGGATTATGCCCGGCGACGGGGGATTCCTCTGGAGCTGGCGGAGAAGTATCTGCGGCCGAACGT
>CAZHQA010000523.1:0-1445 GCA_964533955.1 uncultured Reyranella sp. | reverse complement strand
CGAAGTCGATCATCATGATCGCGTTCTTCTTGACGATGCCGATCAGCAGGATGATGCCGATCAGGGTGATCACGCTCAGGTCGTAGTGGGTCAGCATCAGCGCCAGCAGCGCGCCGACGCCGGCCGACGGCAGTGCCGACAGGATCGTGATCGGATGCACGTAGCTCTCGTAGAGCATGCCGAGGACGATGTAGACGGCGAGGATCGCCGCCGCGACCAGGAGCGGCGTCGAGCTGAGCGACGACTGGAAGGCCTGGGCCGTGCCCTGGAAGCTGCCGTCGAGGGTGATCGGGGTCTTGAGCTCGACCGCCAGGCGCTGGATCGCCTCGACCGCCTGGCCGAGCGCCACGCCCGGCGCCAGGTTGAAGGACAGGGTGACGGCGGGAAACTGGCCCTGGTGGCTGACGGTCAGCGGCGCGATCTTGTTGACGAAGCGCGCCACCGTGCTGAGCGGCACCTGCGTGCCGTTCGCGGCCGGCACGTAGAGGCGGGACAGCGAGGTCGGGTCCTTCTGGAAGTCGGGCTGGGCCTCGAGGATCACCTTGTACTGGGTGCTCGACGTATAAATGGTCGCGACCTGGCGCTGGCCGAAGGCGTCGTACAGCGTCTGGTCGATCATGGCGAGCGACAGGCCGAGCCGCGACGCCGTATCGCGATCGATGTCGATGGCGACGTGCGGCGAGGCGATCTGCTGGTCGGACGTGACGTCCTGCAGCTCCGGCAGCTTCGACATGTGCTCCTCGATGATCGGTGCCCAGTGGTTGAGCTCTTCGGAGTCGGTCGAGGTGATGGTGTACTGGAACTCGGTCTTGCTGAGGCGGCCGCCGACGTTGATGTCCTGGCCGGCCTGCATGTAGTAGCGCACGCCAGGCACCCGGGCGACCTTGGGGCGGAGCCGCTGGATGACCTTCTGGGCGGAATCGCCCGGCCGCTCGGCGAACGGCTTGAGCTGGATGAACATGCGGGCGGTGTTCTCGGCCGAGTTGCCGCCGGTCGAGCCGACGAAGCCGACGACGCCGCTGACCGCGGGATCCTGCTTGATGATGCCGGCCAGCTCGTTGGAGAGATTGGCCATGGCATAGAACGAGATGTCCTGGCGCGCCTCGGCCTGGCCGAAGATGAAGCCGGTGTCCTGCTCGGGGAAGAACCCCTTGGGGATGACGACGTAGAGATAGCCGGTGACGAAGATCAGCGTGATCGTCGACAGCAGCGTGATGAACTGGTGGCGGAAGACCCAGCGCAGCCCGCGGTCGTAGAACCGCACCGTGGCGTCGAAGGCATCCTCGCACATCTGGTTCAGCCGGCCGCGCTTCTCGCCGCTGTGGCGCTTGAGGAATTGCGCGCACATGACCGGCGTCAGCGTGAGCGAGACGAAGGCCGACATCACCACCGCCACGGTGACCACGACGGCGAACTCGCGGAACAGCCGGCCGACGATGCCGCCC
>CAZHQA010000522.1:0-1450 GCA_964533955.1 uncultured Reyranella sp. | reverse complement strand
TCTGCTCGTTGAGATAGTACTCGCGCTGCGTCTTCTCCATCTGGCGCTTGACGCGGTTGCGGATCTTCTTCTCGACCTGCAGCACGCCGATCTCGCCTTCCATCAGGCCGAGGATCCGCTCCAGCCGCTTGCCGACCGAGTCGAGTTCGAGCAGCTGCTGCTTGTCGGCGACCTTGAGGGCCAGGTGGGCTGAAATGGTGTCGGCGAGCTTGGCCGGTTCCTCGATCTTGTTGATCGAGACCACGACCTCGGGCGGCACCTTCTTGTTGAGCTTCACATAGTTCTCGAATTCGGACACGACGGTGCGCGCGGCGGCCTGAAGTTCCGCCGGATCGCCCGCGGCCTCCTCCATCTCGACGGCGCGCGCTTCGAAGAACTCGGTACGGTCGGTGTAGCCCGAGATTCGCACGCGCTTGCCGCCCTCGACCAGCACCTTGACGGTGTCGTCAGGCAGCTTGAGCAACTGGAGCACGGTGCCGAGCGTGCCGATCGAATAGATGTCCTGCGGCCCGGGGTCGTCCTGGGTGGCATTCTTCTGGGCGATCAGCAGGATCTGCTTGTCGTCCTTCATGACTTCCTCGAGCGCCTTCACGCTCTTATCGCGGCCGACGAAAAGCGGCACGATCATGCCCGGAAACACGACGATGTCGCGCAACGGCAGGACGGGGTAGACGGTTCCTTGAGTGGGGGCGTTCATGATGCCTCTCAAACTACGCTGTTAGAGCTGTCGCGTGCCACGACCGAGGCCCCCAAACTGGGCGGCCCGCGGCCAAAAGCCACGCGCACTCGCTGCAGAGATTGGCCTGAACGGGGTCCCGTTCAAGGCCCGGCCGGTGTCCCGCTGGCAACGACTGTTCCAGCGGTAGCAAAAGCTAGGCCGGGGCGGCAGCAATGCCTTCCTTGCGCTCCCCGTGCACATAGAGCGGTTGGGCCCGCCCTTCTATCACTTCGCGATTGATGACGACCTCGTCGACGCCGTCGAGCGACGGCAGGTCGTACATGGTGTCGAGCAGCACGGTCTCCATGATCGAGCGCAGGCCGCGGGCGCCCGTCTTGCGCAAGATCGCCTTCTGGGCAACCGCGCGCAGGGCGTCGTCGGAGAACTTAAGCTTCACGCTCTCCATGTCGAACAACCGCTGGTACTGCTTGAGCAACGCGTTCTTCGGGCGCGTAAGGATCTCGATCAGAGCACCCTCGTCGAGGTCCTCGAGCGTGGCAACCACCGGCAGGCGGCCGACGAACTCGGGAATCAGTCCGTACTTCAGCAGATCCTCGGGCTCGAGGTCGCGCAGCACCTCACCGGTGCGCCGATCCTCGGGCCCGCGCACTTCGGCGCCGAAGCCGATCGAGGTGCCCTGGCGACGCTGCGAGATGATCTTGTCGAGGCCCGAGAATGCGCCGCCGCAGATGAACAGGATGTTGGTCGTGTCGACCTGCAGGAATTCCTGCT
>CAZHQA010000521.1:0-1464 GCA_964533955.1 uncultured Reyranella sp. | reverse complement strand
CCGACGATGGACCCGATGGCTTCCCCGACGACGGCAGCCGCCAGCCCGAGCGTGACCCACAGCAGCACGAAATGGCGCGCCGGCCGCACCAGTTGGTACATGTGGTCGAAGCGCAGTCTCATGGTGACGCCGCGCGCCACGCCGATGGCGAGGCCGAGCAGCAGCGCCGCGCCGAACAGCCAGAGCGGCCGATTCAGCGACGAGAAAAACAGGAAGAAGACGAAGGTCATGGCCAGCGCCAGCAGGGGCAGCCGGGCAAAGCGCGACGGCGACATCGCGCGGCCGCCGATTTCCCGCAGCGCCAGGCGCACGCAAAGGGCCGCGCCGAGGACCAGCGCCAAATGCAGGAAGTTGAGGTTGTAGATCATAGGTCTGGCGCCCAAATCGCCGTCACTTCGCCCGCCGCCACTATGCCTCAAGGCCCGTGAAAGCGCGCCATGGATCGACCAATAGGGTTGGCCACCGGCGGCCGGTGAAATCCCGCCAACCCCTCCCCATATAGCTCTCCCTACCAGGGGGTGCGTACATGCCTCTAGACCAGACAAATACCCAGATAATCCAGGACGACAGCCTGCTGCTGGACGCCTATTCGCGCGCCGTGATCTCGGTCGTCGACCGGGTCGGGCCGGCGGTGGTCCGTGTCGAGCGCTTACCGGACGGTAACGGACAAGGTGGCGGCGGCGTCGGCTCCGGCGTGGTGATTGCCGGCGACGGGATGGTGCTGACCAACAGCCACGTCGTGGCTGGCGCCAAAACCGTGCGGCTCACCTTCGCCGAGGGATCCTCGCGCGAGGCGCGGGTGCTGGGCGACGATCCGGACACCGATCTCGCCCTGCTGCGCACCGACCTGCCGGCGGGCATTCCGGCCGTGGCGCTGGGCGACAGCAAGGCGCTCAAGCGCGGCCAGCTCGTGGTGGCGATCGGCAATCCGCTGGGCTTCGAATCGACGGTGACGGCGGGCGTGGTCTCCGCGCTTGGCCGCTCGCTGCGCGCCTATTCGGGCCGGCTGATCGACGACGTCATCCAGACCGACGCCGCGCTCAACCCCGGCAACTCGGGCGGGCCGCTGGTCAGCACCCTGGGCGAGGTGGTGGGCATCAACACCGCCATGATCAACGGCGCCCAGGGCATCTGCTTTGCCGTGGCATCCAACACCGCGGTGTTCGTGGTGACGGAGTTCATCGCGCACGGCCGCGTGAGGCGCGCCCATATCGGCATCGCCGCCGAGACCGTGCCGCTGCCGCGGCGGATCAGCGTGGCGACCGGCGCGGGCAAGCGGGCGATCCGCATCAGCGAGGTGATGGCCGGCGGGCCGGCGGCGCAGGCCGGGCTGCTGGCCGGCGACCTCGTGCTGTCGGTCGACGGGCTGCCGATCGAGGGCGCCGACGATCTGATCCGGCTCTTGAGCGCCGAACGCATCGGGCGGGAGACCGTCGTCGCGATCCTGCGCGGCGGCGCGGTCGA
>CAZHQA010000520.1:0-1465 GCA_964533955.1 uncultured Reyranella sp. | reverse complement strand
CAGGTTGTCCGGGTTGATGTTCTCGAGCCCGATGAAGACGCGGAACACGCCGGCCCAGCGCGCCTTGGCGATGAAATTCGGGATGACATGGCACTGGGTGTCGACCTGGATGATCAGCGACAGCACGATGTCCTCGTTTTCGCGCAGCTCGATCAGCCGGTCGAAGAACTCCTCCCAGTGACGGTTGCGCGCCATGTTGTCGTCGGTGATGAAGAACGTGGTGATGCCCTGGCGGTGGTTGTCGCGCACGATCGCCTCGAGGTCGTCGGCGGTGCGGAAGCGGCTCTTGCGGCCCTGCACGTTGATGATGGTGCAGAACGAGCACTGGAACGGGCAGCCGCGGCCGAGGTCGAAGCTCGAGATGCGCCCTTCGTTGCGGGCGAGCGCCGACGGCGGCAGGCTGGGCGACGGCGTGCCTTCGAGGCCCGGCAGGTCGTCCATGTAGTTGTAGAGCGGCTTCATCGTGCCGTTCCACGCATCGCGCAGCACCTCGTCGAGGCGGCCTTCCTCGGCTTCGCCGGCGAACATCGAGACGCCCATGTCCATGGCCGCCTGGATCTCCGGCGGCAGGACCGGCAGCATCGAGATGCAGCCCGAGACGTGGAAGCCGCCGAGCGCCACCGGCAGGCCGGCCTTGATGAACCTGCGCGCCAGATCGACGGCGCGCGGGAACTGATTGGTCTGCACGCCGACCAGGCAGATCAGGGCGCGGCCACCGGAACGGCGGATGTCGGCAACGATGCGGTCGACCCGGATGCGCGTGTTGGTCTCGTCGATCGGCCGGGCGACGATGTCGACGTCAGGTCCGAGCACCTGGCGCCGGCGGCAGTCGTCGGCCAGGCCGTGCAGCGCCGCCAGCGTATTGGAGGGTATGTGCGAGCGCAGCCAGGTGATGGGATAACCGGCATCGTCGTAATGCGTCGGCTTGATCAGCACGAGCTGGAATGCCGGTTTCTTCGCGGCGGCGCGCATTGGTCTGCTTTCTGGCTCGTGCGGACGGCAAAGCCGATGATGAGAGAGCCGAAATCAGCGCCACGACGCGGTCGACGTCAGTCTTGTTGCGCGAGGTTATCGCACATCGCCCTCAGCGTGGCACACCCCTCAAATTAGGCCGGCGGCCGCAAAGGGTCTGTCTCGCATTGAACAGCTGCGGCAGCCCTGAGTGCTAATTGCAGCCTCTACGCTGATCCGGCTGCCGCCCGGTGTGTTCAATAGTGAACAGATGGCATCGCGCCCGCAGCCTAAGACTTCGGGGCGACCGCGTGGGCAAAAAACAAAGGACTTGGCCATTGACGAAGAAGGCCAAGTCGACTTTCGATCCGCAGGCGTTTCTCGCCACCGTCCATCAAGGCCGCGCGATCTCCCGGTACCACAGGCATGCCGTCGTCTTCCCGCAGGCTGGCCCGGCCGACGCGGTCTTCTACGTCCAGAAAGGCCGCATCAAGCTCGTGGTCGCCTCCAAACA
>CAZHQA010000519.1:0-1467 GCA_964533955.1 uncultured Reyranella sp. | reverse complement strand
GCTGCTGGTCGAAGGTCGCGTACAGCTCTGCCGGATGACCTCCGTTGTGGCAATTTCCGGCGCCGGCATTGAACAGCGTATCGCCGCAGAACAGGGCCGGCTGGTCGGTGTGCGACCGCAGGCACACGTGACACATGGTGTGGCCCGGCGTGTCCATCGCCTCGAGCTCGACCGTCTTGCCCACCTTGATGACATCGCCGGCGCCCAGGCCGCGGGCCATGCCGGCGATCTTGTCCCTGGCATTCTTGTGCGCGAGAATCTTCGCGCCGGTCTTCTGGACCAGCGCCTCGTTCCCGCCCGTGTGGTCGCGATGCTCGTGCGTGTTCAGGATCTGGGTGATCTCCCAGCCTTCGTCCTTGGCGGCCTTGAGGCACTTTTCATGGTCCAGCGGATCGACGGCCAGGGCCTCGCCGGTTTCGCTGCAGGCGATGAGGTAATTGAAATTGCGGTAGGCGTTGGCCGTCCAGATCTGCTTGACGATCACGGCATCATCCTCCGTCAGGTGTGTCCGACAATGGCCGGCACAATGCGACCCTGATTGCGCAGCGGCAAGCTCAAGATCGGCGAAACCCGCCGGGCCCGTGGTACACTGAAAGGGAAGAAAGAGGGAGGGAGTCGATGACTGATTCGAGCCGACGCACCGTCCTTGCCACGGGTGCCGCCGCCGCTGCTGCGGCAGTCGCCGGGCCGCCGGTGTTTGCGCAAGCGCCGCAGCCCGCCGCCCCGCCAGCCTTGCCGGCCGGCCTCAAGGTCGGAGTCTACCAGAAGGGCGATGTTCGCATCCGCTATGCCGAGATCGGCTCGGGCTTTCCGCTGCTGGCGACGCCCGGCGGCGGCCTGAACTCGCGCATGATCAACTGGCCGACCGCGGTGATCAACATCGTCGAGGAATTCAAGGGCGACTTCCGCGTGATCACCATGGATCAGCGCAACGCCACGAACGGCGAGTCCACCGGTCCGGTCCCCGTCGCCAATCCCTGGGACGCCTTCGCCGACGACCAGCTCGGCTTGATGGACCATCTCGGGATCCGCCAGTTCGCGTTCTTCGGCAACTGCATCGGCGGGCCGTTCGCGATGAAGCTGATGCAGCGCGCACCCCGGCGTATCGTGGCGGCGGTCCTGAGCCAGCCGGTCGGGCACCGGCCGGACAAGCCGGATTTCATGTACGACTCGGGCAGGGACGTCTGGGCCAAGGAGTTCCTCGCGCGCCGGCCGGACGTGTCGATGGCGACCATCGAGCAATACCTGCACAACCTTTACCGCGTGCAGCCCGACTTCGTGTACAGCGTGTCTCGCGACTTCGCGAAGTCCTGCCAGACCCCGATGCTGGTGCTGCCCGACGATGTCGTCGCCCATCCGCTCCAGGTCTCCCTCGACATCGCATCGCTGGCGCCCAACGCCGAGATCACGGTATTTCCCTGGAAGGAACCCGCAGATCTCAAAGCCCGCACCATCAATCGCGCCCGC
>CAZHQA010000518.1:0-1468 GCA_964533955.1 uncultured Reyranella sp. | reverse complement strand
TCTGGCGGATCGTGATGAATGTAGTTCCAAGACGCAGCTTTAGCGCGAGGGGCGCGCAAGCCGCGTAATAAAATTACAATTCGCCCAGATGAGGGGCCGCCATGGCCGAGAGGATGCTGAAGTTCGTCGGAACGCCGCAAGCCATGCCCGAAAAGCGGCCGGCGGCAGAGCGGCGCCGCGACTTCCAGGAGATCTATGCCGAATTAGCCCGTGACAAGGCGGCCGAGCAGGCAGCGCGTTGCTCTCAATGCGGCGTGCCGTTCTGTCAGGTGCATTGCCCGCTGCACAACAACATCCCCGACTGGCTGAAGCTCACTGCCGAGGGTCGCGTCGACGAGGCCTACGAGCTTTCGGCGGCGACCAACAATTTCCCCGAGATCTGCGGCCGCATCTGCCCGCAGGACCGCCTGTGCGAAGGCAATTGCGTGATCGAGAAGGGCTTCGACTCGGTCACCATCGGCTCGGTCGAGAAGTTCATCACCGACACGGCCTGGGAACAGGGCTGGGTGAAGCCGATCTCCCCGCGCCGCGAGCGCGAGCAGAGCGTCGGAATCGTCGGCGCCGGACCTGCCGGTCTTGCGGCGGCCGAGCAGCTGCGCCGCAAGGGCTATCAGGTCGCGATCTACGACCGCTACGACCGGGTCGGCGGCCTGTTGATCTACGGCATCCCCAACTTCAAGCTCGAGAAGGAGATCGTGCAGCGGCGCGAGAAGCTCCTGCGCGATTCCAAGGTGACGTTCCATCTCGAATGCGATGTCGGTCGCCATGTGAGCCTCGACGAACTGCGCCGGCGTCATGACGCGCTGCTGGTGGCGACCGGCGTCTACAAGGCACGCGACATTGCGGTGCCCGGCGGCGGCTTGCCCGGTATCGCCGCCGCGCTCGACTATCTCACGGCCTCGAACCGCCATGGCCTGGGCGACGACGTCCGCGACTTCGAGTCCGGCGCGCTGAACGCCAAGGGCAAGAACGTCGTCGTCGTGGGCGGTGGCGACACCGCAATGGACTGCGTACGCACCGCAGTGCGCCAGGGCGCCAAATCGGTGAAGTGCCTCTATCGTCGGGATCGCGCCAACATGCCGGGCTCGCTGCGCGAGGTAAAGCATGCCGAGGAGGAAGGAGTCGAGTTCGTCTGGCTGACCGCGCCGCAATCCTTCCTCGGCAAGGTGGTGGCGCTCAAGGGCCAGAAGGGTGGCGAGAGGGTGAGCCACGTCCGTTCGGTACGCATCCATCTCGGCATGCCCGACGCGTCGGGCCGCCAGACGCCGCAGGAAATCCCCAACAGCCACCTCAACGTCGAGGCCGACCTGGTGCTGAAAGCGCTGGGCTTCGATCCGGAGGATCTGCCCGCGATGTTCGCGGCGCCCGATCTTGCCGTCACCGGCTGGGGCACGCTCAGGATCGACTGGCGCTCGATGATGACCAGCCTCGACGGCGTGTTTGCCGCCGGCGACATCGTGCGCGGCGC
>CAZHQA010000517.1:0-1518 GCA_964533955.1 uncultured Reyranella sp. | reverse complement strand
GCCGGACGGCGTGCGCGAGCCGCAGAACCGCCGCGTCGAGATCGTGCTCCAGTAAAAAGCCGATCCGAAGCATAAAAGTCGCGGGACGGCCGGGGTAACCCGGCCGTTTCCTTTTGCAATACAATGCCTTACGGCGAGCGCCGTTTTCAGTTGGCGCGACCGGAGGCGGTCTCTATATCCGGGCGAGGAGAATTCTCATGTCGCAAGTGTTGATGCCCAAGGCGACCGCCGTATGGCTCGTCGAGAACACGACCCTGACGTTCGACCAGATCTCGGCCTTCACCGGCCTTCATCCGCTTGAGGTCCAGGCGATTGCCGATGGCGAGGTGGCAGGCGGCATGACCGGGCTTGACCCCACGACCAACGGCCAGCTCACCAAGGAAGAGATCAAGCGCGCCGAGAGCGACGCCAAGGCCCATCTCAAGCTCAGCCCGCGTGACGTGCCCATGCCGGTGGCCCGTTCCAAGGGCCCGCGCTACACGCCGGTGGCAAAGCGCTCTGATCGGCCCGATGCCATCGCCTGGCTGCTCAAGGTCCACCCCGAGCTGCAGGACAGCCAGGTCGCGAAACTGGTCGGTTCGACCAAGAGCACCGTGCAGTCGGTCAAGGATCGTAGCCATTGGAACATGCAGAATGTGCGGCCGCGCGACCCGGTGACGCTCGGACTGTGCACGCTGAAGGACCTCAACGACGCGGTTGACCGCGCCCGGCGCAAGGCAGCCCGTGAGGATGCGGCCCGCAAGAAGGCGAAGCTGCAGGCCGGAGAGGCCGAGGCCGGGCCGGAGGCTGCTCCCGACATCGATCCCGCGGAGGCCGAGCAGCCCGACCTTGTTTCCAACGACGCCGGCGAACATCGCAACTAGGTAACTGCGCGCTGCTTGGGCGCGGCGCCGATCCTGGCTACGCGGTGAGCATCACTTTGCCGACATGGTTGGCGCGCTCGAGCTCGGCGTGTGCCGCCGCGGCTTGGATGAGCGGGAAGGTCTTGAAGATGATCGGCTTGACCTTCCCGGTTTCGAGCAGCGGCCAGACCTTGTCCTTCAGACCGTGCGCCATGCGACCCTTGCTGTCGATGCTCTGCGGTCTCAGCGTGGACCCGGTGAGGGTGAGGCGGTTCACCATCATCAGGCCGGCATTGATGCTGGCGGTCGCGCCGCCAAGAAGTGCAATGACGACACAGCGCCCATCCTGCTTCAGGAGTTGCAGGTTCTTGGGCAAGTAGTCGCCGGCCACCATGTCGAGCACGACGTCGATGCCGCCCGCGAGCTTCTTGACCTCCGTCGCCCAATCGTTGTCCTTGTAGAGTACGGCATGGTCGGCGCCGAGCCTGAGGACGGCCGCCGCCTTCTCGGCGTTGCGCACGGTCGTGAACACCTTGGAGCCGAACGCCTTGGCGAGCTGGATCGCCGTCGTGCCGATGCCGCTTGCACCGCCATGGATCAGCACCGACTCTCCGGCCTTGAGTTGTCCGCGCTCGAAGAGATTGTGCCAGACGGTGAAGTAGTTCTCCGGCAGCGC
>CAZHQA010000516.1:0-1526 GCA_964533955.1 uncultured Reyranella sp. | reverse complement strand
CGCAGGCTGCCCCATCTGCTGGCGCAGGCTCGCGAGCTCTGCCGCCAGCTTTTCGATCTCGTCGCGCAGGGTCGAGGTGCGAGCGAGCGCCACGAGGGCCACGATCGGCGTGCCGATGACCCAGCCGATGCCCAGGATGAGGGGAAAAACCCACTCCACCAGCGTCTCCCGGCGCCGCCCGGTGCGGCTCCCTCCCCGACGCTACTCCGCCGCGACCCGCTGGGACTGCTGGACGAAGTCGGCGCGGCGATCCTTGGCAACGAGCCCGCGCTTGACCACCAGCCGGTGATTCTCCTTGCGTGCCGCGCGCTTGATGTCGGCGAGCGGATCACCGTCGCACAGCACGAAGTCGGCCGAGTTGCCCTCCTTGATGCGGCCCTGGTCGGCAAGCCGCATCAGATCGGCGGCGCTCGCCGTCGAGAAGAACAGCGAATCGCGCGTCGAGATGCCGATCTCGCACATGAACTCGAGCTCGCGCGCATTCTCGCCGTGCCTGTTATGCGGCGTGCCGGCGTCGGTGCCCATCGCGATCCGGCCAGCCGCCTTGTAATACATCTTGATCGAGGCGATGTGCCGGTCGAACACGCGCCGCGCCTTCTCGATCACGTAGTCGGGGATCGAGCGGTCGCCGTCGTCGTAGCCCTTCAGGATGTTCTTCACGGCGGCGAGGGTCGGCACCAGCCATACGCCGCGCTCCTTCATCTCGGCGACACACTCGTCGGTCATGAAGATGCCGTGCTCAATCGAATCGATGCCGCCGCGCACGGCATTCAGGATGCCGAGCGCACCCTGGGCATGGCTCGCGCAGCATTTGTGGAAGCGATGGGCCTCGCTGATGCCGGCCTTCATCTCCTCGGCCGAATAGTGCGCGTCCTCCGGGTTCACGCCGGGCGTCATCACGCCGCCGGTCGCCATGATCTTGATCAGGTCGGAGCCGGCATGGATCTGCTCGCGCACCGCCTTCACCACCTCGTCGGCGCCATCGGCGATGCGGCCGGTGCGGTTGCCGTGGCCGCCGGTCATGCAGATCATGCGGCCGGCGCAACGCATCGTCGGTCCGAGGAAGCGGCCCTGGTTGTAGGCGTCGCGAATCGCGAACTCGATATAGTCCTTGCCGCCGCAGTCGCGCACTGCGGTGACGCCGCCCTCGAGCGTGGCCCGCATGAACTCCATGCCCCGCACGGCGAGCTGCGCGGGCGAGAGCCGATCCTGCACCACGCCGGGATTGCCCTCGGCGCCCGACAGCGAATGGACGTGGCAGTCGATGATGCCGGGAATGAGCGTGCCGCCCTGGGTGTCGACCTTCTCGCCGGCGAAGCCCGCGAACTCGCCCACCGGCGCCACCCGCTTGACCTTGCCGCCCTCCTCGAGGACCGCATGGCCATCCTGCACCTTCTCGCCATCGAACACGCGCCCGCCGACATACAACGTGGCCATTGCCTGGGACTCCCCTTGCTTACTTCTTCTCCCCAGTCTGCCGGGGAGGTGTCGGCGTCATACGCCGTCGGAGGGGTCTTGCGCCACAA
>CAZHQA010000515.1:0-1538 GCA_964533955.1 uncultured Reyranella sp. | reverse complement strand
CAGCATCGAACCTGGTCAGGTCGTCGCCGATGCGGTGCTCGCCGCCTCGCGGGTCGCGTGGCTCCGGTGACGGCGCGGCAACGAATCCGGGCGCCGCCCCGTCGTCATCGCCGGCTGCGGCGTCGAGGGCCAGGTCGTCGCCCATCTCGTCGTCGACGGCTCCACCGGACGACTGCGGTGCATGCCATTCCCACGACGCGGCAGGCGGGGACGGCGCGGCACCATCTGCACATTATGGCCGGCGATGCGCAGGAAGTTGCTGAGCAACCGATGGCCATGTTCGGAGGCGATGCTCTCCGGATGAAACTGCACGCCGTAGATGGGCAGGGTCTTGTGGGCCATCGCCATCATCACGCCATCGTCGGCATCGGCCGTCGAGACCAGGCAATCGGGCAGGCTGGCGCGATCGACGGTCAGCGAGTGATAGCGGGTGGCGGAGAAGGGGCTAGGGATATCCTCGAAAATGCCGGTGCCGCTGTGCTTGAGCGTCGAGAGCTTCCCATGCATGGGCAGCGGCGCGCGCACGACGCGTCCACCGAACGCCTGGCCGATGGCCTGATGGCCGAGACACACGCCCAGGATCGGCAGCTTTCCTGCGGCCGTCTTGATCAGATCGAGGCAAATGCCCGCCTTGTCGGGATCGCAGGGGCCGGGCGACAGGATAATCCCCTGGGGCTGCATGGCCATGACGTCGGCGACCGAAATCTGGTCGTTGCGCCGCACGTCGATGCTGGCGCCGAGTTCGCCCAGGAAGTGGTAAAGATTGTAGGTGAAGCTGTCGTAGTTATCGATCAAAACGAACATATTCAGGGCCTTACGGGACGTGGTTTCGATTCCTCTACAGGGTCGGCGGCCTTTATAACAGGTCGCTTCCGGGGGTGGAAGCAAGCGGCGGCCCGGCCGGCCCGCATACTTTGTCTTCCGCCCGACCCTTGACCTTCCCACCTCTGGAACGTCCATATCCAGCCCATGGATACCAGTGATCGCCAGCCGACAATCGATCTCGCCGTAGAGGGCATGGCCTCTGCCGGGTGCGTTGGCCGCGTGGAGCGGACGCTTTCGGGCGTGCAGGGCGTTGCCAGCGCCTCCGTCGATCTTGCCAGCCGCCGCGCGCGGGTAGCGGGCACTTCGCCGCTGGCCTCTCTGGTCACGGCGATCGAAGGCGCTGGCTATCGCGCTGCGATGGCGCCCAAGGCAGAGCAGGCTGCCGCCGATATCGCGGACAAGAAACGCGCGCGCCGAGAATTCTGGCGGCTTGCCTGTGCGCTGGCCTTCACCGTGCCGCTGGTGATGGAGATGGCGGCCAACCTCTTCGGCCATCATCTCATCCCAGGCTAGAAGCAGGCGCTGCTCGCTACACCGGTGCAGTTCTGGGCCGGCGCGCCTTTCTATGGGGCCGCCTGGCGCGCGCCGCGCGCGCGCAGCGGCAATATGGATCTGCTGGTCGCGCTGGGCACCTCGGCCGCCTATGGCTTCAGCCTGTATCAATTGGCTACGGGCGCGCCCCGTCTTTATTTCGAAGTGTCGGCGATGGTCGT
>CAZHQA010000514.1:0-1551 GCA_964533955.1 uncultured Reyranella sp. | reverse complement strand
TGCTGATCGCCGACGAGCCGACCACCGCGCTCGACGTCACCATCCAGGCCCAGATCCTGCGGCTCATGAAGGATCTGCAGAAGGAACTGGGCATGGCGCTGCTGATGATCACCCACGATCTCGGCGTGGTCGCCAACGTCGCCGACGACGTCGTCGTCATGTACCGCGGCAAGGTGGTGGAGGCGGGCGCGCTGCGCGACATCTTCCGCGACCCGCAGCATCCCTACCTCAAGGCCCTGCTGCATGCCGTGCCGCGCTTCGACATGAAGCCGGGCGAGCGCCTGCAGCCGATCCGCGAGATCCAGGCCGCAACCGGCCATCTGCTGAGCCAGAAGGCCGAGGCCAAGCCGGCCGAGGGCTACAATCCCACCGCGCCGGTGCTCAAGGTGCGCCACCTCAGCAAGACCTTCCACATCCGCAAGGCCGATACCTTGCTCGAGCAGCTGCTGGGCGGCGGCAAGACCCGCACCATCCGCGCCGTCAACGACGTGAGCTTCGACGTGGCGCGCGGCGAGTGCCTGGGCCTGGTGGGCGAGTCGGGCTGCGGCAAGACCACGCTCTCCAAGATGCTGATGCGCGGCATCTCGGCCGATCCCAACGAGGGCGCCGGCCGCGTCGTGTTCGACGACTGGGGCCGTAAGACCGACGTCATGATGATCGAAGGCCAGGAGCTCAACCGCTTCCGCACCAAGCTCCAGTTCATTTTCCAGGACCCGTTCGGCTCGCTCAATCCGCGCATGACGGTGTACGACATCCTGGTCGAGCCGCTGATCATCCACGGCATCGGCGACGACAGCTATCGCCGCGAGATGGTGGGCGAGCTGATGGAGCTGGTCGGCCTCGATCGCCGCCAGCTCAGCCGCTATCCGCACTCCTTCTCGGGCGGCCAGCGCCAGAGGATCGGCATTGCCCGCTCGCTGGCGCTCCGGCCCGACATGGTGATCTGCGACGAGCCGGTGTCGGCGCTCGACGTGTCGATCCAGGCGCAGATCCTCAATCTGCTCAAGGACCTGCAGAAGCAGCTCGGCCTCACCTACCTGTTCATCAGTCACAACCTCGCGGTCGTCGACTACATCGCCGACCGCATCGCCGTGATGTGCGCCGGCCGCCTGGTCGAGCTCGCACCCTCGGGCGAGCTGTTCCGCAATCCGCTGCACCCCTACACCAAGGCGCTGCTGTCGGCCGTGCCGATGCCCGACCCCGACCAGCGGCTCGACCTCAAGGCGCTGATGGAGGGCAAGGCCTCAGATCCCTCGCAGTGGCCCCAGCCCTTCACCGACAACGGCCGCAACACGCTGCTCTGGACAGAGGTCGAGGCAGGCCACTATGTCCGTGTCGACCGAGCCGCCGGCTGGGGCAAGGAGGCGGCATGATGATCGACGTTGCGCGGCGACACACCTTTTTCTCCTCTCCCCCGCCAGGGGGAGAGGCGGGGAGAGGGGGTGACGCACGTCGATTCCCCCTCTCCTTACCTAGAGAGGATGAGGGGTCGGTCTGATGCTGAACTACGTCGCACGCCGCATCCTGATCATGATCCCGACGCTGTTCGTG
>CAZHQA010000513.1:0-1557 GCA_964533955.1 uncultured Reyranella sp. | reverse complement strand
GGCCGCGGCTTCACCCAGGTGGCCGGCGGCCTCGAGCTCGGCCGCATCAACGTCGCGGCGCGCGGGGTGGGCATCGCCGAAGGTGCCCTCAGGCTCGCGAGCGACTACGCCCAGCTGCGCCAGACCTTCGGCAAGCCGATCATCGAGCACCAGGCGATCGCGCTGAAGATCGGCGAGATGGCGACGCGCGCGCGGGCGGCGCGGCTGCTGACGCTCGATGCCGCGCAGGCCTTCGATCGCGGCGACCGCTGCGACATGGAGGCCGGCATGGCCAAGTACTTCGCCTCGGAAGCGGCGCTGGAGAACAGCACCGAATCGATGCGCATCCACGGCGCCTATGGCTACTCGAAGGAATACGACATCGAGCGGCTCTATCGCGACGCGCCCCTGACCTGCATTGGCGAAGGGACCAACGAGATGCAGCGCCTGATCATTGCCCGCCAGTGGGTGCGCCGGAGCGCCTCGACATGACGGACAAGCCCACCTCGTCGAAACCACTGGCGGGCATCCGCGTGCTGACCCTCGAACAGTTCGGCGCCGGCCCCTACGGGACCATGTTCATGGCCGAGCTGGGCGCCGAGGTGATCAAGGTCGAGGCCCCCGAGGGCGATCCGTCCCGCCAGGTCGGGCCCTACAGGCTCGGCAAGGACGACAGCGAATATTTCCAGGCCTGGAACCTCGGCAAGAAGAGCGTGACTCTCGACCTGAAGTCCTCGGAGGGGCGCGCGGCCTTCGAGGCGCTGGTGAAGTCGGCCGATTGCGTCGTGAACAACATGCGCGGCACCCAGCCCGGCAAGCTCGGCCTCGACTATGCGAGCCTCGCGCCCCTGAAGCCGTCGATCGTCTGCCTGCACATCTCCGCCTATGGCCGGTTCAACGAGCGCAAGGATTGGCCGGGCTACGACTTCCTGATGCAGGCCGAGGCCGGCCTGATGGAGCTTACGGGCGATCCCGACGGAGCGCCGACGCGGGTCGGCGTGTCGCTGATCGACAGCATGAGCGGGCTGACCGGCACGGTCGGGCTGCTGGCCTGCCTGCTGCGCGCCAAGACGACGGGGCAGGGCTGCGATGTAGACACCTGTCTCTATGACGTCGCCATGCATCAGCTCACCTACCCGGGCTCGTGGTATCTCAACGAAGGCGATGTCTCGCCTCGGGTGCCGCGCAGCGCGCACCTCTCGCTGTCGCCGGTGCAGACCTATCCGACCAAGGACGGCTGGATCTTCGTCATGTGCATGACGCAGAAATTCTGGCTGTCGCTCTGCCAGGTCATGGGACGCGGCGATCTCGTCGGCGATCCGCGCTTTCCCGACCCGAACACGCGCGCGAAGAACCGTGCCGCGCTCGACGAGGCGCTCGATCCGATCTTCCGTACGCGCACGACCGGGGAATGGCTCGAACAGTTCAGCGGCCTGCTCCCCGCTGCGCCCGTCTATCGCCTCGACCAGGCGCTCGACAGTGATTTCGCGCGCGCCACTGGCATGGTGTCGGCCGTGGCGCATCCGGCGAAGGGCGAGTTGCGGGTGATCGCCAATCCGATCCGCATCGACGGCGAGC
>CAZHQA010000512.1:0-1565 GCA_964533955.1 uncultured Reyranella sp. | reverse complement strand
GCGAATGCTGCGGTTGCACAAAGCAAATATAGGTCCTTGAGTTACCACAATAATACCAAGGTCCGACTTCCTGATATGCACTGAATGCATGGGGAGCAAATGTTGGGCATTTCGCAGATGCAAACGACAGGAAATTGCGCAGATTGCCTGACATTCGGGCGACGCGTAGGGTCGGCCGCACCCCCCAAGAGAGCCCCCTCGAGCGCGCGATGAGTTCAGCTCCCGACGACGTCCTCCATCTCCTGCGGCAGCGCGGACGCGACCCCGACCCGGCCGCCCTCGATTCGCTGATGCGCGGCGTCGCGGCCGCCCCGGAGGGCCTGGCCGGCCCCGAATGGGTCGAACTGGTCGATCCCGCGGCAGACGCCGAATTGACCAGGGCACTGGATGCCTGGCGGGCGGAGCTCGCCCGGGCGAACGGCGGCCTCGGCCAGTCGCCGGCGCCCGCCGATCGCCTGGCCGCCCTCCGCGACGAGCTGGGACGGCGTGGCCTCGACGGCTTCGTGGTGCCGCGCGCCGACGAGCATCAGGGCGAGTACGTGGCCCGTCATTCGCAGCGGCTGGCCTGGCTGACCGGTTTCACCGGCTCGGCCGGCCTTGCCATCGTGCTGGCCGACAAGGCGGCGATCTTCATCGACGGCCGCTACACCCTCGCCGTGCGATCCCAGGTCGACATGCGGGCCTTCGTGCCGCACCAGGTGCCCGAGCAGTCGCCCGAGGCCTGGATCGCCGAGAACCTGGCCAAGGGCGGCAAGCTCGGCTTCGATCCCTGGCTGCAGACGGTCGACGGCTACGATCGCTTCGCCCGCGCCGCCGAACGGGCCGGCGGCAGCTTCGTGCCCGTCGAGTCCAATCCGGTCGACGCGGTGTGGCGCAACCGCCCCGCCCCGCCGCTCGCGCCGGTGCTGCCGCATCCGGTGGAGTTCGCCGGCGAGACCAGCGAGGCGCGCCGCAAGCGGATCGGCGACAGCCTCGCCGCCAAGGGGGCGGACGTCGCCCTGCTGACGCAGCCCGATTCGATCGCCTGGCTGTTGAACGTCCGCGGCGGCGACGTGCCGCGCACGCCGTTCGCGCTGGGCTTCGCCCTGTTGCACCGCGACGGCCATGTCGATCTCTTCATGGATCGTCGCAAGATCCCCGATCGGACGCTCGCCTGGATGGGCAATGCCGTGACCCTGGCCCCGGCCGGCGAGCTCGGCGCCGCGCTCGACATGCTGGGCAGGACCGGCAAGCGCGTGCTGCTCGAGAGCTCGACCGCGCCGTGGTGGGCGGCGACCCGCCTGCAGGCGGCCGGCGTCACCCTGATCCGCGACGCCGATCCCGTGGCGCTGCCCAAGGCCTGCAAGAACGTCGTCGAGCTCGACGGCATCCGCGCCGCCCATCGCCGCGACGGCGCGGCGGTCACCAGGTTCCTGTCGTGGCTGGGGCGCGAATCGGGCAGCGGCAAGCTGCGCGAGATCGAGGTCTCCGACCGGCTGCAGGCGCTGCGCCAGGAGACGGGCAAGCTGCGCGATCTCTCCTTCGACACCATCTCCGGCGCCGGCCCCAATGGCGCCGTGGTACAT
>CAZHQA010000511.1:0-1571 GCA_964533955.1 uncultured Reyranella sp. | reverse complement strand
CGGCTTCCTGACCCGCGACAGCCGCGTGGTCGAGCGCAAGAAGTACGGCCGCGCCGGCGCCCGCCGCCGCTTCCAGTTCTCGAAGCGCTAAGACAGCCGGATTTGTCCGGCCTCATCGTCCCCCACAAGGGACTGGTACCCAGGGTCGCGTCGTCGGCGTTCATCGCCTCCAACGCGACCTTGATCGGCGACGTCGAGATCGGCGCCGACGCCAGCATCTGGTTCGGCGTGATCCTGCGCGGCGACGGGCCCGGCATCCGGATCGGCGAAAACTCCAATCTCCAGGACGGCACGGTCGTGCACGTCGCACGCCGCGGCCTGATGACGATCGTCGGCAATAACGTCACCGTCGGGCACATGGCGCTGCTCCATGCGTGCGAGGTGAAGGATGGCGCCTTCGTCGGCATGCACTCCAGCGTGCTCGACGGTGCGGTGGTCGAGAGCGGGGCCATGGTTGCTGCAGGAGCGGTCGTCATGCCGCGCAAGATCGTGCCCAAGGGCGAGCTTTGGGCAGGCAACCCGGCCCGGAAACTCCGCGAACTCACCGAGAAGGACTACGAGAACTTCAAGCAGGTGACGGCGTGGTACGTCGAACTCGCAAAGTCCTACGGAGAATAGTCAGTCCGGCAGCCAGCAGACGTCGCCGGGCGATCCTCATTTCGGTCCGTTCTTCCAGCCGGCGGCGCGCTGCAGCAATCGCCGGGCACGCTCGACGACCGGCAGGTCGACCATGCTGCCCTCGAAAGCGACCGCGCCGGCGCCGCTCGCCTCGAAGGCGGCAATCAGCCGGCGGGCGCGATCGATCTCCTCGGGTGCGGCGCCGTACTCCTCATTGATGATCGGCACGTGCACCGGATGGATGCAGGAGGCCGTGGTGAAGCCCAATGCCCGCCCGCGCTTCAGCCCGGACCGGTAGGACTCGAGATCGTCGATCTTGGCGAGCTGTCCCATCGAGCCCATCGGCAGGATCCCGGCGGTGCGGCAGGCCGCCAGCCCCATCATGGCGTACACGTACATGCTGTCGGCCGACGGCAGCGCCCCGAGCTCGGTCGCCATGTCCTCGCCGCCGACCGACATGCCGGCCATGCGCGGTTCGGCGGCGATGGCGTAGAGGTGCGGCAGGGCCGCGGGCGATTCGATCAGCGCCAGGAAGCGGGTATGGCCGACCTCCATTCCCAGCGCCTCCTCCCGCGCCGTCACCAACTCGGCGAGCAGCCGGACGTGCTCGGGCCCCATGACCTTGGGCAGCATCAGCGCCGCCACGCCCGGGCCCACCGCGGTGGCGATGTCGGGCACGGCGAGCTCGAGCGGCCGGTTGATGCGCACCACGACGTCGGCGCCGCGCTGGGCGACGCGCGGCACGGCGGCTGCGACGGCGGCCCGCGCGTCGGCCTTGTGCACCGGCAGGATGGAATCCTCGAGGTCGAGGATGATGGCGTCGGCGCCGCGTTCGTGCGCCTTGGCCAGGAAGCGTTCCGAAGTCACCGGCACGAACAGCAGCGAACGCCAGGTGGGCAGGGGGCGGGTCATGTCATGGTCTCCCGTTCAGGACGCCCCTACTATGGTGGTCC
>CAZHQA010000510.1:0-1583 GCA_964533955.1 uncultured Reyranella sp. | reverse complement strand
CTTCGGCGAGGGCTGCCTTATCGGACAGACGCTGCGCCTGGCGACGGCCAGGGCGATGACTGACAGCGACGTGACGCGAGTCATCAAAACAGAGATGGTCCGCGTCCTTCGCGACGAACCTGATTTCGCCCGGTTGTTCACGACCTTTCTGTTGGCCCGCAACAGCCGTGTCGAGGAAGACCTGGTCGATCAGCTCTTCAACTCGAGCGAAAAGCGCCTGGCGCGGACATTGCTGCTGCTCGCGAACTTCGGCAAAGAAGGCGGCCCTCAGCCGATCACCACGCCGATCAGCCAGGAGACGCTGGCCGAGATCATCGGCACGACGCGATCGCGCGTCAGCCATTTCATGAACAAGTTCAGGAAGCTGGGCTTCATCAACTACAACGGCCATCTTGAAGTCCACAGCTCGCTGTTGACCGTTGTCCTGCGCGACCAAGCTTAGACCCGCTTTCGCTCAGGACTGGCCGCGACGCTGCGGGCCACGGCGGTCGAGAATGACGATGCGGCACATGGGCGGCGGATCGGGTTCCCTATGTCCAATCACCGGGGAAATGGAACGGCTTTTGCGCGGCTCAGTGCGCTTCCTGGTCGTGGCCCGCAATAATTTCGTGACAAGATTCATTGGGCCTTGCTCGCTGGAGCGACTTGGGTTCGTATGTGCACAAGAGTTTGGAGCCCGGTGAGAATCCGGGTGGCTATTCCGGCCGCCGATCCGCCGGACCACGTGAGACAACTGAGCCAGCTCTTATCGTCGCGGCAGCCGCCTGAACGCGGGTGCGCCCGCTTGCGGGCGCACGCCAATGGCCTTCACCGCGCCACGTGTGGCCGAGTCTCGGGGTAGGCAAGCAATGACTGAACTCGCATCGCGCTCGCTGAATGGCCACGGTGCCTTGGTCACCGGCGCAGGCCGTGGAATCGGCCGGGCGATTGCCAGGCGTCTGGCAGGGTTGGGGGCGACGGTGTTGTGCGTATCGCGCACCCAGTCGGAGCTGAACGAAACCGTGAGATTGGCCGGCTCGGGCGCCTTTGCGTTCGCCGTGGACATTTCGGCGCCCGAGGCGATCGGTGGAATGCTCGCTGCCCTGTCGCCGCGCATCTCCGGTCTCGACATTCTCGTGAACTGCGCGGGCATCATGGTGCCCGGAACAATGGAGCAGGTGAATCTGGCGGATTTCGACCAAGCGATGGCAATCAATGTACGGTCGACCTACGCCCTGACTCAGGCAGCGATGCCGTTGCTCAAGTCCAGGCGCGGACAGGTCCTGTTCATCAACTCGAGCGTCATCAGGGCGTCGAATACTGCCGGCCGGGGCGTGCACGCGGCGGTGCAGACCGCCCTCAAGGCGCTCGCCGACAGCTTGCGGGACGAGGTCAATGGATTCGGGGTCCGCGTGATTTCCCTCATGCCAGGTCGAACGGCGACGGCGCGTGAGCGACAACGCTGCGAGATTGAGGGGCTGCCTTATCGACCCGAGTTGCTGCTGCAACCCGAGGACGTCGCCCAGGTGGCGTGCGATGCCCTGTTGCTGCCGCGCACCGCGGAGCCGACTGACCTATTTGTTCGGCCGATGCGGAAGCCGGCT
>CAZHQA010000509.1:0-1602 GCA_964533955.1 uncultured Reyranella sp. | reverse complement strand
CCCGGCGACGGGGGATTCCTCTGGAGCTGGCGGAGAAGTATCTGCGGCCGAACGTCGGATATTGAGGAAGGCGATGATCTTTCCTCGCGAGGTCAGACACTGATCTCGTTCAGCTCCTTGCCGGCATGCTCGGGTACCAGGAGCCAGACGCCGATCGCCATCATCACCATGAACGCCGGGATGCAGAGGAAGGCGAGCTTGAAGGAGCCGGTCGCCTGCTGGAGCGCCACCGTCACGAACGGCCACAGCACGAAGCCGACGAAGTAGGCGATCGCCCAGACGACGCCGTTGGCGACGCCGCGGGCGCGGGTCGGAAAGATCTCCGCGGTGAGCACGGTGCTCGGTCCCCAGAAGCCCAGAAAGCCAAAACTCCACGCCAGGCCGAAGATCCACAGCAGCAGATGACTCTCGCTGTAGATCCAGGCGATGAGGAAGGCGGCGCCCTCGAGCAAGGTGACGATGAAGCCGGCGCGGCGGCCCACGCGATCGGCGAGCCAGCCGGCGAACCACAGGCCGAAGAACCCGACGATCCCCCAGGAGACGTAGAAGGCGCTGTATTCCGCCGTCGACCAGTGCTTCTCGGTGGCGAGATAAAGAGGCATCCAGGCGCCAACGGTGCCGAAGATGCAGGTGCTGCAGCAGGCGACGAACAGCGCGACGAACGTCGAGGGCAGCGTGTCGCGCATGAATACCTGGCGGATCCCGACCTTGTCGGCCTTGAGGAACCACGCACGGTCCTCCTCGCTGACCGGTTCGGCCTGCCGCAGCGCCGTGCGCACGCGCGTGCGGCGGTCCTGGGCACGCACCCAGTAGGGCGATTCGGGACAGGTTGCGCGCACGTAGATGGCCAGCAAGGCGATGACGCCGGGGACCATGACGGCCGTCCGCCAGCCCCAGTTCGCGGCGGCGATGCCGGTGATCGCTCCCGCCAGCGAAGCGCCGAAGCACCACGCCGCGCGGTTGATGCTGATGACCCGGCCGCGCAGGCGCGCGGGCCATGTCTCCGCCACCAGCATCGAGCCCAGCGACCATTCGCCGTTGAGCGCGAATCCGACGAGCGAGCGCGCGATCACGAACACCGAGAAGGTCGGCGACAGGGCGACGACCGGCATCAGCAGCGAGAACAGGGCAATGTTGATGGCGAGCAGAGTGCGCCGTCCGTAGCGGTCGGACAGCCATGGCCAGAAATAGAGACCGGCGATGCCGATGAAGAGCGAGATCTGCAATCCCGTGCGGTACTCCGGCACGGTCAGCGCGAAGTCCTTGATGATCAGCGGCGACACCAACGCGAAAATGACGCCGTCCATGCCGTCGAAGCCCCAGCCCAGTCCGTTGGCGACGGCGATGTGCCGGTGCGTCGGGGTGACCTGGTTCTCGGTCGCGACCGCGCGATAGTTCGCGTACCGCATGTGCTTACGTTCGAGCGGGCCGGCGCTTGCCGGCTGGTACGAAGGCGCGTCGGGCAGCCCACCCGCCCCATTGGCCGTGGTCGTGCTCATCGGTCGTTCCTCCTGCGCGGCAGGCTCTGTGCGGCCCGCTTGCGCTCTTGTTCACTCAAGCCCCGGTTGAAGTCCGCAGCGTGGTGTTTCGATCAGTGTTGCC
>CAZHQA010000508.1:0-1607 GCA_964533955.1 uncultured Reyranella sp. | reverse complement strand
CTCGAGCGGCGGAATGCCCGACACGTGAACCAGCAGCCAGTAGATCATCGCCGGACCGGCGAGCGCGATCAGTCCGCGGGGGTTGTCGGCGGGCAGGCCGATCGCGATTACGGGATAGGACAGCCATGCCAGCCACTCGAAGAAATAGTTGGGATGGCGCGAGTAACGCCACAGGCCGATCTGGCAAACCGCGCCTTTCGCTCCAGGCGATCGCGCAAATCGGGCCAGCTGCGCGTCGGCGGCGGCTTCGCCGAGAACCGCAATGGCCAGAATTGCGAGACCAAGCGCGTCGCCCCAGCCGAGCGGCGCGATGTTGCGAGCGGCAGCGAGAACGCAAATCACCAGCACGAACGCCGCCACCGCCTGGACCTGCAGGAAAAGGAACAGGCGAAAGACGAAGTTCGCACCCCATTCCTCGCGCAAGGCCTTGTAGCGCGGGTCATCGCCGCCTCGCAGCGTGCGCCGCACGATATGAAGCCCGAGTCGCACCGACCAGGCGAGCACGCAGACGGCGACCAGCATCTGCCGCGCCGTCAGCCGGTCCTCTCCCGCAATCGGCGCAAGAGCTCCAGCGGCGCCTACTCCGCCCACGGCGAACGACCAGATCGCATCGATCCAGCCGGACTGGCCCGTCCGAAGCTGCACGGCCCACGCGCCCGTCATGGCCAGCGCCAGCGTCACCGCGGCAGAACAGACAACGACGGCGATCATCCCGCCTCTCCTCGCAAGCAAAGGGATTGAATTTGCGGTCCGCAGGACTCGAGATATCCCGGAGCGCCGCGGGCCCTAGAATTCGAAGCGCCAGGAGAGGGCGCTGCCGACGATGTACTGGTTACGCGAGCCGCCGGGCCCTGTGACGATTGGCGAACTGCCGGCAACGTCGGCCAGGTAGTTGTAGCTGCCGAACGCTACAAGCGTGAGATTGCCGGTGACTCGCCAGACGGCGCTCGCACCGGCGCCGACGCTGCGCAGGCCATCGCCGGGATAATACTGGGCATAGCCCGAGTTGACTGCCTGGCTGGCATTCACGCCGAAATAAGCCTGGTTGTAGGTGCTGTCAGTCACGGAAAGCCGCGGACCGGCCGACAGGAAAACAGTGGGGCCGAGCCGTACTTTGCCGTCGATCAGGGCATCGAAGATGAGGCCATTGCTGCCGCCCAGCCCGCGCCGCAACTCCACCTTGGCGGCAAGGTAAGGCTGGTCGTAGCGCAGGAATCCGCCACCCTCGACCGTGAATGGCACGTTGCCCATGCCGAACAGGTAGCCGCCGTCGCCTTCGTTGCGGGGGAAATGGTAGCGCAGGACCGGTCCCGCCTTGAATCCCCCGAGGTCCAGAAGCGTGGCACCGACGCCATCGCGTGCCGACACGAAGAACTTGTCGCGCTGGTAGCGGAGATCGAGATTGGGAATGGGCAGAACACGATAGTTGGCGGAGCCTTCGAACCAGGGTGCCACGACGACGCCCGGGCCGATGTCGAAAGTCCAGTCCTTGGGCGGCGGGCCGGCTGGCTCGCTGCCGATCGACGAGGGCTGCGCCGACACAGTTCCCGCCGCTGCCATGAAAATTGCAAGACACAACGCGACGCCACGATTCAAAACCACTTCGC
>CAZHQA010000507.1:0-1614 GCA_964533955.1 uncultured Reyranella sp. | reverse complement strand
AGGGCGTTGCCGCCAAAAACGCCGTCGCAGTGGATCAGGCGGCCAATCTGCCGCCCAGCATGCCCTCGAGGCGCTGGCGGATCAGGGCTTCGGCCTCGCGCATGATGCGATCGATCAGCTCCTTGCAGGTCGGGATGTCGTGGATCAGGCCGGCGACCATGCCGCACGACCACACGCCGGCATCCATCTCGCCCTCGATCATGATCCTGGGATAGACGCCGGCCACTTCCGCCATGATGTCCTGGAATTTCAGACCGGCGCCCAGCTTCTTCTCCTTGTCGAGCAGGCGTTCGGTCGCCGCGTTGTTGAGGACGCGTTCGGTGTTGCGCAGCGGCCGCATGACGAGGCGGGTGTCGAGTTCGCTCGCCGCCACGATGGCGCGCTTCACGTTGTCGTGGATCGGCGCTTCCTTGGTGGCCATGAAGCGCGTGCCCATGTTCATGCCTTCGGCGCCCATCGCCAGCGAGGCGACGAGGCTGCGCGCATCGGCCATGCCGCCGGAGGAGACGAAGGGGATCTTCAGCTCGTCGGCGGCGCGCGGCAGCAGGATCATGTTGGGCACGTCGTCCTCGCCGGGATGGCCGCCGCATTCGAAGCCGTCGACGCTGACGGCATCGCAGCCGATCGACTCGGCCTTGAGCGAATGGCGGACCGAGGTGCATTTGTGGATGACCTTGATGCCGGCGTCCTTGAGTCTCGGCAGGTGCTGCTCGGGATTGCGGCCTGCCGTCTCGACCACCGTCACGCCGCCGTCGATGATGGCGCTGATGTAGCCGGGATAGTCGGGTGCGTTGACGGTGGGCAGGAACGTCAGGTTCACGCCGAACGGCTTCGACGTCATCTTGCGGCACTTGGCGATCTCGTTGGCGAGATCCTTGGCCGATTTCTGGGTCAGGCCGGTGATGATACCGAGGCCGCCGGCATTCGAGACCGCGGCGGCGAGCTCGGCGAACCCGACATAGTGCATGCCGCCCTGGATGATGGGATGCTCGATGCCAAGCATCTCGGTGATGCGCGTCTTCATGGTTTCCTCCTGGCGGCGCTGCGTTTCCTGTCGGGGCCCCCGCGAATGCCGGGGTCCGTCCCTGCCGATAACGGCAGTCAACACCATTGATGATGACGTTCGCCAACGACCAGCGGAACAGTGACACAGGCCTTCGCTGGCCTCTACATTCGCCTCGCTCTCGCTCGGGGCACTCGGACTCACAGATCGTCGGTGTGTTCCTTCTCCGAGACACGGTCCTGCAGACTGGCCATCCTGGATATGCCGACACGATGGGTCGCAACGCGACTCAAAGGCCGATGCCGCGGATGCCTTTCGCCCCACAATGCCAAGGGATTCATCGGCCACTTCCTGCGCGGATTCCGGATCGGCGCCTCAGAATTGCGGAACGACGTTGCGAATGCGGCGCGATCCTAGGTGGCCGCGATGGGTTCGATGAGATCGGCGGCCACGTCGGCGCCAGGCAGAACGGTGGTGATCCCGTTCGGCTACCGACGCGTAGAAAGACAATGGACAATGCCTCAAGACGCCTGCGGTCGAGCCTGTTGCTGGGGTGGGCGCTTTTCCTCGTGGCCGGATGCGCCACGCCGCCACGGATCGCCGTTCAGCCG
>CAZHQA010000506.1:0-1616 GCA_964533955.1 uncultured Reyranella sp. | reverse complement strand
CGTTCTCCAGCACGATGATGGCGTCGTCGACCACGAAGCCCGCCGCGATGGTCATGGCCATCAGCGACAGGTTGTTGAGGCTGTAGCCCATCAGGTACATCACGCCGAAGGTGCCGATCAGCGACACCGGCACCGCAACCGACGGCACCAAGCCGGCCCGCACCGAGCGCAGGAAGACGAAGGTCACCAGCACCACCAGGATGACGCTGATGGTCAGCGCGCGTTCCACTTCCTTCAGCGAGGCGCGGATCGTGGTGGTGCGGTCGGCCGCCAGCGTCACGTCGACATCGTTGGGCAGCGCCGCTTGCAGCTCGGGCAGCAGTTCCTTGATGGTGTCGACGGTCTCGATGATGTTGGCGTCGGGCTGCAGGTAGATGATCACCAGCACCGAGCGCTTGCCGTTGGCCTGGCCCTCGTTGCGGATGTCCTCGGTGGCGTCGATCACCTCGGCGACGTCGCTCAGCCGCACCGGCGATCCGTTGCGCCAGGCGATGATCAGGTCCTTGTATTCCGCCGCGGTGCGCGCCTGGTCGTTGGTGTAGATCTGCCAGCGCTGGTCGTTCACCTCGAGGGCGCCCTTGGGCGTATTGGCGTTGGCCGCCGCCAGAGCGGCCCGCACGCTTTCCAGGCCGATCCGGTACTTGGACAAGGTGTTGGGATTGACCTCGACTCGCACGGCCGGCAGCGAACTGCCGCCCAGCGCCACCTGGCCCACGCCGTTGACCTGCGAAAGCTTCTGCTGGAGGACGTTGGACGCGGCATCGTAGAGACGGCCCTGGCCGATCGTGTCCGAGGTGAGCGCGAGCACCAGGGCGGGCGCGTCGGCCGGATTTATCTTGCGATAGACCGGATTGCTGCGCAGATCGGCCGGCAGGTCGGCGCGGGCCGCGTTGATGGCAGCCTGCACGTCGCGCGCCGCGCCATCGATGTTGCGCGACAGGTCGAACTGCAGGGTGATGCGCGAGTTGCCGACGGTGCTGGTCGAGGTGATCTCGGTCACGCCGGCGATCGCGCCCAGCCGGCGCTCGAGCGGCGTGGTCACGCTGGTCGAGACCGTGTCGGGCGAGGCGCCGGGCAGGGAGGCCTGGACCTGGATGGTCGGGAAATCGACCTTGGGCAGCGGCGATACCGGCAGCTTGAGGAAGCCCAGCAGGCCGGCCAGCAGGATGCCGGCGGTGAGCAGCGTGGTCGCGACCGGCCGCGCGATGAAGGGCGCCGACAGGTTCATCGCGGCTGCGGGCTTTCCTGCCCCTCCGGCGTTGGGCTCGCCGGCGGCAGCGGATAGAGCGGGGTGTCGAGCGGCACGCCACGGATGCGCCGGCCGATGCGATCGAAGGCGAGGTAGATCACCGGGGTGGTGAAGAGCGTCAGCATCTGGCTGACGATCAGGCCGCCCACGATGGTGAGGCCGAGCGGATGGCGCAGCTCCGAGCCGGTGCCGGTGCCGAGCATCAACGGCAGCGCGCCGACCAGGGCGGCAATGGTTGTCATCAGGATCGGCCGGAAGCGCAGCAGACAGGCCTGGTGAATCGCCTCCTGCGGCGCCTTGCCCTCGTGGCGCTCGGCCTCCAGCGCGAAGTCGATCATCATGATCGCGTTCTTCTTCACGATGCCGA
>CAZHQA010000505.1:0-1631 GCA_964533955.1 uncultured Reyranella sp. | reverse complement strand
ACGGGAGCCAGGATCGCTCACCTGATCGCCGGCCTGCCCGGGGACCAAATGACCGAACGGCTTGCCTTTTAGGGCCTTGTCTTTTGAATGGGGCCGCGTATAACCCGCCGTTCCCGCGAAATCTGAGGTCTCCATGGCCCGTGTCACCGTCGAAGACTGCATTGTGCAGGTGCCCAACCGCTTCGAGCTCGTCATGTACGCCGCCCAGCGCGCGCGCGACGTCTCGGCCGGTGCCCAGATCACCGTCGATCGGGACCGCGACAAGAACCCGGTGGTCGCGCTGCGCGAGATCGCCGAGACCAAGCTCGATCAGTCCATCCTGAAGGACTCGCTGATCTCGGGCATGCAGAAGCACGCCGACATCGACAAGCCCGAGGAGGTCAACGAGATGGCCGAGCTCGAGCAGGAGCTGGCGGCGGCGCTGGCCCAGGGCGGCGCCGAGGCGGCCCAGCCCAAGGCCCTGCCGATGGCCGAGGAAGACGACGTTACCGAGTAGCGATCCTCCTCCCCTCTGCCCGATCCGCCGAGGGGAAGTTATTGATACGCATTGATCGTGGAGTGAGCGCAATCGTCCCCATATAATGGACGATTGCGATGATTCGGCAGTTCGAACTCGTTGAGAGGGTCCAGTCCTACGATCCGCATGCGGACGAGGACATGCTGAATCGCGCCTACGTGTACGGCCTGCGCAAGCACGGCACCCAGCTGCGCGCTTCCGGCGATCCCTACTTTTCCCACCCCGTCGAGGTGGCGGGCATCCTGGCCGAGATGAAACTCGACAGCTCCTCCATCGTCACCGGGCTGCTGCACGACACGATCGAGGATACCGACGCCACGCGCGACGAGATCGCCGGCATGTTCGGCGAGGAGATCGCCCGCCTGGTGGACGGCGTGACCAAGCTGTCGCGGCTCGAGGTCCAGTCGGAGAGCACCAAGGAGGCGGAGAACCTGCGCAAGCTGGTTCTCGCCATGTCGTCCGACATCCGCGTGCTTCTCGTGAAGCTCGCCGATCGCCTGCACAACATGCGGACGCTGCACCACATCAAGGATCCGGCGCGACGCCGGCGCATCGCGCTCGAAACCATGGATCTCTATGCGCCGCTCGCCTCGCGCATCGGCATGGAGCGGGTCAAGCGCGAGCTCGAGGAGCTGGCCTTCGCCGACCTCAATCCCGACGGGCGCGCCTCGGTGCTGGCCCGCCTCGGCTATCTCAAGGAAAAGGGCGACAAGATCGTGCCGCAGGTCGAGGCCGAGCTGGTCGAGACGCTGAAGGACGGCGGCCTCACGGCGCAGGTCTCGGGGCGCGAGAAGACGCCCTATTCGATCTGGCGCAAGATGCAGCAGAAGAACGTGTCGTTCGAGCAGCTGGCCGACATCATGGCGTTCCGCGTCATCGTCGCCGACGTGGCGCAGTGCTACCAGGCGCTCGGCCTGCTGCACGGCCGCTACCAGGTGCTGTCTCAGCGCTTCAAGGATTACATCTCGGTACCCAAGCCCAACGGCTACCGTTCGCTGCATACCGGCGTGATCGGGCCGCTCGGCCAGCGCATCGAGATCCAGATCCGCACCGAGGACATGCAGGACCAGGCCGAGCGCGGCGTCGCCGCCCACTGGGTCTACAAGCAGGGCGG
>CAZHQA010000504.1:0-1647 GCA_964533955.1 uncultured Reyranella sp. | reverse complement strand
TCCCACGTCCGCGACGAATCGCATGGCGTGCACGAGGCGGTCGCCGAAGCCATCGACATCGGCGAGCACTGCGGCATCCACGTGCAGATCGCCCACATGAAGCTGAGCGGCACCGACAGCTGGGGCCAGACCGATCGCCTGCTGGCGGCGATCGAGGCCGCCCGCGCCCGCGGCGTCGACGTCCATGGCGACCAGTACCCCTACGACTGGGCCTCCAACCCGCTGCGCTTCCTGCTGCCGACCTGGCTGCAGGAAGGCGGCGTTCCGGCCATGTTGGAACGCCTCGCCGACCCCTATGTCCGCTCGCGCATCCGCCAGAAGATCGCCGAAGTCGGCTTCAACAATTTCGGCCAGATCGACTCGTGGGCCGACATCCGCATCGCCATCTCGCCGCACGGCGCGGCCGAGCCCGGCCAGACCATCGAGGAGATCGCGCGGGCGCGCCGCTGCGATCCGCTCGACGCGGCGTGCGACATCATCATCGCCGACAAGGGCGCGACCCGCATCGTCGTGCGATCGATGTCGGAGGACGACGTGCGCACCATCGCGGCCGACCCGGCCACGCTCGTCGGCTCCGACGGGACGTGCCTGGCGCCCTACGGCATCACCGGCCAGGGCAAGCCCCATCCGCGCTTCTACGGCACGTTCCCGCGCCTGATCGGCCACTACGCCCGCGATCTCGGCCTGCTCAGCCTGCCCCAGGCGATCGCCAAGATGACGGGCGGCGCGGCGGCGGCGCTCGGCCTGGCCGACCGCGGCCTGCTGCGGGAAGGCCAGGCCGCCGACGTGGTCCTGTTCGACCCCGCCACGATCATCGACCGGTCGACCTACGACGATCCGCACCAGTATCCGGCGGGCATCGGGACGGTGATCGTCAACGGCACGGTGGTGATCGACGGCGGCGAGCACACCGGTGCGCTGCCAGGCCGGCTGCTGCGGCGGCGGGGAACGGTGCTGGCGTGATTCGGGGTCGGTCGCGAGTTCGGCGATCTTCGATCCTTTTGCTGGAGCGACCTCCGGCCCGCTGAGTCTGGTTGGAGTTTCCTCGGCTACTGGCTGAGGCGCTGGCAGGCGGAGGCCCAAGATCGACTCGGCATCAAGCCGCGATAGCGATACAAATTCGCGGGGCGTCACAGGTCGCACATTGCGGGCTACGCGCCGGTCACCCTCGCGCCCGTGAGCTTCGTGCCGCCGAAGAACCGATGGACGCTGGCGAGCTGAGGAACCGCCGGAGCTTTGCAGGCCACCTGCTGGACCCCGGCGGGGTCGAATGGGGATAGCGATGACCCTGAGCCGAAGAATGTTGCTGGCCTCGATCGCGCTAGGCGCGCCCTTCGTCCCGATCGTGGTCGATGCACAACCGCAAGACATTAGCGGAGCCTGGGCTGGCTATGTTGCCGGAGAGGGATTCCGATACAACGTTGTGGTCGTGTTTGAGCACACGCAAAATCAACTCAGTGGTCACATGGTTGAAAACATGACGCGCACTCAGATTCAGGGATCGGTGAAGCGTTCAATAGTGACGTTCAGCAAACTCTACCCGAGCAGCTCGGCTGGCTACCGCCTTGTGTACGCAGGCTACATTGACGTCGCACGAAATCGCATTAGCGGCGAATGGACCGGCAAATATCCTCCTCCCAATGACAG
>CAZHQA010000503.1:0-1656 GCA_964533955.1 uncultured Reyranella sp. | reverse complement strand
GCCGCGACCGGCGTGCTGGTGATCGTGCTGGCCTGGTTCGGCGTCATCGCGCTGATGATGGCCGTGATCCCGGTGGTCGCGATCCTGCCGATCCTGCTCTACATCGGCATGCTGATCGGCTCGCAGGCCTTCCAGGAGACGCCGATGCGCCATGCCCCGGCGATCGTCCTGGCGCTGGTGCCGCAGATCGCGGCATGGGGCAAGACGCAGATCGACGGCGCGCTGGGCGCCGCCGGCACCAATGCTGCGGCGCTCGGCCTCGACAAGCTCGACGGGCAGGGCGTGCTGTACGAGGGGCTGTCGATCCTGGGCGGCGGTGCGACGCTTGCCGGCATCGTGCTGGCGGCGATCACCGTGTTCATCATCGAGCGCGACTTCGTCAAGGCGGCGGCGTTCGCCTGCGCCGGAGCTGTGTTCACCTTCTTCGGCCTGATTCATGCCGAGGCGCTCGGCATCGCCCGCACGCCGTCGATGGTCGTGAGCTACCTCGGTATCGCGGTGATCCTGCTCGCCTGCTCAAAGTACGCCACTGTCGTGCCGCGTGCTGACGAGGAAGCGGTCATGCATGGGCGCGGCGCCACCGCCGACTGAGCGTCGGGCGCGCCGGCCTACCGCGGTGCGACGGGACCCGGGAAGCGACAGCCCGCCAATCGGTGGGGATTGGCCTGCTGGCTCGTGCGGCCGCTCGGGGCGAGCAGGGCGTACTCGCCGGCCGGTACCTCGAACACCGAGAGCATCTGCCAGTTTGCTCCGCCGCGCAGCGGCGCGTCGTCGTCGAGCGACACCTTTCCGGACTGCAGGCCGCCGCTGCCGGCGATCTCCTGCGCGATCTTGCCGTCGGCGTCGGTGAGCAGCGCGCGCTGCGGATTGACCAGAACATCGTCATCGCCGGGATTGGCGATCTCGTATTCGACCACCACCAGGCTCTTGCCGGACTCGGCGGCGACACTGCGTCCATCGGGTAGCGGGTAATAGCCGTACCAGCCGACCGTGCGCACGATCAGCACGATGTGCCCGTTGGGGATGCCGTTTGGCCGGGCCGAGCAGATCGGCGCGCGCACATAGGCCTCGCGTGCCACCTGCGTCATCTTGCTGTCGCTGAACAGCATGTTGGCGGCGAGGCCCGCGCCCGCGGTGACGCCCATCGTCACCGGATCGCAGCCGGCCAACAGGGCCGCCGTCGCCACCACTATCGTACCCATCTTTCGCATCGGCCGTGGATGGTGCTGGGACATTGTGGAGATTCGGCGGCTGTGACCGCCCGCGCTAAGCCTCGCTCCGAGGTGTCGTGGCCTTTGACTTGCGTCCCCGATAGGCGCCGAGGGGAGCGGCGAGAACGCAGAGAAGGACGATCTGCAACATCCGGGTAGTCGTCTGCCCGGAGTTCCAGGGTCCGTCCTTGAATGCTTCGATCGCATACAGAAGGGCGAACATCGCGCCCAGCGCCAGTGCCCCGCCGACGGCGATCGCCACGACCGTCGCCAGCGCCACGCCCGGCCACGTCGGCATCCAGCGCGCGATGACGTAGCCGATGTAAGACGTCGAGCCGACGCTGATGAACAAGTGCGCCAGGAGGCCGGCGGCGTCGATTCCGGTCATTTACGCACGCGAGTTGAAGTTGAACTCCGCGCCGGCGCGGATTCCGGTCGGCCAGCG
>CAZHQA010000502.1:1200-1663 GCA_964533955.1 uncultured Reyranella sp. | reverse complement strand
GAAGGAGTGGCTTTCATTGTAGCCGAGCTCGCCCAGGATCGGCGTCAGCTCGATGGCCCGTTCCAGTGGCTCCATGATCTGTTCCATCGGCAGGTCGCGCTGCGATGGCGACAGCCGTGCCTCGTGCTTTTCGAGGATGTCACGCGGATGGCAGAGGCGCGGATTCTTCTCCTCGTAATAGCCCCACTCGATCTGCCCGCCCTCGGCAGTCTTGGGGTCGCCCGTGTCGCGCATATAGGCGGAGTTGCCCTGGTCGCGCAGCAGCGGCCAGCCGATTTCCTTGCCGGTGCCGGCAAACTCGTTATACGGCCCGAAGAAGGTCAGCGGATGGTCGACCGGCATGACCGGCAGGTCTTCACCCGCCATCTCGGCGATCAGGCGGCCCCATAGGCCGGCCGAGACGACGACATAGTCGGCCTCGATCGTGTCGTACACAAGGTCGTGCACGCTCGCGAGGTCACGC
>CAZHQA010000502.1:0-1190 GCA_964533955.1 uncultured Reyranella sp. | reverse complement strand
ATCGTGCCGCGATCCGTTACCACGCCCTTGATCCGCCCCTTCTCGACCACGAGCGATTTGACCGGGGTATTGGCGAAGGCTTTGAGCTTGCCGGTGGCTTCAGCGCGATCGACCAGCTTCCCGGCCACGGTCTGCGAGCGCGGGATGACGAGACCGGCATCGGGGTCCCACATCCCGCCGTGCACCAATTTCTCCTCGATGAGCGGAAATCTCTTTTTGATCTCGGCGGGGCCCACCAGGCGCGAGCGCGTGCCGAATGACTTGGCGGAAGCCACCTTGCGCCGGATCTCATCCATGCGCGCATCGTCGCCGACCCGGGCGACCTCAAGGCCGCCGACGCGGCTGTAATGGCCGAGCTTCTCGTAGAAATCGATCGAATAGAGCGTCGTCCAGCAGGAGAGGAAATCGTGGGCGGTGGTGTAGCAGAAGTCGGAAGCGTGCGCGGTCGAGCCGATATCGGTCGGGATGCTCGATTTATCGAGGCCGACGATGTCGTCCCAGCCGCGTTCCACCAGGTGGTGGGCGACCGAGGCGCCGACAATGCCGCCTACACCGACGATGACGACTTTTGCTTTTTTGGGAAAATCAGCCATGGCCTTCGACTCCGAACCGCTTGCATTTGCAGATTAGAGCCTCTTCGCCCGTTTTCCGCCTGATTTCAATACGCCAGAGGCCTGACGGCCTTCGACAGCGTGGGCGACGCTTTTATCGCGCGCGCGACCGGTTCCCGGCAGCGAATATGGGCCGGAGGCGGAACAACGGGCCGCCGCTTTGGTTTTCCGATGATCACCCCTATTGCGGAGCATCTTATGCCAACGACCCAGGAGTTCGAGGCCCGTTTCTGGAAGGCCCTCAAATCCGACATGACGATGATGATCGGGCTGGACGGCGTCGAGGACGGGCATGCCCGGCCGATGACCGCCGTCCTGCAAGGTGACCGCGGCCCGATCTGGTTCTTCACGGCCAAGGACAATGGGCTCGTTCAGAAACTTGGCCAGCACGATCGTGCCATCGCCACCTTCACCGCGAAAGGCCATGACCTGTTTGCCGCGGTGCATGGGCGATTGAGCGTCGATACCGACCGCGCGGTTATCGACAGGCTGTGGAATCACTGGATCGCTGCCTGGTATAGGGGTGGCAAGGAAGATCCCAAGCTGGCCCTGCTGCGCCTGGACGCCGAGCGGGCGGAA
>CAZHQA010000501.1:0-1688 GCA_964533955.1 uncultured Reyranella sp. | reverse complement strand
GGCCCGGATCTACCAGGCCGCGGCCGGCGAATTCCATCACGACGGACAGACGATCATCATGCACGACGACGACTGCGGGAAGTAGCGCGCGGGCGGCACCGCCAGCCGGAAATGCAGGCAAATCTGTCATGGCCCGCGACTGCGGGCCATGACACCAAGTGTGCGGGGCATCAATTTGAGAGCGATAACGCTCCGGAACGTGCCGTCCCTTCCTTGGCGCGAAGGTGAAATCGACCTGCGAATCCCGGCATAGTTCGTCCGCAACCAGCGGACAACCTCCATGCACCGGCGCAATCTCTTCGAACGATCCCTCGAATCGCTGCTGTTCAGCTCGCGCTGGCTGATGGCGCCGGTTTATTTGGGGCTGGTGCTGTCGCTGGTCATGCTGCTCATCGCCTTCGTCGGGGAGATCGTCGATGCGGCGCCGCATGTCTTCGGCATGAAGACCGAGGAGGTCCTGCTCACCGTGCTGTCGCTGATCGACCTGTCGCTGGGGCTCAACCTGGTGCTGATCGTGGTTTTCTCGGGCTACGAGAATTTCGTCTCCAAGATCGACACCGGCGACAGCGAGGACCGGCCGCACTGGATGGGCACGCTCGATTTCTCGGGCCTCAAGATGAAGCTGATCGGCTCGATCGTCGCGATCAGCGCGATCTCGCTGCTGCGCGCCTTCATGACGGTCAGCGATTTCAGCGAACCGGTCGACAGCGCAAGGCTGGGCTGGATGATCGGCCTGCACATGACGTTCATCGTCTCGGGCGTGCTGTTCGCCCTGATGGACTGGGTCGGCTCGAAGTCGGCCGAAGCCGGCCCCGCCGTCCCGCGCGACTGAAGCGGCTTCAGTCGCCGGTCTCCGCGCTGCTGCAGCTCGCATCCGCCTGCCACAGATTGCCGGCGCTGGTCTTCAGCACGTTCTGCTGGCGCCGCGACAGAGCGGGGAAGAAGGTGATGCCGGTTTCTTCCTCGATCTGGCTGATCGGCACGGCATAGCTCGGAAGATCGGCCGAATTCAGCTTGGCGTTGGGCAGGAGCATGCCGAGGGCGCGGCCCCCCACCGGATCGTAGATCACCTTGAAGAACTTGTCCGGCACGCGGACCTTGCGGTCCTTGCTGGGCCCGATGAATTTCTCGTTGTCGCCGAATACCGGGCCGGTGATGACGTAGAGCTCCGTCATGCCGCCGCAGGCCACCCAGCTGCGCACATCGGTCTCCAGGTCCTTCCAGATGTTGCGGTTGAAGCCGATGCCGATCTGCGGCGCCATATTGGTCATCAGGAAGCTTTTGTTCGTCATGTCCTGGCTCGACTTGAAGTCGCCGGCCGGCGCCTGATGGCCGCGGTCGTAATGCTGGCCGTTGTAGTCCGACGGCTTGGCGCTGGCATTGGGCTGGATCCTGTTGGCGTCGGCATCCTCCAGGAAATTGTCCTTGCGCACGGCGTTGCCGGTCAGCCAGTCGCGCTCCAGCCGCTCGATCACCCAATAGGGATCGCGCGTCTCGGGATCGAACAGCACGGCATAGCCCTGGCGGCACAGCGCGATGGGCGTCGACCCGTCGGCCTCCTAGTCGGCCTTCATCGCCGGCAGGCCGATCGCGCTGTAGCGCGCCTGGCAGGCCGAGAAGTCGTTGGCGGGCGGCGCCGGAGCCGGCGCGGCGGCGGCCGCGCTCGCAAGCGCGAGGACGGCGAGCAG
>CAZHQA010000500.1:0-1740 GCA_964533955.1 uncultured Reyranella sp. | reverse complement strand
GGTCGAACAATGGCGGCGGGCCGCTCACCACCTGGCCGCCCTGACCACTGGGCCGGAAGAGCTCAAGCAGGCCGAGCAAGCCTTGGCCGAGGACATGAATGAGGAGAATTTGCAGCGCCTTCAGGCCATCCTCGAGCGGATCCGCCGGGAGAGCCTCGACCCCGGAACGGGATAGCTGGTGTGCGCATTATTCAATCATGGGGTCTATCGCCGCTTGAACTTACGCCCCATATAGTAGAAGGATATATTTCGTGGGTCCGCCCGCCCCGCGCCCCCTTCTAGCAGTCATAATCACGGCCAAAACCGGCCGATAGACCCGTTTGTCGCAGTGTCCAGGAAAAGAAATGGCGACCAAAACCGCAGCCGTATCCCAGCCCGAAACACCCGAGGCGCGTGACGAAGGTCCTGACGCCCCTCTCCTCGATACCCTCGGAGCCGAGCTCAAGAAGCTCGTCCAGAAGGGCAAGGAGCGCGGCTACGTCACCTACGACGAGCTGAACGCGGCGCTGCCGCCCGACGAAGTGTCCTCCGAGCAGATCGAGGACACGATGGCCATGCTGTCGGAAGCCGGCGTCAACGTCGTCGAAGCCGAGGAGCAGGAGGAAGCCCCCGCCCCGGCCAACCCGGCGGAGCCTGCCAAGACCGCCGTGGTCGCCGCCGAAGCGACGGGAGAGGACGAGGAGCTCGGTCGCACCGACGACCCGGTGCGCATGTACCTGCGCGAGATGGGCAGCGTCGAGCTGCTGAGCCGCGAGGGCGAGATCGAGATCGCCAAGCGCATCGAGGCCGGCCAGGACAAGATGATCGGCGGCATCTGCGAAAGCCCGATGACCATCACCGCGCTGCTCGAGTGGCGCGATGCGATCAACGAAGGCCGCATGCTGCTGCGCGACGTGGTCGACCTCGAGGCCACGCAGGGCGGCGCGCCCGGCGAGGCCAAGTCGACCGAAGTCGCGACGCCCCTGCCTCGCCCGGCCATCATCAAGCCGATCATCCGCCCGGCGCCGCCGCCGCCCCAGGCCAACGGCGAGGCCGTCGAAGGCGCACCGAGCGAAGGCGGCGAGGATGACGACGAGAACGCTCTGTCGCTGTCGGCGCTGGAAGAGAAGCTGAAGCCCGAGGTGCTGCGTACGCTGACGCGCATCTACAAGGTCTATATCGAGATGTCGAAGGTGCAGAACCGGCGCCTGTCGACGCTCAGCCGCGGCCAGAAGCCCAGCGCGGAGTTCGAGAAGAGCTACGAAAAGCACCGCAAGAAGATCGTCGAACTGGTGCGCACGGTGCACATCAACGCCAACCGCATCGAGCAGCTCAAGCTTTCACTGTACGACCTGAACCGCCGGCTGATGATGCTGGAGGGCAAGCTGATGCGGCTGGCCGAGAGCTTCCGCATCAATCGCCAGGAGTTCCTCGACAACTACCTCAGCCATGAGATCGATCCGAACTGGCTCGACAAGGTCGGCAAGCTGTCGGGCAGGGGCTGGAAGGACTTCGCCAAGAAGCGGGCGAGCGAGATCGAGAAGATCCGTGAGGAGATCAAGGGCATCTCCGACCACGCCGGCGCGCCGATCTTCGAATACCGCCGCATGGTCAAGACCGTGCAGGACGGCGAGCGCGAGATGATGCGTGCCAAGAAGGAGATGATCGAGGCGAACCTGCGCCTGGTGATCTCGATCGCCAAGAAGTACACCAACCGCGGCCTGCAGTTCCTCGATCTCATCCAGGAAGGCAACATCGGCC
>CAZHQA010000499.1:0-1760 GCA_964533955.1 uncultured Reyranella sp. | reverse complement strand
AAGCTTGAATCACATCGATCGGCCTCTGGGAATCCCTATTGAGTACAGACCCTAGAGCGTTTTCGGATCGGCTGGAATCAGCCGAACCGAAAAGCCCATTTGGTCTCGGCAGCGGGGTCCGCGCATTCTATTCGAGATGAAGCCGCTCTGGCCGTCAGTGCTTGTCGGCCCAGACCTGGCGCTTCAGCGCGTACATCAGGCCGGCGAAGGCGAGCAGGAACAGGATCACCCGCACGCCCGTCCGGTTGCGCGCCTCGAGATGCGGCTCCGACGCCCACGCCAGGAACTCGGTGATGTCGCGCGCCTCCTGATCGAGCGTCGCCTTCGTGCCGTCGACGTACGTCACCTTGTCGTCCGACAGCGGCGGCGGCATGGCGATCTTGTGTCCGCCTTGGACGAAATAGGTGTTGTAGTTGTCGTCCTTCGTGATGCCGAATTCCTTGATCTGGGCCGGTGTCAGCTTGTCAAAGGGCACGTAGCCGGTGAGCAGGGAATAGATGTAGTTGGCGCCGCCCTCGCGGGCCTTGACGATCACCGAGAGGTCGGGCGGCGCCTTGCCGCCGTTCGCCGCCGCGGCGGCGAGCTCGTTGGGGAACGGCTTCTTGAAATGGTCGGACGGACGGCCCGGCCGCTCGATCGGCTGGCCGTCGTCGCTGAGGTCGGGCACCTGCACCTCGGCGGCGATGCCCTTGACCTGGTCCTCGGTCAGACCGAGCTCGGTCAGGTTGCGATAGTAGAGCAGGTTCAGCGTATGGCAGGCCGAGCAGACTTCCTTGTAGATCTGGAAGCCGCGCTGGGCCGAGGCGCGGTCGTAGGTGCCGAACGGCCCGGTGAAGTGCCAGTGCTGGTGCTTGAGCTCGGGCTCGGTTTCGGCGGCGATGGCGATGGCGCCGGCCGAGAAGGCGGCGAGCGCGATGGCGCCGGTGACGAACAGCTTACGCATGGCGCTTACCCCGCCTTCTTGCTGAGGACGGCGTCGGCAATGCTGGGCGGCATCGGCAGCGGCCTCTCGATCTTGCCCAGGACGGGCAGCAGGATGAGGAAGTGGAAGAAGTAGTAGAGCGTCGCCACGCGGGCGAGCGGCACGAAGTAGCCCTCGGGCGGATGAGCGCCGCAATAGCCCAGCACCACCACGTCGATCACCAAGAGCGGCACGAACCACCTGTAGATCGGCCGGAAGGTGCAGGAACGCACGCGGCTGGTATCGAGCCAGGGCAGCAGGAACAGCAGCCCGATCGAGCCGAACATGGCGATGACGCCCGCCAGCTTGTCCGGAATGGCGCGCAGGATGGCGTAGAACGGCAGCAGGTACCATTCCGGCACGATCTCGTTCGGCGTCACCATCGGATTGGCCGGCACGTAGTTGACCGGCTCGCCGAGCGCGTTCGGCATGAAGAACACGAAGGCGGCGTAGACGATCAGGAACACGGTGAGCCCGAAGCCGTCCTTGATCGTGTAGTAGGGATGGAACGGCACGGTGTCCTGCGGCCCCTTGGGGTCGATGCCGAGCGGATTGTTCGAGCCGTGCACGTGCAGCGCCACGACGTGCAGCGCCACCACCGCCACGATGATGAACGGCAGCAGGTAGTGCAACGCGAAGAAGCGGTTGAGCGTCGGGTTGTCGACGGCGAAACCGCCCCATAGCCAGGTCACGATCGGATCGCCGACCACCGGGAAGGCCGAGAACAGGTTGGTGATGACGGTGGCGCCCCAGAAGCTCATCTGGCCCCACGGCAGCACGTAGCCCATGAAGGCGGTCG
>CAZHQA010000498.1:0-1791 GCA_964533955.1 uncultured Reyranella sp. | reverse complement strand
AGCGGTAATTCGTCGAACGGGACGACCCAATCAGGCGGACAGGGAAACAGCAACCGGAAGGCGCACTGAGTCGCCCGCGCCAGATCAGGCCTTGACCAGTACCATGCCCGCGCCGCCGCACGTCCGGCAGTATCGAGACGTGAAGTAGTTGTTCTGGCAGTCGGGACAGATCACCCGCCGGATTCCCTGTTGATAGTCCGCGAAGGCCTGGTTGGCCTGGGCGAACGCCTGTTGCTGGCGAGCGTTGATAGCGAGTTGGGTGTCGGTCACGGCTCGCTGGGCGTCCGACGCGATCTGCCAGATCGCCTGCTGGGTGGCGCCAGCCGACCGCGCCATGTCCACGACGATTTTCAAGGCCTGCGCGGTGTCGACCTTCTCGAACTGGAGACGCTCGGCGAACCCAGGTCGTCCCGCCGCACGTAGCCGCTCGGCCACTTGGTTAAAGGCGTCACACCGTGCCAACCACCGCTCTAGGAGCTGCGCGACTGACATGAGCTGCGCCGGGGACGCCGGAGGCGGCGGAGGAGGTGGAAGAGGCGGAAACATCCACGTCGGATAGCCTAAGACCGGCAAAGGAGACGCGGGTCTGGCTTCCATCAGTTTGCGTTGCGCTTCGTGATTCTGCTGCGCCTCGGTGGTGAACTGAGAAAAGGTCTGCAATTCCAGCGCCGCGATCTCCGCTTGACCGGCAGCGGACGGTGGTGGGGAGGCCGGTCCCGGCGGCGGGTGCGCCGGGACCGCCGGCGCCGGCTTCGTATCCGCAAATATGGCTGGCTGCAATGCCTTCAGGATCGCCTGCACAGAGTCGTGCGCTTTTCCGCGATCGGCCACGATCTGTTCGTAGATCCGTCTGGCCTGCGCAGCGTCGGGCTCCAGCATGGGGAACCCACGGCCAGTGGCGTTGTCTTGCTTTCCGCCGGCCGGCTGCTCCGGCCCTGGCGGGCTGCCTCGCTTCGGCCCCTGATTGCTGCTGCTCGACATCGTTTGCCTCCCAGCGACCGGCGCTCTTTGGAGCGTCGGATGACCACCCTATTTGGAGTCCTGCATACCGCCCACCCAGGGGACTTGCGACATGGCGCTTTGTCACCTCTCCCTGTTACTGTGAATATCCGGAATCCAGCTTGGTTGTGTCGTTGCCGTTGTGGATGTAGTAGCCGGCTCCCTCCGGTCCCGTCTCGGACCAGTCTTGGCTTGGGCTCACCCAGAAGTTCTGCCCAGTTCGCCGGTCGTGGTAGTACTCCCGGCCCAGCCACGGATTGTACTGGGAGTTCCCCTCGTTGCCGCTCGAGCTGCGGTTACTAGACCTAGGAAGGTTGCGCGCAGGAGGATCCGCTGCGGTAGGTACCGTCGGAACGTTGCATCGCAATGATCTCGCCACCGCGGTCAATTCGGCAGCGCTGCGCGCCCACAAATCGGGCGCACCCATCGCCTCCCGAAGGACGATGATGAAGCCACCAGGCACGGGAAGCACTCGATAAAGCGCGACACCGTTGGCAACCGGTTGCTGGAAGGGCACGGCCATAACGCCGGGCTCCACCGGCTGTGCGTTGCCAAATCGCGTCGGCGTCTGTCCCATGTTGCTGACTATGGTAGCCACCGCGCTCTCGGGCGTGGCGAGCGCCGGCAGACTGGTCATCGGGCCGCCGCCGAATACGGCGTAACTGGCGCCACCTCGGCCGTCCCGGCGATGCACATCGGCGCCGAAACTTGTAGGCTGCGGGTTCTCCCCGGCAATGAAATAGCCCTCCGGCGCGAAACCCGCACAGTATTGACCACGGATCGCCCAGACCG
>CAZHQA010000497.1:0-1804 GCA_964533955.1 uncultured Reyranella sp. | reverse complement strand
TCGTCCCGATGTTGCAGTGCGGCTTATTCCGCTCGAATTTCGCCTTCGTCATGGTTGTCTTCCTTGCCTATCGATCTCAGTTCAAACGTTAGCCAGCCAGCTTGGCGACGACCTCGTCCGCCACGGCCTGCGGCACAGGCGCGTAGTGATCGAACGTCATCGTGTAGGCTGCACGTCCCTGGGTCATGGAGCGCAGCGTGTTCACGTAGCCGAACATGTTGGCGAGCGGCACCATGGCATCGATGACCTGCGCGTTGCCGCGCGCCGCCATGCCGAGGATTTGGCCACGGCGGCTGTTCAAGTCGCCGATGCAGTCGCCCATGTAATCGTCGGGCGTCACCACCTCGACCTTCATGATCGGCTCGAGCAGCTTGCACTGCGCCTTCGCCAGGCCTTCCCGGAACGCCGCACGGGCGGCGATCTCGAAGGCCAACACGCTCGAATCGACGTCGTGATAGTTGCCGTCGACCAGAGAGACCTTGAAGTCGATCACCGGGAAGCCGGCGAGAACGCCGGTCTCGCGCGAGGCCGCCAGTCCCTTTTCAACGCCGGGAATGAATTCCTTCGGCACCGAGCCGCCGACGACCTTGCTCTCGAAGCTGTAGCCCGAGCCCGGCGCACCCGGCTCGAACACCAGCTTGATGCGGGCGAACTGGCCCGAGCCGCCCGACTGCTTCTTGTGGGTGTAGTCGATCTCGGCGCGACGGCCGAGCGTCTCGCGGTAGGCGACCTGCGGAGCGCCGACGTTTGCGTCGACCTTGTAGGTGCGCTTGAGGATGTCGACCTTGATCTCGAGGTGGAGCTCGCCCATGCCCTTGATGACGGTCTGGCCGGTTTCCTGGTCAGTCGAGACGCGGAAGGTCGGGTCCTCCTGCACCAGCCGGCCGAGCGCCTGGCCGAGCTTCTCCTGGTCGGCCTTCGACTTCGGCTCGATCGCGAGCTCGATGACCGGATCGGGAAAGTCCATTTTCTCAAGGATCACTGGATGATCCGGATCGCATAGCGTGTCGCCTGTGGTGACGCTCTTGAGGCCGGCCAGGGCGATGATGTCGCCGGCGCGAGCTTCCTTCACGTCTTCGCGGTTGTTCGCGTGCATCAGCAGCATGCGGCCGATGCGCTCCTTGCGGTCCTTGGTGCTGTTCAGCACACCGCTCGCCGACTCGAGCACGCCTGAATAGACGCGCGCGAAGGTCAGAGAACCGACGAACGGATCGGTCATGATCTTGAAGGCGAGCGCACTCATCGGCGCGTCGTCGCTCGATGGCAGCGTGATGGCCTCATCGGTGCCCATCTTGACGCCCTTGACGTCGGCGACGTCGCTCGGCGCCGGCAGGTAGTTCACGACGGCGTCGAGCATGGGCTGCACGCCCTTGTTCTTGAACGCCGAACCGCACAGCACCGGAACGAAGGCGTAGGAGATCGTGCCCTTGCGGATGCACTTGATCAGCGTGTCGTAGTCGGGCTCTTCGCCGGCCAGGTACTTCTCGAGTGCGGTATCGTCCTGCTCGACGGCCATTTCGAGCAACTTGTGGCGCCATTCCGTGGCTTGTTCCTTGAGATCGGCGGGGATCTCGACGACCTCGAACTTGGCGCCCAGCGTCTCTTCCAGCCAGATGATCGCCTTGTTGGACACCAGGTCGATCAGGCCCTTGTAGTCGGCCTCGAGGCCGATCGGGATCTGGGTGACCAGCGGCTTGCTGCCGAGGCGATCCTTGATCATGTCGACGGTGCGCCAGAAGTTGGCACCGGTGCGGTCCATCTTGTTGACGAAGCAGATGCGCGGCACGCCGTACTTGTCGGCCTG
>CAZHQA010000496.1:0-1814 GCA_964533955.1 uncultured Reyranella sp. | reverse complement strand
TGCCCGCTCGCCACTTCGACCTTGCGCAACTCGCGCCGCACCAGAGGCTCCCAGCCCATGAGATCGTCGAACAGCCGGCCGCGCAGAGTTTCGGCGCTGCGGAACAGGACGACGTCGCCGCCGCTGAACGCGCCGGGCCGATAGTCGGCCGCCGCCACGCGCAGATATTCATCGAACCACTGGCCCTCGACCTGGGGCGGCGGAGGATCCGGCGCCAGGCGGCCGAGACGCCGCAGGAGCGGCTTGCGCACGACGTCGTCGAGCCCGATCTCGCCGCGCCAGAACTGCCGGAGCCGGTTGGCGTAGGCGTGTCGCCGCAGGCGATGCCGGCGCAGCCTCTGGTCGCGCGGTGGCATGGCCTCGCGATAGCCCGGCGCCCAGCTATCGAACAGCACTACGAGGTCGACGCGTTCGCCGTCGCGCTGCAGCTGGCGCGCCGCCTCGAAGGCCAGGGTGCCATAGACGCAGTGTCCGCCGAGGACGTAGGGCCCGCGCGGCTGCGCCCAGCGGATCAGCCGCACGGCATAGGCGCCGTATTCCTCGAAGCGAAGCGCCGGCAGCTCGAGGGGACCGGACGGATGGTAAAGCTGGACGTCGATCACGGGCTGGTCTGCGCCAAGCTTGCGGGCCAGCTGGAAATATACCGACCGGTTGTTGAGCACGATCAACGGCGTCCTGGCGCCATCCTCGTTGAAGCGGATCACCTGCTGCGTCGGGTCGTGCAGGGGGATGGAGGCGAGCGCGGCAGTCGGCGGCACCGGGCTGGCATGTCGCCGCGGCCGGATCCCGTCGAGGGCGGCGCAATCCGCGAGCCGCCCGTCCGGCGCCGATACCACCACCTCCAGGCAGCGCTGCCAGGCCTCGACGAGGCGACGCGCCGTGGCGGCATCGTACAGGTCGGCGTCGAAGTCGCACGACAGGCGCCAGCCTTCGTCGCGGCCGATCAGGAAGAAATTGAGGTCCCACAGGGTGCCTGACGGATACGACGGCAGCGATACCAGGCCGAACGGGGCGGACTGCCCCGCCTGGGTCTCGGCGGTGCCCGAGTAGGAACGTTGCACCACGAGATTGATGGCATGCAGCGCCCGCGCCTCGCGCGCGGCGCTGAAGCCCAGCGCGATCTCGAAGGGCAGCCGCTGATGCTGCAGGGCCTCCCGCACCCGCTCGGCGATCGCCACGGCGAAATCGCTCGCCGTGCTCGCCTGCTCGACCGGCAGCCGCAGGGTCACGGCATTGACGGCCGGCCCGATCAACGTCTCCAGTTCCGGCTCTTCGCGATTGGCCACCTGCGTTCCGAACACGATTTCCTTCTCGCCGGTGAGGCGATGGAGCATCAGCGCCAGGGAAGCCGCGGCAAGGCTGAAGAGCGTCACGTTGTGGCGGCGCGCGAAGTCCTCGATCGTCCTGAACAGCACGTCGGGAAGAAGGATCGACGTGATCTCGCTGTGCTCGCCCGTGGCGATAGCGGAAGGTTTGTCGGCCACGACGCGCGTGCCAGTTGCGTCACGAAGGCAGCGCTGCCAATAGGCCCGCGAGGCGTCGAGCGCATGGCTTGCCAGCAATTCGTGCTGCCACAGGGCATAGTCGGCGAATTGCAGGTCGGGTTCCGAAGGATCGGGCGTGGCGCCCGCGTCGATCGCGGTCGCCGCCGCACGGAACTCCTGCATCAACCGGCCGATCGACCAACCGTCGGCGATCAGCCCATGGAAGGTGAGGAGGAGAACGCTTCGGTTGGGGTCGAGGCGCAGGAGGGACGCGCGCAGCAGGGGCGCTGCGGCGCAGTCGACGGGCTCGGCTGCCTCGAGCCTGGCGAT
>CAZHQA010000495.1:0-1825 GCA_964533955.1 uncultured Reyranella sp. | reverse complement strand
CGCGTCTCGGATCCCGGGATGCGGGCGCTCTATCGGCTCGAGAACCGCTGGCAGGCGTGGCTCGACGTCGAGGCGGCGCTCGCCCATGCGCAGGCCGGGCTCGGCATCATTCCCGCGGCGGCGGCCGAGGCGATCGCGGCCAAGGCTCGGCTCGAGCTGATGGACCGCGAGAAGATCGACGAGGGCTTCGCCCGCACCGGGCACACCCTGGTGCCGCTGGTGTGGGAGCTCGGCCGTGTCGTCGGCGAGCCGCACGGCGGCTGGGTCCATTGGGGCGCCACGACGCAGAACATCACCCAGACCGGCGACCTCCTGGTGCTGCGCCAGGCCCACGCCGTCATCCTGCGCCAGATCGGCGACATCCTGGCGGCGATGGCCGAGCTCGCCGAGCGCACGGCCGACATGCCGATGGCCGGCCGCACGCACGGCCAGCACGCCGTGCCCGCCACCTTCGGCTACAAGGTCGCCGTGTGGATCGACGAACTGCTGCGCCACGTCGAGCGCTTCCGGCAGGCGGCGCCACGCCTGTTCGTCGCCATGCTGGGCGGCGGCGCCGGCACCTGGGCCTCGCTCGGCAAGCAGGGGCCGCCGGTGCAGGCCGCGATCGGACGCCTGCTCGGCTTCGGCTCGATGACCGTGCCGTCGCGTGCGCTGGGCGATCACCTGGCGGAGAACATCTGCCTGCTCGGCCTGCTCGCCGCCACCAGCGGCAAGATCGGCCGCGAGATCTATACCTTGATGAAGACCGAGTTCGGCGAGGTCGAGGAGCCGGTGCCGCCCGGCACCGTGGGCAGCTCGACGATGCCGCAGAAGCGCAACCCCAAGCTCTGCCAGGACGTCATCGCCGCCGCCGCCGAGGTGCGCACCTTGGTGCCGCTGGCGCTGGAGGCCATGACGACGGAGCACGAGGCCGACCGCACGACCAGTGTCATGATGGACAGTGCCGAAGCGCTCGCCTGCATCGCCACCGGCGACATGCTGGCGCGGCTGGCCGAGATCATGCGCGGCCTGAAGGTCGACCCCGGGCGCATGCGCGCCAACCTCGATCTGGGCGGCGGGTTGATCATGGCGGAGGCCGTGATGCTCGACCTCGGCGCCGCGATCGGCCGCCAGCACGCGCACGATGTCGTGTACGACGCCGCGCAGGCCACCGTCGTCGAGGGCAAGCCGTTCTCCGATCTGTTGGCGGCGGACCCGCGTCTCACCCGGCACATGGACCGCAAGGCGATCGAAAAGCTGCTCGATCCGACGGCCTACACCGGACTTTGCGCCGACATGGCGCGCCAGGGTGCGACGCGGGCACGGCAGGCCGCTCGTGAACTCCTTGCGCCGCAAAAAGGGTCATGATCCGTCGCAGCCGACTTTGCCGGGAGAAGAGAGTGATGATGCGATCGATGTATATGGCCATCGCCGGGATGGCGCTCCTGGGCGGCAGCGGCAGTGCGGCGTCTCAGCCATTGCCGACGGTGACCTACAGGTTTCTTCCCCTTGGTCTGGCGGTCGAAGCGGCCCAGGCGGCGATCGCGACCTGCAAGGCGGAAGGCCACAACATTGCGGTGACGATCGTGGATCGCGGCGGCAATCTCAAGCTGGCGTTCGTTGCCGACGGAGCCGAGGTGATTCCGGACGTGAGCTACCGCAAGGCCTACACGGCGGCCACGCGACGGATGACCACCATAGAACTGGCCGATGCGGTGGCGATGCCCGGCGCCTTCAATCCCACACTCTACGATTCCATGATGGTGACCGCAGGAGGCGGCGTGCCGATCAAGGCCGGCAACGAATTCATCGGCGGCATCGGCGTCGGCGGCGCACCGGCCGGCGA
>CAZHQA010000494.1:0-1834 GCA_964533955.1 uncultured Reyranella sp. | reverse complement strand
GGTGATGCCGCTCGCCGAACGCGGGCGATCGCGGCCGACTACAAACGCGTCGCCGGCTTCGATCGCGACACGCTGAACGCGCGGCCGTCAATCATTGGCTTGTCCTAGGGCGTGAGCCCGTAGCGTCGGAGGTCGGCCCTCAGTAGTTCCGTCGAGACGTATTGCTCGGCGTGCCAGCCGACCGTGCGCGCCGCTTCGACGTTCGCCGGATTGTCGTCGAAGAACAGGGTCGCGTCCGGCGCCAGCCCGAAAGTCTGCGCGTGCAGGGCGTAGATCGCGGGGTCGGGTTTCACCAGCTTCACGCGCCCGGAAACCGTGATGCCGCGAAAGCGCCGCAGGATCGGAAAGCGCACCTCCGCCTCGGCAAACGTGTCCGGCGCCCAGTTCGTGAGGGCTGTCACGTCGATGCCGCGATCGATCAGGTCGCCGACGATGGCGACATTGTCCGCGATCGCACCGGGGATCATCTCCCACCAGTTGGCGCGGAAAGCGCGGATGAGGTCGGCATGCTGGGGGTGCGTGGCGATCAGCAGGTCTTCCGCTTCCCGCCAGTCGCGGCCGCGGTCCTGCTCCAGGTTCCAGTCGTGGGTGGTGACTTCCCTGAAGAAGCGTCGGCGCGTTTCTTCATCAGGGATGAGGCGCCGGTACGGCGCCTCCGGGTCGTAGGCGATCAGCACCTGACCGAGGTCGAAGACGACGTGCCGTATCTCGTTCACGCTGCACGTTTCCCCGAAGCCGGGCGCCTGGTTGCACCGGGCAGCGCGGCTTCAATCGCCTTTTTCATGACGCTGGGCAGCGCCTCGCCGGGCAGATCGGCCGCAGCCGCCCACCGGCTTCCCGGCGGGGCTTTTTTCACGATACCGACGCGCGCGCAAAACACATTCAGTTCCAGCCGGAAATGCGTGAATACGTGGACGACCTCACCGGCCGCCCGCCAGTCGGCCGGGAAGGGGCCATCAGCGGCCGAGGGCACATAGTCGGCCGACCACGTCGTCCCGGGCACCTCCGTCATGCCGCCGAGCAGCCCGCGATCCGGTCTGGCCCTGAGCAGCACCGCGCCGTCGACCCGGACGGCGACGAACGCCGCGCCGCGCCGTGTCGGCCGTTCTGTCCTCGCCGCGCGCACCGGGTATTCCTCCTGCCGCCCTTCCGCCCGCGCCGCGCAGCCATCGCTGAGCGGGCAGAGCCCACACGCCGGCTTCCGCGGAGTGCAGATTGCCGCGCCGAGGTCCATCATCGCCTGGGCGTAGTCGCCGGCGCGCAGTTGCGGCGTCAGTTCCGCCTGCCGCGCGCGCATCTCTTTCTTGGCGGCGGGAAGCGGCGTCCCAATGGCAAACACACGGGCGATGACGCGCTCGATGTTGGCGTCGACGACCGCGGCCGGCACATCGAACGCGATCGCGGCAATCGCGGCAGCCGTGTATTCGCCGATGCCAGGAAGCGTGCCGTCAGCGAGCAGCGGTGAAACTTCCGTGTTCCAGTAGGCAGGCCACGCGGGACCTGCGCTGTGAATCGTGCGCAGGCCACTGATCAGGGGATCAGGTCCGGCAACGAGGCAGGCCAGTTCGTCGGCGCGAAACTCCTGACGGCGAGAGATGAGGCTCGTGACGCGCAGGAAGGCGAGGAAATACCACTTGAGAATGGTGAACACCACCAAGTACATCAATTGAATGATAGCGGTGCGAACCAGTCCACGCAGCGAACCGACATTTTCAAACGTCTGGATCATCGATTTGCGCGCCTTGTAAACCCACGGGCCGAGCCGCGTGTCCCCTCCGTAGAAATGCGCGAACTCGTGGGCGAGTGACCAATTGCCGCGGTCATCGGGATGATT
>CAZHQA010000493.1:0-1837 GCA_964533955.1 uncultured Reyranella sp. | reverse complement strand
TGGGTTCGATCAACTCCCCCATGCAATGCATGATGAAGGAGATCTGCGCCCAGTGTCTGCAGCTGCATCGGGACCCGCTGACCGGCAAGGAATCGGTGGTGTTCTCCTGCTTCAACCAGGACCAGGAGCTCGACCGGGTCGATTTCGCCTGCCTGCGCCAGCGGCTGCGCCAGAACAGCGTGCAGGAGAAGGTGGCGGCGCTCTGGATAGACCGGTCGTTGCGCCGGCTCGGTGTTCGCGCTTAACTCGGTGTCACCGATGAGGTGACGCCATGCATCCACTGAAGATCGCCAAGCTTGCCGACGCCAGCCGCGTCGAGTTCGGGCCGCTCGCCTTCTACCATCCGCTGGTTGCCGACGGCGACACGCCGGTGCGCACCGGGATCCAGACCTCGGCGCCGGGCTACGAGGCGCCGATGCACTTCCACCCCTATACCGAGCTCCTGTTCATCATCGAGGGCGAGGCCGACGTCTGGCTGCAGGGTGAAGAGGACAAGCCGAACCGGCTGAAGGCAGGTGATTGCGTCGCCCTGCCGCCGGACATCCCGCACAGCTTTCGAACCGTCGGCGACAAGCCGATGAAGCTCCTCGGCATCCATTCCAGCCCGACGCGCATCTCGACCTATCTCGATCGCGAGACCGACGCCAGCGGCTATCCGAAGCTCGACAAGGACCTCAAGCCCGTCCTCAAGGCAGCTGCACGGACCTGACCGGACTCTTTGGGACCGCAGCCTCCGGCTCGCGGTCCCAACAAGAAGGCTAAGACTGCCGCACGAACCGGAACAGCACCTTGTCGGTGTTGTAGTAGCGCAGCTGGTCGGTGATCTTGGGGAAATAGGCACTGCCGATCGTCACCGGCATGAAGGCGTCGAGCGCCAGTGGCCGCACCGCGACGGTGAAGCCGGCCTCGGCAAAGGCACCGGAGACATCCTCGAGCGAATGGTCGTAGAGCGGGATCGACGAATGCTCGGCGATCAGCTTGCGCCAGCTCGGCCACACGCCGGAATCGGTATGGCAGCCCATGGCGGCGACGTAGGCGCCACCCACGCGCAGGGCGGCCTTCACGTCCCGCGCGTGGCTGGCGAGGTCGGGCAGCAGGTAGATCACCTCGTGGCTGAAGGCGTAGTCGAAGGTGCGGCCGAGGCTCGCGGCGCTGTCGGCGACCCGGTACTCGATCGGCCGCTGGCCCTTCAGCAGCTCGGCGCGCGCCACCGACTCGCGGGCGATGTCGATGCCGACCGCGCTCTTGAACGGATGGCGGTCGTAGAGCAGCCGCAGGAATCCGCCCTGGTTGCAGCCGTAGTCGAGCACGGTCGACTGGCTGAGATCATGTGGCACGGAGACGTGGATCATGCGCCGCCAGATCGGCGCATGGGCCGCCCCCATCGACTCCTCGTCAGCGGGATTGCGGTTCCAGGTCGCGATCGTTGAGGGACGGCTCATCGCTTGCTCTCGTTGGGAAGGCGAGCTTACCACGGGTGAGCGTCCGGTGGGGTCCCCAGGGCTTGATGAGCAGGGGACCGGCGATCAGCGCTCCGAAGGCGATCATGCCGACGGCGATCGCGGTGAAGACCCCATCCAGGCCGTAGCCGAAGCGCTCGACCGCCAGCCAGCCGCCCACCGTGGCGATGGCCATGCGGGTGAGGCCGGCAAAGAACGGCGCCTTCATGCGGCCGGCCCCCTGGCTGGCGAAGCTCAGCGTCATGCCGAGACCGAACAGGCAGTAGAAGGGCGCGACGTGGGTGATGTAGCCGACGGTGGCCGCGATCACGCGCGGATCGGCGGTGAACAGCCGCGACCAGCTCTCGGGGAGCAGGGCCACGATCCAGCCCAGGAGA
>CAZHQA010000492.1:0-1877 GCA_964533955.1 uncultured Reyranella sp. | reverse complement strand
ACGATGCGGCACTCGTCGTTGAAGATCATCGTGGCGCGCTTGTCCGCGGTGTAGGCGGGCCATGCCGGGATCGACTTGTTGGCGGGATCGCCGATGCGCGCGAAAGCAGCCCAGGTCGCCGATATCTTGTCGGCGAGGTCCTGGGCGCCAGGCTTGCGATGGGCCTCGCTAATCGCGCCCAGCGTATCGAAGACGAACGGCACGTCCATCGAGTGAGGTGATTTCAACCGGCCGCCGAACGCCGGCGTTTCCCAGTCGAAGCGGTACATCCAGACGGCGGCCTTGCCGCGCGCCGCCTTGCGCTCGGCCAGCAGCGTCGAGCGCACCTGGAAGTTCGCCGCGGTCTGCTCGGTGATCAGCCGGTCCGCCGCGCTCGCGGCCGGATCGCGCCGCTTGTAGTAGGCCAGAAGGTCGTCGGTCGCCTCGCCGGCGACCGCCGCGGTGCGCTTGTGCAGTTCGTCCTCGCTCAGGGTGCGGTTCCACACGGCATCGTCGGGCGCCAGGAAGATCGCCGATTCGGCGCTGGTCCCGCCCATCATGACCGGTATGTCGTCCTGCAAGGCGGACGGGACGGGATCGAAGGCCTGGGCCGGCAGCACCGTGCCGTCGATCACCGGTCCGAAATTGTAGCGGTCGAGCAGCACATAGCGCGGCCGCGGCAGGGTCTTCTGCGCCGGCGCGATGGTTTCCAGCAGCCGTGCGATCGGCAGGGCCTGCAGCGCATCGAGTTGCGCGCGGCCGGGACGCGGACCGAAATCGAGCTGCTTCAGCACGGCATCGGCCAGGCGCGTGGTCCGCTCCGGTTCGGCGAAGCGCACGCCGGCGCCGCTCTGGATGATCGCCTTGTGGAACAGCCCACGGGCGGCCGGCATCGCCAGCAGGGCGCTCACCTTTCCGCCGCCGCCGGACTGGCCGAAGATGGTGACGTTGCCGGGATCGCCGCCGAACCGTGCGGCGTGCTCGCGCACCCACTCGAGCGCTGCTACGAGATCGAGGATACCGACGTTTCCCGAGGGCGCGAACCGCTCGTCGCCGGTGGCCGATAGATCGAGGTGGCCGAATATGTTGAGCCGGTGGTTGACGGAGACGACGACGACATCGTTGCGCCGCGCGAGGCGGGCGCCGTCATACCAGGCCGAGTTGGCCGAGCCGTAGGAGAAGGCGCCGCCGTGCAGCCAGACCATGACGGGACGCCGGGCGTTGTCGAGGCTGGGGCTCCACACGTTCAGCGTCAGGCAGTCCTCGCTCACCGGCAGGCTGTCGCGCACGCCCCAGATACCGGCCAACTCGGGGCGTTGCGCGCCGGCGCCCGCCTGGGGCGATCGGCCGGCATAGGCGAGCGCCTCGCGGACGCCCGTCCATGGCTCGGGCTTCAGCGGCGGCATGAAGCGGTTGGCGCCGGCCGTCGAGGCGCCATAGGGAATGCCCTTGAAGACCTGCAGGCCGCCCGAGCGGATACCACGGATCTTCCCCGAGGCGGTGTCGGCGACCGTCGCCTCGTCAGCCCTCGCACCGAAGGGCGTCGCCGCAAGCCAACCGAACGAGGTGCGTATCACGGTCCGGCGGTTCAGCATGGCGGTCCCTTTCTGGTCGGTCTTGCAGGATTGCTCGCGTCGTCAGCCGATCGAGTCCTTCACCAGCTTGACGATCTCGGGCGATAGCTTGGCTTCCCGGATCAGCGGGGCGACGGCGTCGATCATCGCCGAGCGGGTGGCGGCAAGCGCCTGCGCACCGGGATCGGTGAACTTCACGCCGTTCTGCTCGAGCACGCCGCGCGCCTTGGCCTGGCTGTCGAGCGAGCCCTTGTCGTAGGCGGCAATGTTCTCCGCCCACAGGTCGGTCATCAGTTTCTGGAGCTCGGGCGACAGCTTCTCCCA
>CAZHQA010000491.1:0-1878 GCA_964533955.1 uncultured Reyranella sp. | reverse complement strand
TGATTCGTGCCTTGCGGACTGCGCGAAGAACGCGCGCGATCCGCAAGAGCTCGAGTTCATGCGGTCTACTGCTTGGAGCCGGCGAAGACGCCGGAGGCCAAGTAGCCCGGTCCGGCGATGCCGAACTGTCCCGACTGGCCGACGACCGCACCGCCCGCTGTCGGGCTGGTGTTGAAGGCGCCGCTCAGCGTACCGATGCGATTTCCACCGGCGAATACGCCGGTGAAGTTCGCGCCGCCCGCCCCCTGCACGCCGCCGGCATAATTCCTGTTGTCGAACGACGCGTTGAAGCTGCCGAGGCTGGAGCCCCAGTTGTAGGTCATGCCGTACGTGCCCTGTACATTGCGAATCGAGCCGCCGGCATTCTGCGCCTGGCCCCACATGCCGCCACTAAAGGACGCACTTTGAGTATTCGGCAGCTGCGTCGCCGCCTGGCCGGCGACCCACGGCGCCTGCATAACGACCGCGGAGGCCTGGCTGAGGCGGCCCGATCGCCCCGGGGTGATCACGGTCTCCCACTCGCCGAAGGTCAGGAAATCGCAGGCGTTGCATCCGACCCCGACATTCGACCCTCCGGGAACCTGCGCGGAAGTGAGCAGCGTGCTGGTGTTGCGGGCCGTGAAGGTGGCCTCACCCACCCGGATCGTGGCTTGGCCGTCGACGGTACCGGTGACGAAATTGACGTTGTCCTGGAAGAAACTGGCGCCGTTAGGCGGCGTACCGAGCTGCAGCGTAGCACTGGGCGAGGTGATCTCGCCGAACCGGCTGCGGATGACGATAGTGGACGTCACCGTGCTGGTGTCGGCGTTGGTATTGATCGTGAGGTCCCCGGGTCGCGCCCCGGAGATCGGTACCGTTATCGACAGCGGACGGCGATCTTCGCCGCCACTGATGCCCGCGACGAGCAGACCACCGACATAGCCCGTCAGCGTCTGCGTCGTCTTGGCCGGCCCCGACGGCGACGTCTGGGCGGCCGGTTGTACGGTCGGATTGGTCGCGCCGTTGTTGTTGTTGACCGAGTTCGTGAGCGCGTTGTTGTTGGTGTTCGGCGGAAGGCCACCCGGATTGACGTTGGTGCCCGGCTGATTCTGGCCGGAATTGCTGTCCGAGAATCCCGAGCTCTTGGCCTTCTGGTCGCCACCGTTGGCGCTGTTGTTCGAATTCTTGCCGCCATTTTCCAGCTGGCTGATCAGGGCGGCGAGCCCGCCCGGCGGCAGCATGCTCGGCAGGCCCGGCGACGCGCCGAAGTTGACGATGATCTGCGAACCCGGGCGCGTCGCGGTTTGCGTCTGACCCTGGCCGGTGACGGTCATGTCCTTGCCGAAGATGAAGTCAGCCGTCGTGCTGTTCGAGTTGACGCCGAACATCGTGATGCCGCCGCGGATGCCGATGGTGCCGGACGGCGTGCCGATGGTGATCGGGTTGGTCTTGCTGATCTTGCCGCCGACCAGGCGGAACACGCCTTGGGAGGCGGTGATGGCGAGTTCGCCCGTCTTGCTGTTGGGGTCGAACACGAACTTGTCGATCGTGAGCCGCGCGTTGGGGCCGACCGTGAGCGAGCTGCCGTCGAGGAAGACGAGATGCGCACGGTCGTTGGCGCGCGTGGTCACGACTTCGTTCGCCTGGACGTCGATACCGATCTTCAGCACGCGCTCGGCGTCGGCCGGCGGCTTGCCGAGCGGATCGCCGTCGGCGGCCGACGTCACGCCGACCTTCGATTGCGACCATGCCGGTCCGGCGATAGTCAATGCAGTGGTGCTTATCAGCGCGGCGTGTAGAAGAGCGAAGCCGCGAAACCAACGTGTGGCCATATCCGCCTCCTTCCCAGCAACGCTACAAACGCCAACAAGCGCTGCACATCAAGTGATACTTGACGAA
>CAZHQA010000490.1:0-1903 GCA_964533955.1 uncultured Reyranella sp. | reverse complement strand
CCAACATCGATCCGGAGCGGATTGCGGCAGCAGTCTCGCCGCGTACAAAGGCGATCATGCCGGTACATCTTTACGGCGAGCCGGCCGACATGGATGCCATCATGGGGGTGGCGACCAAGCATGGTCTCAAGGTCGTCGAGGACGTGGCGCAGGCGCAGGGGGCCAGGGTGCGTGGCCGGCGGACGGGCGCACTGGGCCATGCCGGCGCGCACTCATTCTTCCCGACCAAGAATATCGGCGCGTTCGGCGACGGCGGTGCGGTCACGACCGACGATGCCGGCTTTGCCGAGCGCTTGCGCGTGCTGCGCAACTACGGCAGCCGCGTGAAATACGTCAATCTCGAGCGTGGCTACAATTCACGCCTCGACGAACTGCAGGCGGCCTTTTTGCGCGTCAAGCTGGGCCATCTCGACGCGTGGAATGAGCGCCGCCGGCGGCTTGCGGCGCGCTATGACGACCGGCTGGGCGGCATCCCGGGTCTTGGCCTGCCGCGCGCGCCGCAATGGGCGGAACCGGTGTGGCATCTGTATGTCGTGCGCGCTGAGCGCCGAGCCGACCTCATGAAGGCCTTGGACGAGGCCGGCGTCGGCACGCTCATCCACTATCCGATCCCGCCGCATCTGCAGGCTGCCTATGCCGATCTCGGCAAGACGAAGGGCGCCTATCCGCTGGCGGAGGCTTTGGCTGATACCGTACTTAGCCTGCCGATGGGTCCGCACGTGACGCCGGAATCGGTCGACGAGGTTGCCGCCGCGATCCGCCGGGCCTGCTCCGGATAGAAAATTCGCTCCCCGGCCGCTCCCGGGGTCGCATCCTTTGGCGGTCCGCTCGCGTTCTCCGAACGCCACATTCGTGACTGATTCGGAGATGAACCATGTTCAAGCCGTCGATCGTCTTCGTGGGCGCCGCTTTGCTGGTGGGTGCCTGCAGCCAAACACAAGCGGTTGAGGCGCCTCCGCCTCCGCCGCCCGCGCAATCCGCGTCGTTCATGGTGTTCTTCGACTGGGACCGTTCTGACGTTTCGTCAGTGGCGATGAACACCATCCGGCAGGCGGCCGATGCCTACCGGGCGACCGGCCAAAGCCGCGTAACCGCGATCGGACATACCGATTCGTCCGGCCCGAACAGCTACAACATGGCGCTGTCGTTGCGCCGAGCCAACGCGGTCAAGGATGCTCTGGTGCAGCAAGGTGTGCCGGCCCCGGCGATCTCGGTGGTCGGTCGCGGCGAGGACGAGCTGCTCGTGCCGACCGGCGATGGCGTGCGCGAGCCGCAGAATCGCCGCGTCGTAATCCAGGTCGGCCCCCCCGGCGGGCAGACCAGCCAAGTCGGCATCGGCGTGTTCCGTGACGCGGCGACCTACTGCAAGGCGCTGAGCGACAAGTATCGCCAGTACCGTCGTGTCGAGATCCGACCCGAAGCCTCGGCGGCCGAGTATCAGTGTCAGCAGGGCAAATACTCGGAGGGCATTCCGGTGCTCGAGGATGGGCTGATCAAGGATAATATCCCGCTGCCGGCTCCCGGTTATCGCTGGCCCGGCGACAGCTGGATCCAGCACCGGGTGTAGTCGGCCCGACAAGCGATGCGAAACGGCCAGCCGCAAGGCTGGCCGTTTTCGTTCGTGCGGATAAGATGGGCGACAGACGAGGGGGATCACATGCCCAAGCTGAGGCCCATGGCGGCGCTCGCAGTGGCGAGCCTGTTCGCCGGCTGCACCCAGACCGGAGGCAACATTCCGACGCCCAATCTGTCCGGTCCGGTCGACCCCACTGCGCGCGCGGTGTTCACGCTGGCGGTCGCGCCAGGCAGCGTCGAAGGCTGCTTCCTCGGCGATCCCAGCATGACTCGGCCCATTACCGTTACCGTCAGGAACGACAAGGCCCTGTTCCAGACGGACGGCGGC
>CAZHQA010000489.1:0-1950 GCA_964533955.1 uncultured Reyranella sp. | reverse complement strand
CCTGGGTGATGAAGTAGATGTAGGCGTTGGGATCGGTCTCCCAGCCCTTGCACTTCAGGATGACGCCGGGCTGGCCGCCGCCGGAATCGTTGCCGGCGCGCGGCGTGGCCTCGCCGAACGGGATGCCCTGGCCGTACTGGGTGTATTCCTTGAGCGGGCCGTGCTTCAGGCGCTGCTGGTCGCGCAGCTTGACACGGCAGAGATTGAGCACGCCGTCCTGCATGGCGCAGAGCACGCGCTGGCCGCGGCCGGTGCGGTTGCGCTGCATCAGGGCGCAGACGATGCCGAGCGCCAGGTGCAGGCCGGTGCCGCTGTCGCCGATCTGCGCGCCGGTCACCAGCGGGATGCCGTCATGGAAGCCGGTGGTCGAGGCCGAGCCGCCGGCGCACTGCGCCACGTTCTCGTAGACCTTGCATTCCTCGTAGGGGCCGGGACCGAAGCCCTTCACCGAGGCGACGACCATGCGCGGGTTCCAGCCGTGGATGCGCTCCCAGGTGAGGCCCATGCGGTCGAGCGCGCCGGGCGCGAAGTTCTCGACCAGCACGTCGCAGGTCTTCACCAGGCGCTCGAGCACCTTCATGCCTTCCTTGCTCTTGGAATCGAGCGTGATCGAGCGCTTGTTGTGGTTGAGCATGGTGAAATAGAGGCTGTCCGCGCCCGGCACGTCGACCAGCTGGCCGCGCGTGATGTCGCCCTGGCCGGGCCGCTCGACCTTGATCACGTCGGCGCCGAACCAGGCGAGCAGCTGGGTGCAGGTCGGGCCCGACTGGACGTGCGTGAAGTCGAGGATCTTGACGCCGTCGAGCGCCTTGCCGTCCTTGCCCCACGGTTTCTTCGAGGGGGTCCTGGACGAGATTTTGGGCGCCTTGGCGACGAGTTTCAGCACCGGTTTCCTGGCCGGCTTCGCCTTGGCCTTTGCCTTGCCGGGCTTGGCCTTCGCCTTGACCTTCTTCGCGACCTTCTTCGCCATTGTCGTCCCCTACTTCTTCTTGAGCTTGCTTTGCGGATTGAGATTGCCGATGCGGCCGCTCTCGCTGCCGGCGGCCGGATCGATCACCGCGTTGATGAGAGTGGGCTTGCCGGAGTCCATCGCCGCATTGACGGCGCGCTTCAGCTCGTCGGGCGTGGTGGCGTTGACGCCGGTGCCGCCGAACGCCTCGATCATCTTGTCGTAGCGCGAGCCCTTGACGAACACGGTCGGTGCCGGATCCGCGCCTGCCTTGTTGACGTCGGTGCCGCGATAGATGCCGTCGTTGTTGAAGACGACGATGCAGATCGGCAGGTTGTAGCGGCAGATCGTCTCGACCTCCATGCCGGAGAAGCCGAACGCCGAGTCGCCTTCGATCGCCAGCACAGGCTTGCCGGTCTCGATCGCCGCGGCGATGCACTGGCCCATGCCGATGCCCATGACGCCCCAGGTGCCGACGTCGAGCCGCTTGCGCGGCTTGTACATGTCGATCACGCCGCGGGTGAGATCGAGGGTGTTGGCGCCTTCGTTGACGAGGATGGCGTCGGGTCGCTCCTTGATGATGGTGCGCAGCACGCCGAGCGCGCCGTGATAGTCCATCGGGTTGTTGTTGTTCATCAGGCGCGGCGCCATCTTGGCGACGTTTTCCTCGCGCTTGGCCGTCACCGCGCCGGTCCACTCGGACGGGGCCTTGGTCCAGCTGCCACCCATGCCCTCGAGGAGGGCCGCGACGCACGAGCCGATGTCGCCGACCACGGGGGCGGCGATCTCGACGTTGCTGTCCATCTCCTTGGGTTCGATGTCGACCTGGATGAATTTCTTGGGCGCATCGCCCCACGTCCTGCCCTTGCCGTGCGACAGCAGCCAGTTGAGGCGCGCGCCGATCATCATCACGACGTCGGAGTCCTTCAGCACCGTCGAGCGGGCGGCGCCGGCGCATTGCGGATGGGTGTCGGGCAGCAGGCCCTTGGCCATGCTCATCG
>CAZHQA010000488.1:0-1950 GCA_964533955.1 uncultured Reyranella sp. | reverse complement strand
GATCCTCGCCGCCGGGCCCGGACTCGCGGCGCCACGCCTTGCGCTCGAAGCGGCCGGGCGGCAGGTCGCGATGCGCGCCGGCGTCGCCCGAAGTCGTCAGCTCGTCCTCGATCTTCTCGAACGCCGAACAGATGCGATTGCGCAGATCCTCGAACCAGGCGCTGGCCTCGGCCTTGCGCCGGGCAAGCGTCGAGGGGTCGGGCAGCGGCGAGGCGCCTTGCGGGCGGGTGGCGGTGCGTTGGGCGGGGGCTGTCATGGGAGGCCTGCGTATCCGTTGGTCTGACGCAATGCCTCGCCCAATACAATCGCCGCGGCCAGGGCGACATTGAGCGAGCGCAAGGATTTCTGCAGCGGAATGCGCAAGCGCAGGTCGGCCGCGTCGTGGACCTCGGCCGGCACGCCGGCGCTCTCGCGGCCGAGCAGCAGCGTGTCATCGGACTCGAAGGCGATATCGGGGAAGCGGCTCGCGCCGGCCGTGGTCAGCAACACCAGGCGGCCGGGCGATCTGTCGCGCCTGTAGGCATTCCACGATGCATGGCGCGAAATGGCCGCCCGATCGTAGTAGTCCATGGCTGCACGCCGGATGCGTTTGTCGTCGACCGGGAAGCCGCACGGCTCGATGACGTCGAGCGGCACGCCGAGGCAGGCGGAAAGCCGGATGAAGGCGCCGAGATTCTGCGGGATATCGGGCTCGAACAGGGCCAGTCGCATGCTCTCTCCCGATTGTCCGCGCCGCGAAAGGCCAATCGTGCGGCACGCTGTCACAGTTCCGGCGAGGCCGGCCGGTCTCCGATTAATACGCTTCCTGCGACCGAAGAAGCCTTGAATAAAGCGTGGCTTTTCAGTCTATTGCGGCGACCCAAGGGGGCGATAGTACCGATGGCTTCTTCCAGTATTCCGGCCGGCGCGCACGGCGATCCGACGCGGCGCGACTTCCTCATGGTTGCGTCCGGCGCCATGGCAGCAGTCGGCGCGATCGCCACGGCATGGCCGTTCATCAACAATCTCAACCCGGCCGCCGACACGCTGGCGTTGAGCCAGGTCGAGGTCGACGTGAAGCCGATCGCCGTCGGCCAGGCCATCACCGTGAAGTGGCGCGGCAAGCCGGTCTTCATCCGCCATCGCACGCCCGAGGAGATCAAGGCGGCCGAGGACGTGAAGCTCTCCGAGCTGCCCGACCCCGAGACCGACAACAAGCGCGTCACCGACACCGCCAAGAAGGTCCGCCCGGAGTGGCTGATCATCGTCGGCGTGTGCACCCATCTCGGCTGCGTGCCGCTCGGCAACAAGCCGGGAGATCCGAAGGGCGAGTACGGCGGCTGGTTCTGCCCGTGCCACGGCTCGCAGTACGACACCTCAGGTCGCATCCGCAAAGGCCCCGCGCCCAAGAACATGGCCGTGCCGGACTACCTGTTCACCGCCGACACCCTCGTCAAAATCGGCTGATCGCTGCCGGGGAGATACAAAGAAAATGGCTTCGCAGCACGGCGCTCCGCCGGTCTTCAACAACAGGGTGATCGCCTGGATCGATCATCGCCTGCCGATCTTCTCGTATATCGAGAAGGAGTATCACACCTTCCCGACGCCCCGGAATTTCAACTACTTCTGGAATTTCGGCGCGATCGCCACGGTGATGCTGGTGCTGATGATCGTCACCGGCATCGTGCTGGCGATGAACTACCAGCCGAACGCCGCGCTGGCGTTCGATTCGGTCGAGCGCATCATGCGCGACGTGCCGTCGGGCTGGCTGATCCGCTACATGCACATGACCGGCGCGTCGTTCTTCTTCGCCGCCGTCTACGTCCACATCATCCGCGGGCTCTACTATGGCTCCTACAAGTCGCCGCGCGAGCTGCTGTGGATCCTGGGCGTGGTCATCCTGCTGCTGATGATGGCGACCGCCTTCATGGGCTACGTGCTGCCGTGGGGCCAGATGAGCTTCTGGGGCGC
>CAZHQA010000487.1:0-1973 GCA_964533955.1 uncultured Reyranella sp. | reverse complement strand
TCGTGCGCTTCTGCGACGCCTTCAACATCCCGATCGTCACCTTCGTCGACGTGCCGGGCTTCCTGCCCGGCACGGCGCAGGAATACGGCGCGATCATCAAGCACGGCGCCAAGCTGCTCTACGCCTATGCCGAGGCGACGGTGCCCAAGGTCACGGTGATCACCCGCAAGGCCTATGGCGGCGCCTACGACGTCATGGCCTCCAAGCACCTGCGCGGCGACGTGAACTATGCCTGGCCGGGCGCCGAGATCGCGGTGATGGGCGCCAAGGGTGCGGTCGAAATCATCTTCCGCTCCGACATCGGCGATGCCAGGAAGATCGCCGCGCGCACCGAGGAGTATCGCCAGAAGTTCGCCAATCCGTTCGTGGCAGCCAATCGCGGCTTCATCGACGACGTCATCATGCCGCACGGCACGCGCCGTCGCGTCTGCAACGCGCTCAAGACGCTCGAGACCAAGCGCCTCGACAATCCCTGGCGCAAGCACGGCAACATCCCGCTATGAGCTTGTCGTCCGAGGAGCGCATGAAACGCGCCCGGTCCGTGCGGTTGCATGTGATCGCTGCGCTGTTCACGCTGCTCGTCCTGATCGCCGTCAATGCGCTGACCTCGAGCCGCAATCCCTGGTGGCTCTGGGTGCTGATGGCCTGGATGCCCCTCATCGCCGCCCATGCGGCCTGGGGCATGGGCCTGTTCGACCGGAACAAGGAAGGATCGTGAGCATGGCCGCCAAGAAGAAGGCCGCGAAGAAGAAGGCCGTGGCGAAGAAGGCGCCGCCGGCGAAGGACGCGGCCAGGTCCGGCAAGCTGTTCGACAAGATCCTGATCGCCAATCGCGGCGAGATCGCCTGTCGCATCATCCGCACCTGCCGGCGGCTCGGCATCAAGACGGTGGCGGTCTATTCCGAAGCCGACGCCGACGCCTTGCACGTGCGCATGGCCGACGAGAAGGTGTTCATCGGCTCGCCGCCCTCGACGCAGTCCTATCTGCTGATCGACAAGATCGTCGAGGCCTGCAAGAAGACCGGCGCCCAGGCGGTGCATCCGGGCTACGGCTTCCTGTCGGAGAAGCAGGAGTTCCAGAAGGCGCTGGCGAAGGCGAAAATCACCTTCATCGGCCCCGAGGCGCACGCCATCCACGCCATGGGCGACAAGATCGAGTCCAAGAAGCTCGCGCTGAAGGCCGGCGTCTCGACCGTCCCGGGCTACCTGCACGCCATCGCCAACGCCGAGGAGGCGGTGAAGATCGCCCAGAAGATCGGCTACCCGGTGATGATCAAGGCGTCGGCCGGTGGTGGCGGCAAGGGCATGCGCATCGCCTACAACGACGGCGAGGCGCGCGAGGGCTTCGTGTCGGCGACCAACGAGGCCAAGGCCTCGTTCGCCGACGATCGCGTGTTCATCGAGAAGTACGTCGAGGAGCCGCGCCACATCGAGATCCAGCTGATCGCCGACGGCCACGGCAACTGCGTCTACCTGTGGGAGCGCGAGTGCTCGATCCAGCGCCGCCACCAGAAGGTGATCGAGGAGGCGCCGAGCCCGTTCCTCGACGCCAGGACCCGCAAGGCGATGGGCGAGCAGGCGGTCCAGCTCGCCAAGGCGGTCAAGTACAAGAGCGCCGGCACCGTCGAGTTCATCGTCGACAAGCACCGCAAGTTCTATTTCCTCGAGATGAACACCCGCCTGCAGGTCGAGCACCCGGTGACCGAGCTCATAACTGGCCTCGACCTCGTCGAGCTGATGATCCGGGTGGCGGCCGGCGAGAAGCTGCCGTTTGCGCAGAAGGACGTGAAGCTCGATGGCTGGGCGGTCGAGGCGCGCGTCTATGCCGAGGATCCGTTCCGCAACTTCCTGCCCTCGACCGGCCGGCTGGTGAAGTACCGCGAGCCCAAGGCGGGCGACGACGTGCGCGTCGACACCGGCGTCTACGAGGGCGGCGAGATCTCGATGTTCTACGATCCGATGATCGCCAAGCT
>CAZHQA010000486.1:0-1979 GCA_964533955.1 uncultured Reyranella sp. | reverse complement strand
AGGCCACCGGCAGTGCGGCGGCGTCGGCGAAGCTCACGCCGTCGGGGATCCTGACCAGCTGGTGCGCGCGAGCGCGGCACAGCTCGGCCAGCCCGCCATGCACCGTTTCGCCCATCAGCCCGCCTTCGACCCGGTTGATCGGGTCGACCAGCACGCGATCGCCCGTCTTCCAGCCGCTGACGCCCGGCCCGACCTCGGCGATCTCGCCGGCCACGTCGAGGCCCATGATTGCCGGCATCGGCACCTTGATGCCCGGCATGCCGCGCCGCGTGAACACGTCGTGGTAGTTCAGCGACGACGCCTTCACCGCCACGATGACGTCGCCGTCGCCCGCTTTGGGATCGGGGAAATCGGTCTCGAAGGCGAGCGCTTCGGGCCCGCCATGCTCTCGTACCACTGCTGCTTTCATTGCGCCCTCTGATGTTCCTCTCCCCCTCGCGGGGGAGAGGAGAAAGATGATGACACGGGGAAGTGTGTCATGAACTCTCGGCCGGGATCTGTTTCGCCAGCACGCGCTTGTCGATCTTGTTGGTGCCGGCGAGCGGCATCTCGTCGATGAAGAACACGCGGCGCGGATGCTGGTAGGCCGGCGCATTGGCCAGCGCGAACTGCTTGACCGCCTGCTCGTCGAGCGCGGCATCGCCGCTGCGCACCACGAAGGCGATCGGCTTGTGGCCCTTGAGCTCGTCCGGCACCGGGATCACCGCCGCCTGGTGGATGGCCGGATGCTTCTCCAGCATCTTCTCGACCTCGCCGGGATAGATGTTCTCGCCGCCGCACACGAACATGTCGTCGGCCCGGCCGACGAAGAAGAAGAACCCGTTCTCGTCGCGCCGGAACACGTCGCCGGTGCGGTAGAAGCCGTCCGGCGTCATGACCTCGGCCGTCTTGGCGGGCAGCTTGTGATAGTGCGTCATCAGCGCGCCGCACTTCATCTCGAGCACCCCGCCCTGGGGATCGTCGGCCTCGATCGTCCGGCCCTCGCGCACCAGCCTGAGTTCGACCGACGGGTGAGGGTAGCCGGGCGACAGCGGCGGCTGCGGCAGTCCCCGGGGGTGCGGGCCGAACACCACCGGGCCCGCTTCCGTCGTGCCGTAGGCGTTGGCGACCAGCGCCTGCGGGAACAGCGCCTGCGCCTGGTCGATCAGCGATTGGCTGAGCGGCGCTGAGCCCATGCGCACGACGCGCACCGACGAGAGATCGGTCTTCGCCAGCAGCTCCGTCTCGCGCAGCATCATGGCGATCATGGTCGGCACCGACGTCAGGAAGTCGACCTTGTACTGCGCCGCCGCCTCGATGTAGCCCTTGGTCGTGAACTGCGGCAGCAGCACCACGCAGTCGCCCTGGCTGAAGATGGTCTGGCACGAGGCGAGCGCGTTCATGTGATAGAGCGGCGCCGCCACCAGCGCGCGCTGGCCGGGCGGACCGGGCCAGCGCGCCCGCGCCGTCATCGCCCAGATGTGCGACCAGTGCGACAGCACGACGCCCTTGGGCCGGCCGGTCGAGCCCGAGGTGTAGAGGAACATCGCCGGGTCGCCCGGCTCCATCCGGACCGGCGTGAACGGGCCCTCTTCGAGCAGGGCGTCGAAGTCCTTGTCGAACGCAACCTTGTCGATCGATGCCGGCGCCAGCGCGAGCCGCGCCTCGTCGCCGATCGCCAGCCGGGCGTCGCTGTCCTCGACCACGTAGGCCACCGCCTCGGCGGGGAGCTTCCAGTTGACCGGCACGCTCACCAGCCCGGCCTGCATGGCGCCGAGGAAGGTCGCGAGATATTCGGCCCGGTTGGCCGACAGGATCGCCACCCGCTCGCCGCGCTGCAGGCCGCGCTTCAGCAGCCCGCGCGCCACGGCGCCGGTCATCCGCCTGAGGTCGCCGTAGGTGTAGCGCCGCTCGACCCCGGTGCCGAGATCGATCAGCGCCACCCTGTCGTCCGGCGCCTCGCGCGCAATCGCGTCGCCCTGGTTGTCGAATTTCATCTG
>CAZHQA010000485.1:0-1995 GCA_964533955.1 uncultured Reyranella sp. | reverse complement strand
CTCGACGCGCACCGTCTTGCCGTCGACCAGGCCGGCCGCGCCCATGTCGCGCCGCAGCGCGTCCATGGTCGAGCTGCCCAGCGCCTGCAGCCCCGGATGCAGGAAGCCGATGATCGGAGTCTTCGGCGCCGGCTGCGCCCGGGCAAGGCCCGGACCGATCGCCGCCGTGGCCAGCAGCGCCAGGCTGCGTCGGCGACGCATCATTTTCGCACCACGACCCACATTGTCCCCCGGCGTCTCTCCCCGCGCGGATCGTACCATCGACCGGCGCGACGGGGTACACTGGGGACAACCGGGCGCACGATGCTCAGGATGGGAGAGATACGCATGACGAATGACCTGAAGCCCGGCCTCAAGGCCGAGATCGTCCGCACGGTCGACGACAGCCTGGTGGTCAAGCACATGGGCGGCGACGGCGTGCTGTCGACGCCCAACATGATCGGCCTGATGGAGCGGGCCGGCATCGAGGCCGTGCAGTCCCACCTGCCCGAGGGCCACACCACCGTGGGCTTCGAGGTCCACGTCAAGCATTTCGGCGCCACCCCCAAGGGCAAGAAGGTGACTGTCACCGCCGAGCTCACCGAGGTCGACGGCCGCAAGCTCCGCTTCAAGGTCGAGGCGCACGACGAGGACAAGAAGGTCGGCGAGGGTACCCATCGCCGCGCCGTCGTGGCCATCCAGCGCAAGACCTGATCCTGAACGACTCGATCAGCGCCGTGCGGAGGCTTCCTTGCGGCAGGTCGAGATGCAGGCACGCCGGTTTCCCCTGAGGCCGGAGCCGCCGCCATGGCCGTGACCATCGCCATCTTCCTCGCGACCTACCTCGCGATGGCGCTGGGGCGCCTTCCCGGCTTCGGCGTCGACCGCACCGGAGCGGCGCTGCTCGGCGCCATCGGCATGCTGGTCTTCGAGAAGATCGGCAGCGACGCGGCCTGGGCGTCGATCGACTTCCCGACCATGGCGCTGCTGTTCGGACTGATGATCGTGTCGGCCTCGTTCTCGGTGTCCGGCTTCTACGATTGGATTGCGATACGCGCCGCGACCCTGCGGCTCACGCCCTCCGCCCTGTTGGCGGTCCTAATCGCGATATCGGGCGCATTCTCCGCCGTGCTGACCAACGACGTGGTCGTGGTCGCCATGGTGCCGCTGCTCGTCCAGCTCTGCCAGGCCCGCGGGCTCAACCCGGTTCCGTTCCTGCTCGGCTTCGCCTTCGCCGCCAACAACGGATCGGCCGGCACGATCATCGGCAGTCCGCAGAACATGATCGTTGCCGAAGCGCTCCACATGTCGTTCGTGGGCTTCATGAAGGCAGCGATGCTGCCGGCCTTGATCTCGCTGCCGGTGGTCTGGGCGGTGCTGGTGATCCTCTATCGCGGACGCTGGACCGCGCCGCCCGTGGCGGCCGGAACCGAGCCGGCGACGCCGCTCGACCGCGTCGAGACGGTCAAGGGCGCGGCCGTCACGGTCGCGGTCGTCGCCGCCTTCTGCCTAACCCCGTGGCCGCGCTCGCTGGTGGCGCTCGCCGCGGCGGCGATACTCCTGCTCAACCGGCGCATCTCCTCGTCGAACGTGCTCAAGCACGTCGACGGCGACCTGTTCATCCTGCTGGGCGGCCTGTTCGTGGTGAATGCCGCGTTCGCCAAGACCGGATTGCCGCAACAGGCGATGGGCGACCTGCTGCGCCTGGGCATCGACCTGCAGCATCCCCTGACCCTGCTCGCGACCCTCAGCGTGTTGAGCGACATCGTCGGCAACAACCCGGCCGTCCTGCTGGTCATCCCCTATCTCGGCACGGCCAACCCCGAGATCACGGGAGCGGCGATGGCGCTGGGCACCGGCCTCGCCAGCAACATCGTGATATTCGGCAGCCTCGCCGGCATCATCGTCGTCGAGCAGGCCGGCCGGCGCGGGGTTCGGATTTCGCTCGCGGAGTTTTCGCGCGCCGGAGTGCCGGTGTCGCTGATCAGCCTGGCGATTGCGGCGGTCTGGATCCTG
>CAZHQA010000484.1:0-2012 GCA_964533955.1 uncultured Reyranella sp. | reverse complement strand
CGGCGGATGAAATCGACGAACGCCGTGACCTTGGGCGCGAGGTGCCGGCGATGCGGATAGACGACGTGGATGGGCACCGGCTCCTCGGCCGAGAATTCCTTCAGCAGGGACACCAGCTCGCCGCTCCGGATGGCGCCGGCCACGGTGAGCCGCGTCAGGCGCACGATGCCGAGGCTGTGTACGGCGAGCCGGAGCTGGCCGTCGCCGTCGCTGATGGCGACGCGGCCGCTGACCTCGACCTCGCGGATCTGGCCGTCGATGCGGAACGGCCAGCGGTTGGTGTCGAGGCGGTCGCGGCTGAAGATGCAGGTGTGGCGCGCCAGGTCCTCGGGCCGCTGCGGCGTGCCGTGACGTTCGAGGTAGGCCGGCGAGGCGCAGACCAGCCGCACGTCGTCGCCGATCTTGCGCGCCATGAAGCTCGAATCGCCCAGCCGGCCGACGCGGACGGCGAGGTCGATGCCTTCTTCCACCAGGTCGACGACGCGATCGGTCGGGATCAGCTCGAGCCGCACGTCGGGGTAGCGCTCGAGGAATTCGCCGATCACCGGCGCGAGCTGATGGGTCGAGAAGGCGAGCGAGGTGGTGACCCGCAGCAGCCCCTGCGGCGTGCCGCGCCGGTCGCTGAGCTCGGCCTCGAGGGCCGCGATCTCGCCCACGATGCGCCGCGCCTGCTCGTAGAAGGCCTCGCCGTCGGCGGTGAGATGGATCGCCCGCGTCGTGCGCTGCAGGAGCCGCACGCCGAGCCGGCCTTCCAGGCGGGTGATCAGCTTGCTGACCGCCGAGGGCGTCAGGCCGAGCGCCGGGGCGGCGGCGGAAAAGCCCTGTGCCTCCACCACCCGCACGAAGGCTTCCATTTCGCCCGAACGATCGATCATTGCGCCATTATTGAAGGATATTCACCAGTGTTGGTCAAATAGACCGGATTATCCAGTCCAGGCAGGGGAGATAGCTTACTCGTAACTCTTGGAGGTTTCCCATGCTCCCGATCCCGTTTCCTGTCCTGACCGGCGACCATCACCCCCACATCGTGCGGGCCCACCGCCTGCGCAGCGCCGTCGTCGCCGGCCTGATTCGCGATGTGGTGCGCTGGGTGTCGGTTGCGGCGCGCTAGGGCCCGCTAGACTGCGCCCATGACGCAGTTCTGGGCCCAGTACGCGCGCTACAACCGGCTGGCCAACGAAACGCTCTACGAGGCGTGCGGCATGCTTCCCGACGCGGAGTATCGCCGCGACCTCGGCGCGTTCTTTGGCAGCGTGCACGGCACGCTCAACCACCTGCTGCTGGGCGACACGATCTGGATGACCCGCTTCGAGGGCAAGGAACATCCCTCGACCCATCTCGATGCCATCCTGCACGAGAGTTTCAGTGCCTTGCGCGGCGCGCGCGTGGCGATGGACCGGCGGATCGAGCGCTTCTTCGCAGAGCTGCCGGAAGGCTTCGAACCGCGCTCGGTGCGCTACGTCAACAATGCCGGCTTCGACAGCGAAGATCCGCTCTCGGTCATCCTGCCGCACTTCTTCAATCACCAGACCCATCACCGCGCCCAGGTCCATACGCTGCTGTCGCAGCTTGGCCGCGATCCGCCGGTGCTCGACCTGCACCGCGTGCTGCGGCCGAACCCGTCGTGACTACATCCCGGTCTTCGAAACCAGCACCGGCCGATCGCGCCAGTTGTCGGCGAACAGGCGCTTGAGGTTCTCGACCTTCGGCAGGTCGTTGAACACGATGTAGGGCTGGCTGGGATGCAGGACGAGATAGTCCTGATGGTAGGCCTCTGCGGGATAGAACGTGCGGCCGGGTTCGATCGTGGTGGCGATCCTGGCGCCGAACACTCTCGCCTGGTCGAGCTGGGCGATGTAGGCCTTCGCCACCGTGGCCTGCGCCTCGGTGGCCGGGAAGATGGTCGAACGGTACTGCGGGCCGACGTCCGGGCCCTGGCGATTGAGCTCGGTCGCGGTCGTGGGCGACGGAAAAATAGATCTGCAGCAGGCGGCCCAGGCTCACCTTGCGCG
>CAZHQA010000483.1:0-2017 GCA_964533955.1 uncultured Reyranella sp. | reverse complement strand
TTCGAGCAGCTCGGCAAGGAGTTCATGCGCGATGGCGAAGACGTCGTGCTGCTGGTGAGCGGCGACACCATCGCCGCGGTCAAGGATCGCACGGCGCTCGATCTCGACCTGCCGACGCCGGAGTTGCGCCCGATCAAGGGCCACGACGAGCCCGTCGAGGTCTATCGGCTGGTCTGACCATGGCAGAAGAAGTCACCGACAGTGTCGTCGCCCTGGCAAGCGCGCTGATCCGCCATCCCTCGCGCGGCGGGCGCGATTCGCCCGAGCCGGTGCTGCGCGAAGCGGGTCAGTGGCTTTCGGCCAACGGGCTTGCCCCGCGTTACCTGACGAACGCCGCGGGCGAGACGGTCGGCCTTCATGTCCGTCATCTCGGCGCTGCCCCCGGGCCGATCCTCTGCCTCGATGCCTGCATCGACACCGCGCCGTTCGGCGACGAGGCGCGCTGGTCGCGGCCGCCGGCCTGCGGCCGCGTCGAGGATGGCCGCCTGTGGGGCCGCGGCGCCGCCGATTCGAAGACGGGAGCGGCGATCCTGGCGCATGTGGCGCGCGACCTGGTGCGCGACGGCGCCATTCGTCGCGGCGGCGTCGACCTGTTGTTCGACGCCGACGAACACACCGGCCGCTTCGGCGGCGTGCGCGCCTATCTCGCGGCGCTCGACCGCAAGCCGGATGCCGCGGTGCTGGGCTATCCCGGCAACGACGAGCTGATTCGCGGCAGCCGCGGCTTCCATCGTGTGCGCCTGCAGGTCGCGGGCCGCGCCGGCCATTCGGGGGCGATCGACGGCGACGCCGTCAACGCGATCGCCCGGCTCGCGCGCCTGGTCACCCGGATCGAAGCAACGCCGTTGCCGGCGGAGCCGGCGGGTCCGTTCTCGTTCGGTCCGAAAGTGACGGTGACGGAAATCGCCGGCGGCGAGGGCTTCAGCGTGGTGCCCGACCGTGCCTCGTGTAGCCTCGACATGCGGCTGACGCCCGCCTTCGATGCCGTGGCGGCGGCCCGCTGGCTGGAAGCGCTGATCGATCCGGCAACCACGCGGATCGAGGCCGTCGAGAGCTGGCCGCCCTATCTCGTTGCCGAGACCGATCCTCTGGTTCGCTCCTTCCATGCAGCGGGCGTGACAGCCTTTGGCCGGGCACTTCCCGTGACAGTGTGTGGACCGTCCAACATCGGCAACCTGCTCGCTGCGCAAGGGATCCGCACGATCTGCGGGCTCGGCGTGGACGCCGAGGCCGTGCATGGCACCGACGAATGCGCCCTGATCGCCAGCATTCCCGCCGTGTATCATGGCTATCGCGCGGGTGCGGTGGGCTTCCTTGCGAGTTGACCAGTCGTCCTGATGAACGTCCGCGGAAGCATCACCGAGGATCGCGCCGCCGGGGAGTAGGGTAAAATGGAGCGGCGTCGACTTCTGGTTGCGTCCACCGCCATGTTGGCGTGGGCACCTTTGCATCGATCGCGAGCTCAAGCGCCCGGTCAGGCTGGAGGGGCAGCGCCCGCCAATCCATCGGCAGTGGCGCCGGCCGGCGCGACCGCAAGCACGGCGGCAGACAAGCCGTTCACCTCCGCCCAGCTCGACCAGATGCTGGCGCCCATTGCTCTTTATCCCGACGGATTGCTGGCCCAGGTGATGATGGCGGCGACGTATCTGTTGGAAGTCGCCGAGGCGACGGGCTGGCTGCAGGCAAATCCGGGGTTGACGGGCGATGCTGCCATCAGCGCCGCGAAGGCCAAGGGCTGGGACCCGAGCGTCACCTCGCTCGTTGCCTTCCCGCAGGTGCTGGCGATGCTCGGCAGCAGGCTCGATTGGACGCAGAAGTTGGGCGACGCGATGCTCGCCCAGCAGTCTGATGTTGCCGCATCGATCCAGCGGCTGCGCGCCCAGGCGCAGACGGCTGGCAATCTCAAGACGACGCCGCAGCAGAAGGTGACGAACCAGGCGCTGGCCGCCGACGTGCCGGCCGGCACGCCCCCGCCGATCGTGATCGAGCCGGCCGATCCGAACACGGTGTACGTGCC
>CAZHQA010000482.1:0-2034 GCA_964533955.1 uncultured Reyranella sp. | reverse complement strand
ACCAGGCGGCGCGCCATGGCGTTGGCGTGGCGGGCGTTGGCGAGCCACAGGCCGTCGGCGAAATAGGCGTCGAGCTGGGCCGAGATCAGCCGCATCTTGGACAACAGGTGGCCCGAGCGCTTGCGGCGGTAGTCGAAGTCCTTGGCGAGGCTCGAGTCGAAGAAGATCACGACCTCGGCGCCCATGGCGCCGTTCTTGGTGGCGCCGAGGCTGAGCGCATCGACGCCCGCCTTCCACGACAGCTCGGCCGGCGAGCAGCCGATGAAGGACAGCGCATTGGCAAAGCGCGCGCCGTCCATGTGCAGCCTGAGCCCGTGCCGGCGGGTGCAGGTCGAGAGGGCGGCGATTTCCTCCGGTCCGTAGGCGGTGCCGCATTCGGTCGCCTGGGTGATGCTGACGGCGGAGGGCTGCGAGAAATGCACCACGCCGTAGACCGGCTGGGCGAGCGCCTCGGCCAGTTTCCTGACGTCGATCTTGCCGCCCTCGCCATCGACCCGGAGGATGCGGGCGCCCGAGGTGAAGAGCTCGGGCGCGTTGGTCTCCTCGGCGGCGATGTGGGCGGACGGATGGGCGAAGATCGCGCCCCAGGGCGGGGTGATGCAGCTCAGCGCCAGGCCGTTGGCGGCGGTGCCGGTCAGCACCGGGAAGGCCACCAGGTCGGGCTTCTCGAAGATGTCGCGCAGGCGGCGCTCGACCCGCTGGGTCCATTCGTCGGCGCCGTAGGAGAAGGCCGAGCCCGAGGTGAAGGCGCGGCCGACCGCCTCGATGATCTGCGGATGGGCGCCGACCTCGTTGTCGCTGCGAAGGTTGATCAACGGGGAACTCCGGGCGGGAAATCGATGGTGCCGAGCAGGATGCCGGTGCGGGGATCGACGACGTAGGCCGAGGTGAGGCCGTCCTGGTTGTCGACCTGGACGACCAGCCGGTCGCCCAGCGCCATCATGGAGATGACCTGGCTGCCGGCGGGCAGGGCGATCTTGCGGTTGAACGGCTGGTTGGGGTCGGCGGCTGGCGAAGCGGCGGCCTTGGGACTAGACATGCGGCGGGACACCTCCGTGCCGACGACGTAGGTGCCGGCGACGAGGAGCAGGCCCATGACGATGACGGCCGCCACGAGCCAGCGTGGGACCAGGGCCTGAGCGGGAGGCGACAAGACAACTCCATGAGCGACGAATGAGCGGGGCCGGTCGCCACATCGTGACCTTCGATGACAGCGCGGCCGGCGAACGGCTCGACCGCGCGCTGGCGGCTGCCTTGCCGGCCCTCACGCGCAGCCGCGTGAAGGCGCTGATCGAGAGCCGCCGGGTGGCTCGGGCTGATGACGGGGCGACAGTAGAAGAGCCCTCCCGCAAGGTCAAAACGGGCGAGCGCTTCATCGTCGACATTCCGGAGCCCGAACCGGCCGAGCCGGCGGCCCAGGCGCGCGATCTCGACATTCTCTACGAGGACGCCGACCTCCTGGTGCTGAACAAGCCGGCCGGGCTGGTGGTCCATCCGGCGCCGGGCAATCCCGACCACACGCTGGTCAATGCGCTGATCGCCCATTGCGGGGCGAGCCTGTCGGGGATCGGCGGGGTGCGACGGCCGGGCATCGTCCATCGCCTCGACAAGGACACGTCCGGGGTGATGGTGGTGGCCAAGAACGACCATGCCCATGTGGCGCTGTCGCGGATGTTCGCCGCGCACGACCTGACCCGCATCTACCAGGCCGTGGTATGGGGCACGCCGCCTGCCCGGCGCGGCACCATCGAGGCCGCGATCGGCCGCCATCCGGTCGACCGCAAGCGCATGGCGGTGCGCAAGACCAGCGGCCGGCCCGCGCTCACCGAGTACTGGCTGGAGCAGCGCTTCGGCCCGCCGCTGCGGCCGATCGCCAGCCTGGTCAGCGCCAAGCTCGGCACCGGCCGCACCCACCAGGTGCGCGTCCACCTCGCCCATATCGGCTGCCCGGTGGTCGGCGATCCGGTCTATGGCCGCCGCCGGAACGGGGCCGGTCCGGAGGCGTTGAAAACCTTCGGACGGCAGGCGCTCCAC
>CAZHQA010000481.1:0-2042 GCA_964533955.1 uncultured Reyranella sp. | reverse complement strand
CTGGGCGCCGGCTGGTTCCTGCTGGGAGCCGCTCGAGCGCCGGCACCGGCGGCGGCAGCCGTACCGGCGCCCGCCGTCGGCGTGCGTCCGGTCGTGGAGAAGGGCGTCAGCCAATCCTTTGAATTTGTCGGCCACATCAAGGCCGTCGGCAAGGTCGAGCTGCGCGCGCGCATCGAAGGCTTCCTCGACAAGGTGCTGTTCCGCGAGGGCCAGACGGTCAAGGCCGGTGAGCTCCTGTATCAGATCGAGAAGGTCCAGTACCAGGCGCTGGTCGACCAGGCCAAGGCAAACCTCGCCTCGGCCGAAGCCGCTTCGATCAACGCCAAGCTCGAATACAATCGGCAACTCGACCTGTCCAAGAAGCAGTTCAGCGCCCAATCCGTCGTCGACCAGGACCGGGCCGCGATGGACACGGCGGCCGCCAAGATCATGCAGGTCAAGGCGGCGCTCAAGCAGGCCGAGGTCAATCTCGACTACACCGATATCCGCGCGCCGATCGACGGCCGCATCGGGCGGACCGCCTACACCATGGGCAATCTCGTCAACCCGGCGAGCGGCGTCCTGGCGACCATCGTCAGCCAGGATCCGATCTACGTGCTGTTCCCGATCAGCGTGCGCGACCTCGAGACGATCCGCGAGGCGCGCCGCAAGGAAGGTGGCGGTCTCAACAAGATCGAAATCCTGGTGCGGCTCGCCAACGGGCAGCTCTACCCTCATCCGGGCACCTGGAATTTCACCGACCCGCAGGTCGACGAGCAGACCGACACGCTGATCATGCGGGCCACCATTCCGAATCCCGAGGACACGCTGGCCGACGGCCAGGTGATCACGGCCATCATCCGCGAGCGCAAGGAGGAGCCGCGCCTGGTCATGCCGCAGACGGCCCTGCAGGTCGACCAGTCGGGCTATTTCGCGCTGATCGTGACCGGCGAGCACAAGGTCGAGATGCGGCGGCTCAAGACCGGCCCCAACATCGGCACCGACGTGGTGGTGCTGTCGGGCCTCAAGGAAGGCGACATGGTCATCGTCGACGGCATCCAGAAGGTGCGCCCGGGCCAGCTGGTGCAGGAGACCGTGCTGCCGCCCCGCAACGGCTGACGGGCGGCCGACGCCATGATCTCCAGCATCTTCATCGACCGGCCGCGGCTGGCCTTCGTCGTGTCGATCGTGATCACGCTGGCCGGGCTGCTCGCCCTCGCCCGGATCCCGGTGGCGCAGTTTCCCGACATCGTGCCGCCGCAGGTCTCGCTGACCACGAACTATCCCGGCGCTGACGCCGAAGTCGTCGAGGCGACCGTCGCCCAGCCGATCGAGCAGCAGATCACCGGCGTCGACAACGCGCTCTATTACCAGTCGGCGAGCGGCGCCGACGGCAGCTACTCGCTCAACGTCACCTTCGCGCTGGGCACCGATCCCGACATCAACACCGTGAACGTGCAGAACCGGGCCCAGCTCGCCACCCCGCTGCTGCCGCTGGAGGTGCAGCGCCAGGGCCTTGTGATCCGCAAGAAGTCGGCGGCGCTGCTCCAGATCATCACCCTCTACTCGCCCAAGAACAGCCACGACGCGCTCTACCTGAACAACTACGCGACCATCAACATCCTCGACCCGCTGGCGCGGGTGCGCGGGGTGGGCCAGGCCTCGCTGTTCGGCGCGCTCGACTATTCGTTGCGCCTGTGGCTCGACACCGACCGGCTGACGGCGCTCAAGCTCACGCCGTCCGACGTCGTGGCCGCCATTCAGAACCAGAACGTCCAGGCCGCGATCGGCCGCATCGGCGCGTCGCCGACACCGGAGGCGCAGCAGTTCCAGCTGACGATCAAGACCCAGGGACGGCTGGCCCAGCCGGAGCAATTCAACAACATCATCGTGCGGGCCAATCCCGACGGCTCGCTGGTCCGGATCAAGGACGTCGCGCGGGCCGATCTCGGGGCAAAATCGGAGGAACGCCACAGCCGCTTCAATGGCGCGGCGACGGCGGCGATCGGCATCTACCAGTCGCCGGGCGCCAATGCCGTCGAGGTGGCCGACCAGGTCCGCGC
>CAZHQA010000480.1:0-2049 GCA_964533955.1 uncultured Reyranella sp. | reverse complement strand
TCGATATCCGGAAGGTCGACAAGGTGGCCTTCGTCGATCTGTTGGTGTCGACTCCGTGACCCGCCGCATCCCGCCGATCGAGATGGTGCAGCAGCGTGTGCTGGCGACACCGACATCGGTCGATCCCGCCGCTGTCGCGCGCGACATCTTCAAGGGCGCGCCGGCGTGGCAGGCGCAGGCGGCGCTGGCCGCGCTCTATCGCTTCCGGGCCGACCTCGGCGTCGAGCCCGACGACGACGCTCATGCCGCGCACATGCTCGCGTGGCCTCGGCATGCCGATTACTTCAATCGGGTGTGCCGGCTGCTGCGGTGGTTTGGGGTCGGCAGCCAGTGGGGCGCAGATTGAGCGTGAGTTTCCCCATTACGGTCAATCCTCGCGACGTGCTGGTCGCGTCGGGCGACCTCAGTCTAGGATGCCACCATGTCGGAGAAGTCCATCTCGATAAATCCTGCCTTGTGGCTTGTGCGCATGCAGGGCGTTCCCCTCGAATCGCAAGGCGCGCTGATGCTGCTCATCTGCACCTGCCAATTCCAGGGCGGCCCTATTGCCGGCGCCGAGACGTCATTGAAACGATCTCTCGGCGTGTCGAATGTGCGGACGGTTCATCGTGCGCTCGGACCGTTGCTGGAGGCAGGCTTGATCACGAAGCTGGAGGGCGATCGCATCCTGGCCGAGCCGCCGCGCTTCCCGGCGGGCTAGGTCGCCATCACCCTGCGACCCGGAAGGGTGCAGGGCCGTGAGCGGGAGCGACGACTACTACTTCCGCAAGAAGCCGCACGTCTGGCTCGAGCGGGCGCAGCATCTCAGCCTCGAGGCCTCCGGCGCCTACGACCGATACGAGTGCAAGATGTACACGCGCGACGGCACGGTGCCGAGCGAAGCGACGCCCGAAGGCATGCGCTGGCACCAGGTGACGCTCGGCGCGCGTGACAAGCGCACGGTGGTGCGTGTGATCAAGGAGCTGCTCGAGGCCGGCGACCTGGTCCGGCTGGCCGACGGCCGCCTGACCAGCAAGGAAGTGCAGAAGGAGCTGGCGGCCCGGGCGCGCAAGAAGACGGCGCGAGGCGGCAATGACGATCAAGGCGGCGGTGCGGCTGGCGGCTCGACGCCGCTCTTCGGCGTGATTCCGGGCGGGCGTCCACCGCCCCAGCCTGTGCGTAATCGTGTGGGCGACCATGTGGAACACCTGGGGATGCTTCGCGAGATCATCCGCAATCGCCGACGAGATGACCGTCTCGCGGCCGTCTCCGGTCTAAAAACCCAACGAAATCAACGGTCGGGCTCTCTCATGTATAGAGAGAGTAATAATCATGAGGTTGTAGCAGCTGTTCCCTTTGCTGCTGCGCGCGCGCTAGGCGACCCCGCCGGCCTTCGGCCATGAGGCTCGGCAGGAGGCGTGTGCAGCAGCGGGAGAGCGAGATGGATCGGCGGCAAATCGTGGTCGAGACGGGCCTGAGCGACGAGGTCGACTACCGTGGTGTGAGCTTCGTGCGGCACGCCCGGACGAGGTTCGTCGAAGGGTCGAAAAAGCCCGAGACGCCGAAGTTTCCCGAGCTCGGCGATCCCTGGTGTGCGCTTACGGTCAGGGCTCGGCTCGAGCGCATGGGCGAGACCTACCGCCGCCTGCCGCACAGCCCCGACACGCGACCGCAGCAGCACAAATCCTGCATGCCCACGCCGCTGCGCGAGCTGTTCAAGGACATGCCACCGGGGCCACTGCGGCCCGGCGTCACCGACACCGATCTTGCCGCGGCCAACCAGGCGATCGACGGGCTGAACAGCCGAAACCGTCGCATCGCCTGGGCGATCGCCAACAAGGTCAACGACAACAAGCTCGGCAAGCTGCTCGGCCACGACCACAAGTACGCCTCGCGCGCCAAGCAGCTCGTGCTGAAGATCCTCGTGATGCGCTGGAATCATCTCGGCTGGCGGCCGGATCACGATGACGTCGCGCATGCATGTGCTTTTCTCCACAGAAATTTCGACTAGACGCGCCCAACTCGCCCAAGATTTAGGGTATCAATTCCCTACAGTCGGCCGCAGGAGTG
>CAZHQA010000479.1:0-2065 GCA_964533955.1 uncultured Reyranella sp. | reverse complement strand
ACCTTCTCGTTCAGGAGCTTGCGCACGATGGGCGACAGCCTCAGCACCTCGCCTGCCGACATCGTCTCCAGGCCGGCGAAATTCTTCTGCGGCTCGAGGATGGCGTAGTAGTTGCCGCCATAGGCGATGTCGAAGGCAAGCTCGCCCAGGCCCGGCACGTCGATCCTGATGTCGGTCGCCGCCAGGTACGATGCGACATTGGTGATGCGCACGCTTTCGACGAAGCGGCCCTTCTGTTCGTAGCGCGCAACAACCCTGCCGGCCGGCGCGTCGAGATTGAGCACGCCGGCGGTTGCGGGGGCGACCAGGCCATTCTCGATCGCCATGGTGACGGTGCCGATGGTGCCGTGGCCGCACATCGGCAGGCAGCCGCTCACCTCGATGAACAGGATCGCGGTGTCGCAGTCGGCGCGCGTCGACGGATAGAGGATCGAGCCCGACATCACGTCGTGGCCACGCGGCTCGAACATTAGCGCCTTGCGGATCCAGTCGTGGTGCGCGAGGAAATCGAGCCGGCGCTCGCTCATGGTCGCGCCCTCGAGCGCCGGTCCGCCCTCCTTCACCAGGCGCACGGGATTGCCGCAGGTGTGGCCGTCGAGACAGGAGAAGGTATGGGTCGCCATGGGCCGAAACTAGCTCAGTCGAGCGGCTTGCAGTAGCACACGACGCGCTCGCGCTCCTCGAAACCGAGCGCCTCGTGCATCAGGTGGCTCGCCGCGTTGTCGATCAAGGCGTCCGAGGCGAATTCGCGGCAGCCGCGTTCCCTGCCCCAGGCTTCGACGGCGCGGCAGAGCCGCCGCGCGCGCCCTGTCGCCGCCAGGCCGGTCGGACATAGAGGCCCTCGAGGAAAGCGACCGGCGAGGTGGAGCAGCCGTTGACATAGTCACGCCGGACCGTGGCTTCGGCCATGGCGATCGCGCCGCCCACGTCGTCCCGCAGCAGGAAAACGGCGGCCGCGGACTCCCTGCCCAGCAATTTTCGGGCCTGCTCGGCCAGGCCCGCCTCGGACTCGTGCGGCCAGAGTTCCAGTCGCAGCGCCAGCCATTCGTCCAACGTCGCCGCCGTCGCGCGTTCCAATCTCATCAGCGCGACACGCCAGCCAGCGGCATCACCTCCGCCGCAAAGCGCTGCAGGCCCGCGATGCTTTCGTCGAGCGATCGGCCGCGGAAGTCGAAGATGAGCTCGTGCACGCCGATCTCGGCAAACGAGCGGATGTCGCCCGCGATCTCCTGCGCGCTGCCCGAGAAGCTGCGGCGGACGCCGGCGCGATCCGGCACGCCGCTGTCGTAAAGCGGCGCCTTGTAGGAAATGTCGAGCTTGCCGAAGTCCCGGCCCTCCGCCTCGGTCAGCTGCCTGAGCGTGGCGAGGTGGCCGCGCATCTCATCGGGCGGCAGCGGCGAGGCGGCAATGGCGCCGACGGGATGCCAGCCGTCGCCATAGCGCGCGGTGCGGCGGAGCGCGGCGCGCGAATGCCCGCCGACCCAGATCGGCGGATGCGGCTTTTGCAACGGGAACGGTTCGGCGCGAATGTCGGCGTAGCTGTAGAACTGGCCGGTGAAGCTCGCCGGCGATTGCGACCAGAGCTGCTTGAAGATCGCGATCCACTCGTCGGTCACCGCGCCGCGCTTGTCGAAGTCGGGGCTGTCGAGCGCCTCGAACTCCTCCTTGAGCCAGCCGACCCCGACCCCCAGGGTCACCCGCCCGCCGGACAGGACGTCGAGCGACGCCACCATCTTCGCCGTCAGCACCGGGTTGCGGTAGGGCAGCACCAGCACCGAAGTGACCAGCCGCAGCTTCTCGGTGGCCCCTGCCGCCACGCCCAGGATCGAGAAGGTCTCCAGCGCATCGCCGCCGCCGGGATGGCGTTTGTCGAGCGTGTACGGATAGGCCGACTCGCTGGTCACCGGGAAGACGACGTGGTCGGCGATCATGGCCGAGTGGAACCCCAGGCGCTCGCCTTCGCGTGCCATCGCGAGGATCGCCTGGCGTGTCGCCGTGGGGCCGCGGGTGGGAAGATAGAAGCCGTAGCGCATTGCCGGAGCGTACCCGTCTTGCCGGAACGACG
>CAZHQA010000478.1:0-2081 GCA_964533955.1 uncultured Reyranella sp. | reverse complement strand
TTGTCGTCGATGTTGAGCGTGCAGGAGGCTTCGCACGGCGCCGGGCAGATGCGGCCGGTGAATTCCGGGAAATTGTTGGTCGAATGCAGCGTGTCGAGCGCCGCCTGCCAGCGGTCGCGGCGCACCAGCTCGTTCCAGTCGGGGATCAGGTTATTGACCGGGCAGCCGTTGTGGCAGAACGGGATGCCGCAATCCATGCAGCGCGCGCCCTGCCGGCTCACTTCGGCCGGCGGCAACGGCAGGACGAATTCCTTCCAGGTCTTGAGGCGTGCCTCGACCTTCTCGTAGGGCCGGTCCTTGCGCTCGATTTCGAGAAAGCCCTTCACGAGGCCCATACTTCGACAACTCCCTTTTCGTCGTCCCGAGCGCAGCGAAGGACCTGGCGATTCGACACCACAGTGTCGAACCGTTTGAGCCCCAGCTGCGATCAGGACGACAAGTTCACTCTGCCGCGACTGCCTTCGCCGTGGCTCGCTCGCGCGCCTGCAGGAGCGCGCGCTTGTAGTCCTTGGGCATCACCTTGACGAAGCAGGGCAGCGCCCTGTCCCAGTCCTCGAGCAGCTCGCGCGCGCGCGCGCTGCCGGTATGGAGATGATGTCGCTCGACCAGGATGCGCAGGCGCTCGGCGTCGAAGTGCAGCACGTCGCCCATGCCGTTGTCCTCGACGCTGGGCGCGCGCTGGCGTGGCCGGCCAGGAGCGTCCAGCGGCTCGCCCGACGGCCCGCTGACGGCCTCGAGCTCGACCATCGACATGTTGCACAGGTCCGTGAAGCGCGCCTTGGGATCGTAGACGTAGGCAATGCCGCCCGACATGCCGGCCGCGAAGTTGCGGCCCGTGTCACCCAGCACCAGCACGACACCGCCGGTCATGTATTCGCAGCCATGGTCGCCGGTGCCCTCGACGACGCAGACCGCGCCGGAATTGCGCACGGCGAAGCGTTCGCCGGCCACACCCTCGAAATAGGCTTCGCCGCCGATGGCGCCGTAGAGCACGGTGTTGCCGACGATGATGTTCTGCGTCGGATCGCGCCCGGTGTCGCTGGGTTGGCGCGCCACCACCCGGCCGCCCGACAGGCCCTTGCCGACATAGTCGTTGGCATCGCCGGTGAGCTCGAGCGACACGCCGTGCGCAAGGAAGGCGCCGAAGCTCTGGCCCGCGGTTCCCCTGAGACGCACCGAAATGGTGTCCTCGGGCAGCCCGGCATGGCCATAGCGCTTGGCCACCTCGCCCGACAGCATGGCGCCGACCGTGCGATTGACGTTGCCGACGGGCAACTCGATCAGCACCGGCTGACCGCTCTGCAGCGCGGGCTGCGCCGCCTCGATCAGCTTGTGATCGAGTGCCTTGTCGAGGCCATGGTCCTGGCGCTCGCTGTTCCAGATCGCGACGTTGGGCTTGGCTGGCGTCTGGTACAGCAGCTTGGAGAGATCGACACCGCCCGCTTTCCAGTGGTCGACAGCGCGGCGCATGTCGAGCCGATCGACCCGCCCGATCATTTCGTTCAGCGTGCGGAAGCCCAGTCGCGCCATGATCTCCCGGAGTTCCTCGGCGACGAAGAAGAAATAGTTGATCACATGCTCGGGCTGGCCGGTAAAACGCTTGCGCAGAACCGGATCCTGCGTCGCCACGCCGACCGGGCACGTGTTGAGATGGCACTTGCGCATCATGATGCAGCCGGCGGCGATCAGCGGCGCGGTGGCGAAGCCGAACTCGTCGGCGCCCAGCAGCGCTCCGATCGCCACGTCGCGGCCGGTGCGCAGTCCGCCATCCACCTGGACAGCGATGCGGCCGCGCAGGCCGTTCAGCACCAGGGTCTGCTGCGTCTCGGCAAGCCCGATCTCCCAGGGCGAGCCGGCGTGGGTCAGCGAGGTGAGCGGCGAGGCGCCGGTGCCGCCCTCGAAGCCCGAGATCGTCACATGGTCGGCGCGCGCCTTGGAAACGCCGGCCGCGACCGTGCCGACGCCGACTTCGGAAACCAGTTTCACCGAGACGCGAGCGCGCGGATTGGCATTCTTCAGGTCGTGGATCAGCTGGGCGAGATCCTCGATCGAATAGATGTCGTGGTGTGGCGGCGGCGAGA
>CAZHQA010000477.1:0-2084 GCA_964533955.1 uncultured Reyranella sp. | reverse complement strand
GCCTGGCTGTCGAGCGAGCCCTTGTCGTAGGCGGCAATGTTCTCCGCCCACAAGTCGGTCATCAGTTTCTGGAGCCTTGGCGACAGCTTCTCCCAGCAGGCGAGGCCCACCATCGGCATGTACTGCGCCAGGAACTGATGGTCGGCGAAGGAATACTTGACGCCCGCCTCCCACAGCTTGGCCGAGTTGATGCTTTCGTCCGAGCTGATCAGGGCGTCGAAGGTACCCTGGCTCAGCGACAGCGGCACGTTCGGCCAGGCGGTGGTGTTGGCGATGCCGCCGGCAAACTTGATGCGCCACGAATTGGCGACGCCGCCGGAGCTCCGGATCTTGAGATTCCTCAGCGATTCGAAGCTCGTGAGCGGCGTCTGCGTCGAGTACCAGTTGTTGTAACCGAGATCGAGCCACGCCCCGAGCACGTGCGCCTTGAGCTTGGTCTCGAGCTGGCCGTTCACGTAGGCGCCCGCCTTGCCGGCCGTCACCTTGTGGGTGAGCTCGATCGGCACGCCGTAGAAATACGGCAGGCCCGCCATGTCGGCGTCCGGCACCAGGCCGGTCACCACCCAGGTGCCGGGCGCGGCCATCTCGACCTGGCCCTGGAGCAGCGCCTTGGAGACGTTGAGGTCGGCGAACAGCTGGCCTGACTGGAAGAGCTCGGTCTTGATCTCGCCGCCCGACGCCTTCTCTAGCCTGGCGAGATAGTCGATCAGCGCCACATTGCGGGGATGGCTGGGCGCCGTGTCGAGCGAGCAGCGGATCTTGATCGGCTCGGCGGCCCGCAGCACGGCCGGCGCAGCAAGGCCGAACGTGCCGGCGGCGGCCGTGGCGCCGAGCAGGCGGCGGCGCGTCAAGCGATGGTCCAAGGGCGTCCTCCGTCGAGGCCTTGTTGTCGGCCTGGCATTTTCCGGAAGAGTGCGCCGGCCAGTACGCCGGTGCAATCGACGCCTAAAGTTTCAGGAATGCGATATCGATCAGCGAGACGGTGGCGCCGCGCAGCTGGAGTATGACCTTTCCTTCTGCCAGGGAGACGACGTAGCCGGCCTGCTCGCCGTGGCATTCGCCGAGCGGCAGCGGCGCGTAGTTCTGGACCAGCTCAAGCTCGGCTGGGTTCGACAGGAAGAGGCGGTAGCGGCCGGCCGCCACCAGCCGCAGCGTGACCACGCCGCCGAAGCCGCCGTCGCCCTTCACCCGCCGCGATCCGGACAGATAGTCCACCGTCTCGGCCGGCTGGAGCGCCAGCGAGAAGATGCCTTCACGAGGCAGATGCTGGCCGCTCGTGAACACCGCGTTCGGGCCGGAGAATTGGCCTCCGACCTCGGGGCAGGGCTGCTCCGCCCGGACCCGAAACGCCGCGCTGCCGGCGCAAAGGACGAAGAGCAGCGCCAGCCGCACCGAACCACGCACAACCATGTGCTGGTTCATAGCCGATGTTCGGGCGGGCAGAGCCACGGCCAGGCGCAGGGCTGGGTTGCGCCGCCCGGCGACGGCGTTGGCACGAAAGCGCGCGGCGCGACGGCGGCGATCGCCGCCGCCTACTCGATGACTTGGTCGGCTTCGGCCAACAAGCTGGGCGGGATCGGGAGCCCGATGGCCGTCGCCGCCTTCAGGTTGACGACCAGGCGAAAGCGGGTCGGTTCCTCCAGCGGCAGGTCGGCCGCAGCGGTGCCCTTGAATATCCGGTCGATGAGGTATCCGGCGCGTTCGGTGATCTCCGCCGGATCCGGCCCATAGGACATCAGGCCGCCGTCGCGCACGAATTGCTCGACTTCATAGATGGCCGGCAAGCGATGCGCGGCGGCGAACTCGTAGACCCGATGGCGATTGAGGTAAGTCAGGGCGTCGGCCACCATCAGGATGCCATCGGGCGGGGTGTCGACCATCGCCTTGAACGCGACCTCGAAATCGTCGGGCTCGCGGACCCCCAGGGGCTGCACCGTTATGCCGAGCCGCTTCGCAACTTCAGCCGCCGCCTCGTAGCGCAAGGTCATGCCGGGATCGTCGGCATTCCACAGCATGGCGACCCGCTTCATCTTGGGAACCGCCTCGATCAGATAAGATAGCCGCTTGGGCGCCAGCTGGACCGA
>CAZHQA010000476.1:0-2121 GCA_964533955.1 uncultured Reyranella sp. | reverse complement strand
CTCGGCATCAACATCGGCCAGTCGCTGGCGCCGGCCTTGCATGAGGACGCCTTCGCCGCCGCCGGCATGAGTGGCCACTACCACCTGATGGATGCCGAGACGCCGCGGCCGCGCTCGCTCCCCGACCTGCTGGCTGCCGTGCGCACGGCAGGCTTCGGCGGCGTCAACGTCACCTTTCCGTTCAAGGAGGCCGTGATCCCGCTGCTCGACGAGGTTTCGGCGGAAGCCCGCGAGATCGGCGCCGTCAACACCGTGGTCATCGATGCCCAAGGACGCACCAGCGGCCACAACACCGACCGCTCGGGCTTTCGCGCCGCCTTCCTCGAGACGTTCGGCAGCGACGCGGCAAAGGGAAAGCCGGTGCTGCTGCTGGGCGCGGGCGGCGCCGGCCGCGCCGTCGCCTTCGCCCTGAAGGATCTCGGCGCCGCTCCGATCCGGCTGTTCGACCGCGACCGGCAGAAGGCGCGCAACCTCGCCGCCGATCTCGGCGCGGGCCAGTGCGAGGTGCTCGACGCGCCCGAGCCTGCCGCCGCCTCGGCCGCCGGCATCGTCAATGCCACGCCGATCGGCATGACGGGACACGACGGCCTGCCGATGACGCCGGACGTGGTGCGGGCCGGCCAGTTCGTGGCCGACGTGATCTACACGCCGCTCGAGACCGCGTTCGTCAAGGCCGCCCAGGCCAAGGGCGCCCGGACCATGGGCGGCGCCGGCATGTGCGTGCACCAGGCGGTCGACGCCTTCCGACATTTCACCGGGAAGACACCGGACATCGCGCGCCTCAAGCGCACATTCGCCGCGGCAGCCGCCCGCCGCAGCTGAGGAGGACTTGCATGAAGACCTCGATTGCGACGGTGTCGCTCAGCGGCACCCTGGGCGAGAAGCTCGAGGCCATCGCCAACGCCAGGTTCGATGCGGTGGAGATCTTCGAGAACGATCTCGTGACCTTCAGCGGCACGCCGGCCGATGTGCGCAATGCCTGCGCCGAGCTCGGCCTCGACATCGTCACCTTGCAGCCGTTCCGCGATTTCGAGGGCATGCCGCCCGGCCAGCGCGAGCGGGTGTTCGCCCGGGCCGAGCGCAAGTTCGACGTCATGCAGGAGCTGGGCTGCGACCTGCTGATGATCTGCAGCAACGTCGCGCCGGAATCCCTGGGCGGCATCGAGCGCGCGGCCGCCGACCTGCGCGAGCTCGGCGAGCGCGCCGCCCGCCGCGGCATGCGCATCGCCTTCGAGGCGCTGGCCTGGGGCCGCCACATCAACGACTACCGCGACGCCTGGGAGGCGGTGCGCCGCGCCGACCATCCCGCCGTCGGCCTGGTGCTCGACTCGTTCCACATCCTGGCGCGCAATACCGACCTCTCCGCCATCGGCTCGATTCCCGGCGACCGGATATTCCTCGTGCAGCTCGCCGACGCGCCGCTGCTGCAGATGGATTACCTGTCGTGGAGCCGCCACTTCCGCAATTTCCCCGGCCAGGGCGACCTGCCCGTGCTCGATTTCATGCAGGCGCTGGCGGCCACGAGCTACGACGGCCCGCTGTCGCTGGAAATCTTCAACGACCAGTTCCGCGCCGGCTCGGCGCGCAGCGTCGCCGTCGACGGCCACCGCTCGCTGCGCTTCCTGCTCGACCAGCTCGCCGGTCGCATCGGCAAGCGCGCGCCGGGCTCGACCGTGTTGCCGCCGAGGCCGCGGGCCGAGGGCGTGAGCTTCATCGAATTCGCGGCCGACGACACGGACGCCCCGCACCTCGAGCGCCTGCTCGCCGGACTGGGCTTCCGGCGTGCCGGCCAGCACCGCTCCAAGGCGGTCACCCGCTGGCACCAGGGCGACATCAATCTCGTGGTCAATCGCGAGAAGGAGGGATTCGCCCATTCCTTCAACCTGGTGCACGGCTCGGCCGTTTGTGCGCTCGGCCTCAGCGTCGACAACGCCGCGGCGACGTTCGAGCGGGCCACCCTCCTTCTCGACTCGCCTTTCCGCCAGCCCGTCGGGCCGGGCGAACTCGACATCCCGGCGGTGCGCGGCGTGGGCGGCAGCCTGGTCTATTTCCTCGACAAGACGAGCGAGCTGGGCCGCGTCTGGGACATCGAGTTCGACGACACCGGCGAGCCGGCCGGCC
>CAZHQA010000475.1:0-2137 GCA_964533955.1 uncultured Reyranella sp. | reverse complement strand
TTGACATAGACCAGCGGCACGTCGAACCAGGAGCGCTCCTTCAGGAGCTGCAGGTTGCGGGCGCGGTCGGCGTCGACATTGGACAGGCCGACCAGGAAGAAGCCGTCGGTGACCTTGACCGCGAGCCCCGCGAGCGGCGTGCCGCGCGCCTGCTCGTTGGATTTCATCAGGATGCCCGGCACGTTGCCGACGCCGCCGCCGGCGAAATCCGGCGGCAGGATGAAGGTCAGCTCGGCGGTGTGGCTGGCGGGGAGCGAGGAGTCGGTGTTGCGGCGGAACGACATCGTCATCTTGAACTTGCGGTCCGGAATCTCGATGTCGGCGCGCACGGCGATATCGGCCTTCTGGCCGGGGGTGGCCTTGACCGGTTCGGTGCGCCAGACCACTGTGCCGACATATTGCTTGCCCTTGGGATCGGACGGATCCTCGTCATACAGCACCACGCGCTGCGCCACCGGCGCGACCGCATCCTCCGACGAAGACGACGAGGGCTGGCCGACGCGGTCGGCGATCTTCGGCTTGGACAGCGGCGAGGCATCCTTCGGCGCCTCCACCACTGCGGTGGAGGGCTTGAACAGGCCGCTGACGGTCGTCACCAGCGACTTGCCCCACAGGATCCCGGCGCCGACCAGGATCAGCACCACGCCGATGGCGATCGCGCTCTTGAACGGAAATACCGCGCCGGTCCGGGCGCGCTTCTTCGGTTCGCGGTCGGCCGAGATCCGCGGGCGCGACGCCGCCGGCGGGAAGCGCTCGGCCTCCTCGGCGGATTCGTCATAGGAATAGGGCTGGTCGGGATCGGCGCCGCGGTTCTCCATGCTCGGCTCGAGCCGGTCGAACTCCGGCGAGGGCGAGGGCACGTTGGCATAGGTCTTTCGCGCCGCGCGGCTGGCTTGCGCCGCGGCGCGGCCGAGATCGTCGGCGTCGGCGGCGATGTCGCGGAAGCCGCGCATGCCCGGCGCCTGCGGCGCGCTGTTCTCGGGGCCGCGGCGCGGCGCGCCCGATCGTTCGCGGGTCGGCGGCAACACCGGCGGCTCCTGCATCCCCACCTGCGGCTGCGGCGGTTGCGGACGCGGCGACGGTTCGGCGCGAAGATTGCGCGGCGGGCGCTCTTCCTGCCCGAGCGGCGGACGCTCGTTGCGCGATGGCTGGGGTATCGACGGCGGCGAAGGCGGACGGGGGCGCGGCGCCCCTCCGTTTTGCGGCGAGGCCGACGCCGGGGCTGCCGATTCGCCCGGCCGCGCCGAGGGCCGCGTGGTGGCGCGGAACGCATCGCCGGCACGGGCTCCGCCGCTTGCCGGCGGGCGCGTCGGGTCTCCCGCGCGCGCCGCGTCCCGGGCGCGCTGGGCCGCCTCGGACTCCACCTTGCGCACCGCCTCTTCCAGCGACAGCCGCTCGCGGGTGATTTCGGACTCGCTTAAGGGCGGATCGACGCTGCGCAGCTGCGCGATCAGCGCGGCGCGGGCCCGCTCATAGAGCGCACGGCGGCTCTCACCGGGGGCACTGGGGTCCAGTCCGGCAATGGCGCGGGCGATCAGCGGGTAGTAATCAGCCATCTTTGCTCAACAATGTCGGCTTACAGGTAACATCTCGTTAAGCCTCGAACGGGTTCTGTACCAGAATAGTATCCTCGCGTTCGGGGCTGGTGGAAAGCAGCGCAATCGGGCAGCCCACCAGTTCCTCCACCCTGCGGACATATTTGATGGCCTGGGCCGGCAAATCCGCCCATGAACGCGCGTTGGCGGTCGGCTCCTTCCAACCTTCGATAGTCTCGTAGATCGGCACTACCCGGGCTTGTGCACCCTCGCCGGCCGGCAGATGGTCGATTTCCTTGCCGTCCAGCCGGTAGCCGACGCAAACCTCGATGCTGTCGAAGCCATCGAGAATATCGAGCTTGGTCAGCGCCAGGCCGTTGATGCCGCAGGTCCGTACCGTCTGGCGCACCAGCACGGCGTCGAACCAGCCGACGCGCCGCTTGCGCCCGGTATTGACGCCGAATTCCTTGCCGCGGCGGCCGATCTCCTCGCCGATCTCGTCATGCACTTCGGTCGGGAACGGGCCCTGGCCGACCCGGGTCGTATAGGACTTGCAGAAGCAGAGCACGTAGCCGACCGTGCCCGGGCCCAACCCGGTGCCG
>CAZHQA010000474.1:0-2143 GCA_964533955.1 uncultured Reyranella sp. | reverse complement strand
TCATCACCCAGGCGCCGGTGTGGGAGAAGATCTGCGACCTGATCGGCGAGCCCGGATGGAAGACCCATCCCGACTACGCCAAGCCGCCGGCCCGCCTGCCGCGGCTCAAGCAGATCTTCGAGCGCATCGAGCAGTGGACCATGAGCAAGACCAAGTTCGAGGTCATGAACGAGTGCAACGCCTTCGACATCCCGGTCGGCCCGATCCTGTCGATGAAGGAGCTCGCCGAGGAACCGTCGCTGCGCGCCACCGGCACGGTGGTCGAGGTCGACCATCCGACCCGCGGCAAGTACCTCTCGGTCGGCAATCCGATCAAGCTCTCCGACAGCATCACCGAGGTGAAGCGCTCGCCGCTGCTCGGCGAGCACACCGACGAGATCCTGTCGAAGGTGCTGAAGTTCACGCCGCGCGAGATCGCCGAGATCAAGGCGTCCGGCGCGACGGGGGAGCAGCCCAGGGCTGCGACCCGCGAGGCCCCGAAAGCTCAGGCGGCGGAGTAGCAACATGCGCATCGTGGTTCATGGCCAGCAGGCCTTCGGCAAGGCCGTGCTGGAGGCGCTGCTGAAGCGCGGCGAGAACGTGGTCGGCGTCTACGTGGCGCCGGAGAAGCCCGGCCAGAAGGCCGATCCGCTCAAGGAAGCGGCGCTGGCGGCCAAGCTGCCGGTGTTCCAGCCCGCCTCCTACCGCAAGCCCGAGGTGTGGGAGGAGTTCAAGGCCCTCAAGCCCGACCTGCAGGTGATGGCCTTCGTCACCCTGTTCGTGCCCGAGGAGTTCCTCAACATCCCGACGCACGGCTCGATCCAGTACCACCCGTCGCTGCTGCCGGCCTATCGCGGCGCCTCGGCGATCAACTGGCCGATCATCCTCGGCGAGAAGGAAACCGGGCTGTCGATCTTCTGGCCCGACAACGGCCTCGATACCGGCCCTGTCCTTCTCCAGAAGACGACGCCGATCGGCCCGAAGGACACGCTGGGCACGGTCTACTTCGACCGCCTGTTCCCGATGGGCGTCGAGGCGATGCTCGAGTCCGTCGACCTGGTGAAGGCCGGCAAGGCGCCGCGCATCACGCAGGACGAATCGAAGGCGACCTATGAAGGCCGCGCCACCGGCGACATCGCCCGCATCGACTGGGGCAAGTCGTGGCGCCAGATCGATCCGCTGGTGCGCGGCTGCAATCCCGCACCCGGCGCGTGGACGACGCTCGACGGCAAGACCCTGCAGATCTTCGACGTCACGCCCCTCCCGGCCAAGGATCCCAAGGGGATCGGCGGCAAGTACGGCGAGATCGTCGCGGTCGAGGGCGACGGCTTCACCGTCGTCTGCCCCGACGGCCGCATCAAGGTCACGCGCGTCAAGCCCGCCGACGGCCCCAAGGTCGGCGCCGGCGACTGGGCCAAGGCAGCCAATCTCGCCGTCGGCGCGCGACTGGCCTGACAAGAATTGACGCCTTCTTCCTCCTCTCCCCCGCTCGGGGGAGAGGAACATGGGGGAGGGAAAGAATTCGAGAGAGAGGAAACAGTTCGATGCCCGCGTCACAGCACACCAGTCCCAAGTCCGACATCCAGATCGCGCAGGAGGCCACCAAGCGGCCGATCCTGGAGCTGGCCAAGGAGAAGCTCGGCATCGCCGCCGAAAACCTCGATCCCTACGGCCACTACAAGGCCAAGGTCTCGATGGACTACATCAAGTCGCTGCAGAGCAAGCCCAACGGCAAGCTGATCCTGGTCACGGCGATCTCGCCGACGCCGGCCGGCGAGGGCAAGACGACCACGACGGTCGGCCTCACCGACGCGCTGAACCATATCGGCAAGAAGGCGATGCTCTGCCTGCGCGAGCCCTCGCTCGGCCCCTCGTTCGGCATGAAGGGCGGCGCGGCCGGCGGCGGCTACGCCCAGGTCGTGCCGATGGAAGACATCAATCTTCACTTCACCGGCGACTTCCACGCCATCGGCACGGCGCACAATCTCCTGTCGGCGCTGATCGACAACCACATCTACTGGGGCAATGCACTGGGTATCGACGGCCGCCGCGTCGCCTGGCGCCGCGCGCTCGACATGAACGACCGCTCGCTGCGCCAGATCGTGTCGTCGCTCGGCGGCGTCGCCAACGGCTTCCCGCGCGAGGACGGCTTCGACATCACCGT
>CAZHQA010000473.1:0-2153 GCA_964533955.1 uncultured Reyranella sp. | reverse complement strand
GACATGAACGCCAAGTTCTACGCCGCCACCCAGGTGATGGACGAGGCGCGCCACGTCGAGGCGTACAAACGCCTGCTGCACGAGAAGTTCAAGCTCGCCTACCCGATCAACAAGGCGCTCAAGACCCTGCTCGAACAGACCTTGACCGACCGGCGCTGGGACATGACCTACCTCGGCATGCAGGTGCTGATCGAGGGCCTGGCGCTCGCCGCCTTCCAGTCGATTCGCGACAAGGCGGGCAACACGCTGGCCGGGGCGGTCAACGCCTACGTCATGCAGGATGAGGCGCGCCACGTCTCGTTCGGGCGGCTGGCGTTGCGCGACTACTATCCGAAGCTGTCCGATGCCGAGCGCGACGAGCGCGAGGAATTCGCCATCGAGGCGCTGCATTTCATGCGCGACCGCTTCAACCAGTCGGAAGTGTGGGAGCGGCTCGGCCTGCCGGCCAGGATGCTCGACGAGATCCACTACAATTCGAAGCAGATGAATTCCTTCCGCGGCCGGCTGTTCAGCCGGGTCGTGCCGACCATCAAGGACATCGGCCTGTGGGGGCCGCGCATCCAGAAGGCGTTCGCCGAGATGGGGGTGATGGACTACGCCGCGATCGACGTCGCCGAGCAGCTCGCCAACGACGGCAAGGTGGCCGAGGACTTCGACAGAAAGATGTTCGTCGACAAGGCGATCGCCGCCGAATAGTGCCGTCCCGCTCCGTCTTTCTTCCCCCTCCGCCGTCTTCGGGCGAGGCGTCACGGTAATCCGTGACGGAGGGGGCCGTAAGTGAAGAAGGCCTTACCGCCTCACACCACGTCGTAGGTGATCTCGACCTCGGGTCCGAAGCAGTGGCCCTGGCAGGTCAGGATCCAGTTATTGGCGAGGTCGTCCTCGGTATAGATGTCGTTCTTGGCGAGAACGACCTTACCCTTGATGCGCTTGGCCGCGCACGAGGCGCAGAAACCCTCCTCGCAGGACGACAGCGGATTGAGGCCGGCCGCGCGTGCCGCCTCGAGGATCGACTGGCCCTTCTTGTAGGGCACCGTGTGCACCTTGTTCTCGAAATGGATGGTGATCTCGCTCGGGATCACGTCGCCTTCGTCCTGCGGCTCGACCGGCACCGCGTCGTTGCCCGACGCCTCGAAGCGCTCGATCAGCACCCGATCGCGCGGCATGCCGGCGTCGACCAGGGTGCGCTCGACCAGGGTCATGAACGGCCCGGGACCGCACAGATACGCCTCGGCCGCTTCGAAGCCCTTGAGCGCGGCCAGGATCTCCTCCGGCTTGGTCAGCCCCTGCTCGGCGTCGAGATGGTGAATCACCTCCAGGCGGCCGGCGCTGCTGGCCAGCAGCTCGATCAGCTCCTTGTCGAAGATGATCGAGGGCTTGTCGCGGTTGGCATAGAACAGCCGGATCCTGCGCGTGCCGGAGCGCAGCGCCGACTTGATCAGCGACATCATCGGGGTAATGCCGCTGCCGCCGCCGAACAGCAGCAGCGGCGCGCCGCCGTCCTTGAGCACGAAGCGGCCGGCCGGCGGCAGGACGTGCAGCGTCTTGCCCTCGGCCAGCGCGTCGTTGAACCAGTTCGAGCCCTTGCCGCCGGGCACGCGCTTGACCGTGACCTTGAGCTGCTGGCCGTCGGTCTCGGGCGAGCTCGACAGCGAATAGCAGCGGTTGAAAGGTCCCGCCTCGTGCGGCACCTGGAAAGTCAGGAACTGGCCGGCGCGATAGCGGAACTTGTCGGCCAGGTCGGCCGGTACTTCGAGCACGAAAGACCGCGCATCTGGCGTTTCCTGGACGATTCGGGCGATGCGCAACTGATAGTAAGCCATTGGTAAATCCGCGTTCACTTACGGTGCGATTTCCTGAGGGACTCTCCTACCAGAATATGGTAGGTTTGAAAAAATGAACGGAGCGTCAACTTTGTCGCGCTCCGGACGGGGACGGGACAGGACAAGATTCGGCGCGAGGAGGCAAGAGCCCATGACGACACAGAAGATCTACCAACTGCCGGTCGAGATCACCGACTGGAAATTCGACGGCGCGACCGAAATTCACTTCAATTGGGAATATGACGCCGGCTCGTCCGACCTGCTGAACCTCTACGAGAAGGGCAAGCAGCAGCAGTGGGACACCTCCACGCGCATCGACTGGAGCCAGGA
>CAZHQA010000472.1:0-2156 GCA_964533955.1 uncultured Reyranella sp. | reverse complement strand
GGTCCTGGGGCTTGCCGCGCGCGAGCCGGTGGCGGTCGACGACGGCTCGCCCATCGACACCTCGTTTCCCGGCTTTGCCGCCCTCATGAACGGGCTCGGCGCCAGAATCGAGGCGGGGTGATGACCAGGCCGGGCGCGCGCGGCTGCAGGCGCTCATGACCCAACGGCTTGTCATCGCCATCGACGGACCGTCGGCGTCGGGCAAGGGCACGCTTGCCCGGCGTCTGGCCGACCATTTCGGCTTGCCCCATCTCGATACCGGCCTGCTCTACCGGGCAGTTGGCTGGTTGGCCCTGACCCGGAACCAGCCGGCGGCCGAGGTCGCGTCCGCGCTCAGGGCGGCCGATCTGGTCGATCCGGTACTGCGCGGCGATGAGGCCGGGCAGCACGGATCGAAGGTCGCGGCGATACCGGAGGTGCGGGCCAACTTGTTGAAATTCCAAAAAGAATTTGCCTCTCAGGGGCGTGGCGCGGTGCTCGATGGGCGCGACATCGGCACCGTCATCTGCCCTGAAGCGCCGGTGAAACTCTTTGTTACAGCCACATCCGAGGCCCGCGCGGAGCGGCGCTATCAGGAGTTGCGGGCGCGAGGGGCCGACACTATAAAACCGCGCGTTCTTGCCGAGATGGCGGAGCGGGACCGTCGCGACAGCGAACGGGCGGCTGCACCACTGAAAGCCGCACCCGATGCTTACCACCTCGATACCAGCGACATGGATGCCGATGCGGCGTTTGCCGACGCTTTGGCTTTCATCGAGCGCAAGGGCTTTCGAGCCGCCGGGCCTTAAGTCGCCGCCGGCGTCTCGAAATCGACAAGCGGCGATTGCGGGCGCAACCGAGAGCGTCCGTCGGAGTTTCAAGGCACTGGATCCGCCGGATCAACCGGTTGGCCGACGGGCGGCAGCGTTTCGCCCGGGATCACGGAAGGAAGAGGTATTGAATGGCTAAGGGCAGCGCCCTGCGCAAGAATCCGAGCGACGCCGCCAGTGCGGAGTTCGCAGCACTCCTCGACGAATCGCTGGGCGGTTCGGCGAGTTTCGAAGGATCGGTCGTCAAAGGCACGATCATTCGCATTGCCAATGATTTCGTCACCGTCGATGTCGGCCTGAAGTCGGAAGGCCGCGTGGCGTTGCGTGAATTCGCCAACGGCGGCACCGGCGCGCCGGAGGTCAAGGAAGGCGACGTCGTCGATATCTTCGTCGACCGCATGGAGAACAAGGACGGCGAGGCGGTCCTGTCGCGCGACAAGGCACGCCGCGAGGAGGCCTGGACCTTGCTCGAGAAGGCGTTCACCGACGGCGAGCGCGTAATGGGCACCATCTTCGGCCGCGTGAAGGGCGGTTTCACCGTCGACCTTTCGGGCGCCGTGGCCTTCCTGCCAGGCAGCCAGGTCGATGTGCGGCCCGTCCGCGACGTCGGCCCGCTGATGGGCCAGGCCCAGCAATTCGCCATCCTCAAGATGGACCGCCGCCGCGGCAACATCGTGGTGTCGCGCCGCGCCGTCATGGAGGAGACCCGGGCCGAGGACCGCACCCGCCTGATGGGTGCCCTGAGCGAAGGCCAGGTGCTCGACGGCGTGGTCAAGAACATCACCGACTACGGCGCATTCGTGGACCTGGGCGGCGTCGACGGTCTGCTGCACGTCACCGACATCGCCTGGAAGCGCATCAACCATCCGTCCGAGGCGCTCACCATCGGTCAGCAGGTCAAGGTGCAGGTCATCCGCTTCAATCCGGAGACCCAGCGCATTTCCCTCGGCATGAAGCAGTTGATGAGCGATCCGTGGGATGGTGCGGGTGCGAAGTACCCGGTCGGGCTGAAGCTCAAGGGCCGCGTCACCAACATCACCGACTACGGCGCCTTCGTCGAGCTGGAGCCGGGCGTCGAGGGTCTGGTCCACGTCTCGGAGATGAGCTGGACGAAGAAGAACGTCCATCCGGGCAAGATCGTTTCGACCAGCCAGGAGGTCGAGGTGATGGTGCTGGACGTCGACATGTCCAAGCGCCGCATCTCGCTGGGCCTCAAGCAGTGCATGGCCAACCCCTGGGAGAGCTTCGCCGAGCAGTATCCGGCCGGCACCGAGCTCGAGGGCGAGGTCCGCAACATCACCGAGTTCGGCCTGTTCGTCGGCCTGCCCGGCGAGATCGACGGCATGG
>CAZHQA010000471.1:0-2168 GCA_964533955.1 uncultured Reyranella sp. | reverse complement strand
GCGGCGGCGGCGCGGGTTGGGCCAGCGCCTGCGGCTTGGCCGCAGGGGGCGGATTGGCCGGCTGCTGCGCACCGGCTTCGAGTCCGACTGCAACCGTCGCGCCGCATAGAACAATGACGCGCAGAAGACGCAGACAACGGTTCATGACCAACTCCGGAAAGGAAATATCGAGGCGGCGCGGCTTGCTGGGTTTACACAGGGCCGCTCGCTCCAAGCAAGCTCAAGCGGCACCCACCCCTTCCGATGCCGGTCGATTGCGGCACTTTTCCGTGAACCGGACGTTGGTCTTGCCGGTGGACGAGGGCGCTCGCGTTGACACTCCTGGGGACGCTCTCTATCTCTCATTGGGACGGCGGGCTGCGGGCCCGCCTAAGTCTTTAGAATATCGAGGTTTTCATGCTGGGGGTGCTCGCCCGGGGCCTGTTCGGCACGGCCAATGATCGGATCGTCAAGGGCTTCGACAAGCCGGTGGCGAAGATCAACGCGCTCGAACCGGAATACCAAAAACTCTCCGATGCCGAATTGCGCGCCAAGACCATCGAGTTCCGCGAGCGGCTGGCCAAGGGCGAAACTCTCAACGACCTGCTGGTCGAGGCCTTCGCCACGGTGCGCGAGGCGGCCAAGCGCGCGCTCGGCCAGCGTCCGTTCGACGTGCAGCTCAAGGGCGGCATGGTCCTGCACCAGGGCAAGATCGCCGAGATGAAGACCGGCGAAGGCAAGACTCTGGTCGCCACCCTGCCGGTCTATCTCAATGCCCTCGAAGGCAAGGGCGTCCATGTCGTGACGGTGAACGACTACCTGGCCCGCCGCGACGCCGAGTGGATGGGCAAGGTCTACGGCCTCCTGGGTCTCACCGTCGGCGTGATCGTCCACGACCTGTCGGACGAACAGCGCAAGGCCGCCTACGAGTGCGACGTCACCTACGGCACCAACAACGAGATCGGCTTCGACTACCTTCGCGACAACATGAAGTACCAGCTGGCCGCCATGGTCCAGCGGCCCTTCAACTTCGCGATCGTCGACGAGGTCGATTCGATCCTGATCGACGAGGCGCGCACCCCACTGATCATCTCGGGCCCGGCCGAGGATTCGTCGGAACTCTATCGCCGCGCCGATACGGTGATCCCGCGCCTCAAGCCCGACGCCTACGAGAAGGACGAAAAGCAGCGCACCGTCACCTTCACCGAAGGCGGCGTCGAGGCGGTCGAGGACCTGTTGCGCACCGACGGGCTGTTGCCCGAGGGCCAGAGCCTCTATGCGCCCACGCAGGTGACCCTGCTGCACCACATCACCCAGGCGCTGCGCGCCCACAAGCTGTTCTCGCGGGATGTCGATTACATCGTCAAGGACGGCCAAGTCGTCATCATCGATGAGTTCACCGGCCGCATGATGTCGGGACGCCGGTACTCCGAGGGCCTGCACCAGGCGCTCGAGGCCAAGGAACATGTCGAGATCCAGCGCGAGAACCAGACGCTGGCCTCGATCACCTTCCAGAACCTGTTCCGCATGTATCCCAAGCTCGCGGGCATGACCGGCACGGCGATGACCGAGGCGTCGGAATTCGGCGAGATCTACCGGCTCGAGGTCGTCGAGATCCCGACCAACGTGCCCGTGGCGCGCAAGGACGCCGACGACGAGATCTACCGCACGCTCTCCGACAAGACGCGGGCCATCGTCAAGCTGATCGAGGAGTGCCGTGAGCGCAAGCAGCCGATGCTGGTCGGCACGGTGTCGATCGAGAAATCGGAGGCGCTGTCGGAGGAGCTGAAGACGCGCAAGATCCCGCACAACGTCCTGAATGCGCGCTACCACGAGCAGGAAGCCCAGATCATCGCCCAGGCCGGCCGGCCCGGCGGCGTCACCATTGCCACCAACATGGCCGGCCGCGGCACCGACATCCAGCTCGGCGGCAACGTCGAGATGCTGGTGCGCCAGAGCGAGCCGGAGATCGCCGCCAAGTTTGCCGACGAGGCCGAGCGCAATGCCGAGCTGAAGCGGGTCGAGGCCGAAATCCGCGCCGGCGTCGAGCGCGACCGCGAGATCGTTCTCAAGGCGGGCGGCCTCTACGTGGTCGGTACCGAGCGGCACGAGAGCCGGCGCATCGACAACCAGCTGCGCGGCCGCTCCGGCCGCCAGGGCGATCCCGGCGCCTCGAAGTTCTTCCTGTC
>CAZHQA010000470.1:0-2196 GCA_964533955.1 uncultured Reyranella sp. | reverse complement strand
TGGCCGTCCGGCTGCCCGATGAAAATCTCCATCATGGCGCCGCTGCCGCCGGTCAATCCCGCGCAGGAGATTCCGCCGGTATTGATCAGCCAGTCGTCGGTGCCATCGCCGGTCAGCCCGATACGGGTGACGTAGTCGCCGATCGGTGGCGGGGTCTTGTTCATCACCTGGCAATTGCTCTGCAGGTTGGAGACTTCCTGCGCGACCTCGGGCGGCATCCCGCCTGCTGCAGCCGCTGCCGCCGGGGCCGCAGGCAGCGGAGGCACCGCCGCTGGCGGCGATGCGGCCGGCGCTGCGGGCGGCGGCGCGGCGCTCGCAACGTAGCGCTGCTGGCACAAGGTGGCCGCGTTGATCGCCGCCGTGCTGCCGTCGAGGGAGAAGGTCGTGTAGACAGCGCCGAGCTGAAGGGTGAGCATGTTCCCCAGGCGCAAGGCGTCGACCAGCGTGGTGTCCGGCAGCGGCGTCGACAGCGTCGTCGGGCTCAGGGTGCGGAGCACGAGCGGGTAAGGCACGCGATCGATGAACAGCGTGACGGTGGCATCCTGGCCGACGGCGAACTGCCAGCCGGCGTTGGCGAAGCCGATCTGCCAGCTGCCGGACGCGGTCTGGCCGATGTGCACCAGGCTGCCGCCACCGTTGTCACGGGTCGCGTCGCAGTATGCGAACTTGCCGCTGCCGTCGTTGTCCGCCTGGACGAGCCAGCTCCCGACCTGCTGATCCGTTCCCGCGATGGGCTGGGCAGCCGCCGCCCATCCGATCAGCGCCAGCACCGCGGCGCCCCATCCGATCCGTCCAACCATCTCCCGCGCCTCCGGCAGTTGCCTCGACGCGCAATCCTACCCCCGGCGCCGTGCCGGCGTCTGCACGCTTTGCGCGTCGGACGAGAAGAGCTGGTTCGACGGATGAGACCCTAGCCGAACACGGGCAAGGCGAAGGTCGCGGCGAGGTGGTCGCGGTAAAGCCGGATGCTGCTGTAGTGGTCGAAGGCGAACGTCGGCTCCGGCGGCAACTCCGCCAGCGGAAACCAGCGGACTTCGCTCGATTCCCAGTCCGGCTTGCCCGTGCGCCGCCCGGCCCGGCAAAGATGGACGAACACGATGTTCTGACGGTCCTCGGCCGGACGATCGGGCCGGTCGATGATTCGGAACAACGTGATGTCGGCCACTTCGTAGCCGGTCTCCTCCATGATTTCGCGCGCCGCAGCCTGCTTGACGGTCTCGTCGCGATCGACGAAGCCGCCCGGCAGTCCCCACTTGCCGCCCTCCGACAGCTTGCCTGCCCTTTTGACCAGAAGCAGCCGGTCACCCTGCAGCACGAGGTTGTCGACGACGACGTGGCGCAGCGATGCCTTGTGTCCGTTCTCGAACGAACAGCTGATCATGCTTTCGCTCCCGCGAGTCGCAGGCCATGCGCGCCCTTGTAGGCGGGGCTCTCGGGTGGTTTCCATTTCGCCAGCAGCGCTGGATCGAGCGCGTGGACCTCGACGCCCAGCGGGCGGCAGACCGAGATCGGGTCCTGTGCGTCGGGTCCCCACAGCGCCACCGAGAGGTCGCCGCCGGGGCAGGTCGAGAGCGCGCACAGGAGATCGATCTCGGCGAAGAACTCGATGTGGTCGCCCACCTTCGCCGGGCTGGCGCGCATGAAGTATTTGTCGGCGCGATTGAGGCCGGTGCACTGGAAGACGTTCAGCACGTCGTGCACGTCGAACTCGGTGAGGCCGTGCGGCGCCACGGCGCGCACCAGGTTGGAATGGCAGTGGAAGTCGAAATCCTCTCCGGTCAGCATGCGGTTGACGTAGGGGTCGCAGCGCGTGCCCAGCAGGTCGTGGATGCGGCCGCCGAACTCGTCGATGCCGTAGTCCTTCAGGCTGTCGGACGTGATGGTCGCGATCGGCCGCAGGTGGGGCAAGGTCGACCACAGGCGATCGTAGGTGGTGACGTGGGCGGCCTGCAGCTGGCGGGTTCGCGAGGCCCATAGTCGTTCGCGCGGATTATGCCGGTTCCAGATGTTGAGATCGCCGACCTGCGGACCCTCGACGGTGACGATGCGGAAGACGTGGCCGGCCGGCACCGTCCAGGCGCGGCCGCTGCGGATCGGGATGGTGAACTGCTCGACCAGCGTGCGGCCCGGCGCTTCGGCGATGCGCTTGTAGAAGGCCTTGTCGACGGTGAGTGCCGGAGTCGTTGCCTGGTAGGC
>CAZHQA010000469.1:0-2200 GCA_964533955.1 uncultured Reyranella sp. | reverse complement strand
AGCTCGGCCACGCGCGGCAGGCCGCCCGTGATGTCGCGGTTCTTGCCGCCCTCGCGCGGGATACGGGCGAGGATATCGCCGGCATGGACTTCCTGGCCATTCTCGACCGACAGGACCGAATCGAGCGACAGCAGGTAGCGGGCCTCCTGGCCGTTGGCCAGCAGGATCGGGTTGCCGTCCGCATCGTGGATGGCGATGCGTGGGCGCAGGTCGCTGCCGCGCGGCTGGCCCTTCCAGTCGACGACGACGCGGTTGGAGATGCCGGTCGAATCGTCGATCACCTCGCGCATCGACACGCCCTCGACCAGGTCGACATAGACCGCCTTGCCCGCCTTCTCGGTGATGATCGGCAGGGTGTACGGATCCCATTCCGCGAGCTTCTGGCCCTTGGCGACGGGTACGTCGTTGTCGACCAGCAGGCGCGCGCCGTACGGCACGCGGTGCTTGGCCCGCTCGCGCTCGGCGCCGTCGATCAGCACCAGCTCGGTGTTGCGTCCCATCACCACCGGCACGCCCTGGCTGTTGACCACGACGTTGCGATTGCGAACCTGGATGCGGCCGTCATGGCTCGCCTCGATGTTCGACTGCTCGGCGCCGCGCTGGGCGGCACCGCCGATATGGAAGGTGCGCATGGTGAGCTGCGTGCCCGGCTCGCCGATCGACTGGGCCGCGATGACGCCGACCGCCTCACCGATGTTGACCGGAGTGCCGCGGGCCAGATCACGGCCATAGCACTTGCCGCAGACACCGGTCTTGGTGTCGCAGGTCAGCACCGAGCGGATGCGGAGCTCCTCGATGCCCGCCTTCTCGATCTGCTCGACCTTGACCTCGTCGATCAGTTCGCCCGCCTTGACGATGAGCGATCCGTTCAGCGGATCGACCACGTCGTCGAGCGCGCTGCGGCCGAGCACGCGCTCACTCAGCGGCTCGATGACATCGCCGCCATCGACAACCGCGCGCATGGTGAGCCCGCGGGTGGTCCCGCAGTCCTCCTCGAAGATAATGCAATCCTGCGCCACGTCGACCAGACGGCGCGTCAGGTAGCCCGAGTTCGCCGTCTTGAGCGCAGTGTCGGCCAGGCCCTTGCGGGCACCGTGGGTGGAGTTGAAGTACTCCAGCACGCTCAGGCCTTCCTTGAAGTTGGAGATGATCGGCGTCTCGATGATCTCGCCCGACGGCTTGGTCATCAGACCGCGCATGCCGGCGAGCTGCTTCATCTGGGTGGTCGATCCGCGCGCCCCGGAGTGCGCCATCATCCACACCGAGTTGACGGGCTTGCCGGGAAGCGGCGTCGAAATGCCCTTCATCATCTCCTCGGCGACGCGGTCCGAGCAACGCGACCAGGCGTCGACCACCTTGTTGTACTTCTCGCCCGAAGTGATCAGGCCGTCCTGATACTGCTGCTCGTACTCCTTCACTTCCTTGGTCGTCGAGGCGACCAGCTTGAGCTTGGCCGCCGGAATGACGAGGTCGTCCTTACCGAACGAGATGCCGGCGCGGCAGGCGTGATAGAAGCCGAGGCCCATCAGGCGATCGGCGAAGATGACCGTCTCCTTCTGGCCGCAGTGGCGGTAGACCGTGTCGATGACGTTCTGCAGGTCCTTCTTCGTGAGAAGTCGGTTGATCAGCGAGAACGGCAGGTTCGGGTGCTTTGGCAGGATCTGCGCCAGCAGGATGCGGCCCGGCGTGGTCTCGACCACGCGAGTGACGAGCTTCGGCTCCTCGCCCTCGGCGAGACCGGCGCTTGCCCTGTCTTCATAGATATCCAGGCGCGCCTTGATCTTGGCGTGCATCGAGAGCGAGCGGCTGTGCAGCGCGTGCTCGAGCTCGCCGATCTCGGAGAACAGCGATCCCTCGCCCGCCTCGCCCTCGCGCTCCAGGGTGATGTAGTAGATGCCGAGCACGATGTCCTGGCTCGGCACGATGATCGGCTTGCCGCTGGCCGGCGAGAGGATGTTGTTGGTCGACATCATCAGCACGCGCGCCTCGAGCTGGGCTTCCAGCGACAGGGGCACGTGCACCGCCATCTGGTCGCCGTCGAAGTCGGCGTTGAAGGCAGTGCAGACCAGCGGATGGAGCTGGATCGCCTTGCCCTCGATCAGCACCGGCTCGAAGGCCTGGATGCCCAGGCGATGCAAGGTCGGCGCGCGATTGAGCAGCACCGGATGCTCGCGGATCACCTCTTCGAGGATGTCCCAGA
>CAZHQA010000468.1:0-2227 GCA_964533955.1 uncultured Reyranella sp. | reverse complement strand
CCTCAGGCCGCGCGATGCATTTCGCGGAACAAGGACGGGGCCATGCCGAAGCGGCGTTCGAAGGCGGCGCCGAGTCGCGCCGACGAGGTGAGCCCGACTCTGCCCGCGATCGCCTTGAGCGGCAGGCCTTTCGCCAGCAGCGTACGGGCCGCGTCGAGGCGCAGCCCTTCGACGAAGTGGGCCGGCGTCTTGCCGGTGGCGTCGGTGAACTTGCGGTAGAAGCTGCGCTCCGTGAGGCCGGCGCGGCGGGCGAGCGTGGGTACGTCGAGCGGCTCGTCCAGATGGGCCTGCATCCAGTCGATCAGTCCCGCGAACGGCGCCTCGGCCGCGGTCTGGGCCTGCAGGAGCGGGCTGAACTGCGACTGATAGCCCGGCCGGCGGGCATAGAGCACGAAGTGGCGCGCGATCAGGTTGGCGGTCGCGGCGCCGAGGTCCGCCTCGACCAGCGCCAGCGCCATGTCGATGCCGGTCGTCACTCCCGCCGACGTCCAGACCTTGCCGTCGACGACATAGAGGGCATCGGCATCGACGGTGAGCGCGGGAAAGCGCTCGGCGAGCCGCACGCAGCTCGCCCAGTGGGTGGCGACCCGCTTGCCGTCGAGCAGTCCGGCCTCGGCCAGCATGAAGGCGCCGGTGCAGACCGAGCCGAAGCGCCGGGTGCGCGGCGCCGCCCGCCGCAGCCAGCGCGCGACATCGGCGCGCGCCATGGCGACCTTGAGGCCGAGCGAGCCTCCGGCCACGAGGAAGGTGTCGGGTTGGCCACCGATCCTGCGGCTGGCGATCGCCACACCGCAGTTGGTCGTCACCAGGCCGCCGTCGGGCGAGACGATCGACAGATCGTAGGCTTTCGCGCCCACCGCATCGTTGGCGGCGCCGAACACGGCGGCGGGACCGGTGACGTCGAGCAGCTGGCAGCCTTCGTAGGCGAGAATGGCGAGCTTGTGCGGGCGGGTCATTGGCAGAATATAACGCTCTATTGTCATTTCTGCCAACCGCTGCGGCGGGTAGGATCGAGCGCGAACCCCGGAGAACTGCCATGGCTGAGCCCCTGCATATCGGCATCCTGATCTATCCCAACGTCACCCAGCTCGACGCCACCGGACCGGCGCAGGTGTTGGCGCGCGTTCCCGGCGCCACGCTGCACATGATCTGGAAGACGCGCGATCCCATCCCGACCGACGCCGGTTTTTCGATCGTGCCCAACACGACCTTCGCCGATTGCCCCAGGCTCGACGTGATCTGCGTGCCGGGCGGCGGCGGCCAGGTCGCGCTGATGACCGACCCCGAGACGCTCGACTTCCTGCGCAAGCAGGCGGCGACGGCTCGCTACGTCACCTCGGTATGCACCGGCTCGCTCGTGCTGGGCGCGGCCGGGCTGCTCAAGGGTTACCGCTCCGCCTGCCACTGGGCGTGGCGCGACATGCTGACGGACTTCGGCGCCACACCGGTGGCCGAGCGCGTGGTGCGCGACCGCAACCGCATCTCCGGCGGCGGCGTGACCGCGGGCATCGACTTCGGCCTCACCGTCGCCGCCGAGCTGGCGGGCGAGGAGATCGCCAAGTCGATCCAGCTGGTGCTCGAGTACGATCCCCAGCCGCCGTTCGACTCGGGCTCGCCCGAGAAGGCCGGGCCCGAGCGGGTCAAGCGCCTGCGCGAGCGCCTGGCGCCCCTGCTCGAGAGCCGCGCCAAGGCCAATGCCGAAGCAGCGGCGCGTCTGCACTGATGCTGGAGCTGCGCCCGAGCTGCGAGCAGTGCAACAAGGCGCTGCCGCCGGCTTCGCTCGAGGCCCGCATCTGCAGCTACGAGTGCACCTTCTGCGCCGACTGCGTCGAGGCGGTGCTGGGCAATGTCTGCCCGAACTGCGGCGGCGGATTCACGCCGCGGCCTATCCGGCCGGCGCACGACTGGAACGACGGCAACTTCCTCGGCAAGGATCCGGCCGGGACACGGGTCAAGCATCGGCCGGTCGACCCGGCAAGGCACGCCGCGTTCGCCGCGACGCTGAGGGCGCTCGCGCCCGAGAAGCGGTAGGCCGACTAACTCGCCGAGGCGTTCTCGATCGCGATCGCCTGGCCGGCGGCCATGTCGAACTTGAGCCGCCGCACATGGTCGAGGTCGCGGCCGGTGACGCGCACGAAGCGGCTGCCATCGGGGTAGTCGATGGCGTGGATGGCGCCGACGTCGTAGACGCCGGCATGGCCCGGCTCCAGGCGATAGGCCTTGACCT
>CAZHQA010000467.1:0-2247 GCA_964533955.1 uncultured Reyranella sp. | reverse complement strand
TATCGCGGCAACGCGCCGGCGCTCGCCGACCTGCTGAGCGGGCAGGTCGCCGTGACCTTCGCCTCGTCCGCTTCCGCCGCGGGCTACATGAAGTCGGGCAAGCTCCGGGCGCTCGCGGTCACGTCGGCCCGGCGTTCTGAGACCATGCCGGACATCCCGGCGATGGCCGAGGTCGTGCCGGGCTTCGAGGTGGCCAGCTGGTACGGGATCGCCGCGCCCCGGGCGACGCCGGCCGGCATCGTCGCCAGGCTGAACGAGGAGATCAACCGCGCGCTCGCCGATCCGGACATGAAAGCGCGCCTGGCCGAGCTGGGCGGCACGCCGATGCGCGGCTCGCCCGCCGACTTCGCCAGCCTGATCGCCAGCGACACCGAGAAATGGGCGAAGGTGATCAGGTTCGCCGGCGTCAAGCTCACCTGATGCCGGACGGCGTACTCGATCACGCGACGTCGGAGAGACTCTTCAGCCACCTGTCCTACGCCGTTTTCGTCGCTCCCGCCGCCGTCGTCGTCCTCTGGATCGTCTGGCGTGTCATGGCCTGGTGCCTGTTCCACGCGCGCGTGGTTTCCGCCTGGATGGCTGAGCTCCCGGCTCCCCTTCCCGTCCCCGTGGCGGTCGGGCTGGTGCTGATCGCCTGGCCGCTGCTGCTGCTCGCTCTCGTCGCCTGGATCGTCGTCGGTTTTTTTCCCGGCCTCGCCGGCGAGCAAGGCAAGGCGCCGCGCCTTTTCGCGCGCAGCACGTCGCGCGCGCTCTCCCGTGTGTTCCTGTTCTGCCTCGCCCTGCCCCTTGTCTTCGTTCCCTTGAGATTTCTCGCCGACCGACTGGAGGGCCCGAAGATCCTGGTCTGGCACTGGGTGCTGGCCCTCGGCTCGATCGCCGTGCTGGTGAGCTGGCTGATCGTACGCCTGCGGCGAAAGCAGGACTGGCGAAGCCGGCTCTAAAGCGGAATGGGATGAGGTGGAACCGCGTGCGGTTCCACCTCATCCCATTCGCGCGCACAGAAGATAGTGGTTTCACAAGGCATGATGGGTTCGGCTGATTCCAGCCGAACCCATCATGCTCCAGGCCCCGGTCAGGCCCGCGTCATCCGCGCGAAGCCAATTCTTGCCTTGGCGAGGCCGGGGTCCTCGGCGGGTTGACTGGTTCGCTCGCCGATATCTGCCGGGATGTGGAGGTAGTGACTGGCGACATTGCCCACGAAGACAAGGGCGATCGCCGCGGCCAGCAGGAAATCCACCCCTGTCATCTTCGAATGCGGGCGGCGAACGGGAGCGGGTCTGGGCGATGCGATCGACATTTGTGGGGACCCCACGAAGAACGCGTACAACGTCGTGCCTGATCGCTGGTAATCTCCGGGCATCCCGTGGCGCACTCGTGGCCAAGACGGTGAAAGTTTGTATCAATTGTTGCCGAGGCTGCGCTGGAGACCCGGATGAGCATCGCCCTGCAAGACACCATGCCGACCGCGGATCGCGCGCGGTTCGGGCTGTCGTTGGTTGCCGCTGCCGCCATTGCCTGCGCCGTCGTGAGCGCGGCAACCGGGCCCCTGAAAATGGACGCCCTTTCGGAATCTCCGCTCCCCATATGCGCCGCCGAAGCCTCGGCCGGTTCGTCGCTCAACAAGGTGGAGGTGGTCAGTTCGCACGCGTTGCCGGACCTGCCGGGCAAGCGCGTGACGATCGTCCGGGTGACCTACGGACCGGGCGGCTTCACGCCGCCGCACCGCCATGCCGGCACGGTCACGGCCTACATCACCAAGGGCCAGATCAGGTCACAGCTCTCCGGCGGCCCGGTGGAGATCTTCGACGTCGGCCAGTCGTTCTTCGAGCCGCCGGGCGCGATCCATCTCGTATCCGCCAACGCAAGCAGCACCGAGTGGGCCGAACTGATCGCCGTCTTCGTCGCCGACGAAGGCGCCCAACTGACGACCCTCATCGCGCCTTGATCTCGCCGGACCGCGGGCCTCCGGCCCGCTCATGATTTCACGAGCGCGCAGGATGCGCGCGGTCCGGAAGCCTATGATCACGCTCTTCTGGACCGTGCGCGTCTCGCGCGCCTCATGAGCGGGCCGGAGGCCCGCGGTCCGGCAAGGCTTATTTCTTCGGCGACCAGCCGTAGGCCTTGGCGCAGGCGCCGCCCATCAGCATGGCGCGTTCGCTGTCGCTCAGCCGCTTGGTCTCGAGGAAGGGCTTGACCGCCTGCTCGTAGTTGACGACGGCGAAGGCGCGCGTCCAGTCGGTGCCCCAC
>CAZHQA010000466.1:0-2257 GCA_964533955.1 uncultured Reyranella sp. | reverse complement strand
ACTTGCGGCCGAAGTTCGGCGTGCGCAGCATCTCGGCCTCGGTCTTCTGCACCAGGTCGCCGATATAAATGATGTTGTCGTTCTTCAAGCAGTTGGCCGAGCGCACCGACAACTCGAGCTCGTCGACCTTGCGCAGCAGGTTGCGGTTGAACGGGAAGTCGTCCTGCTGCTCTTCCTTGCGGACCTCGCGCGGCTCCTCGAAGTTGATGAAGAGCTGCAGCTGGTCCTGCAGAATACGGGCGGCGAGCGCCACGGCGTCGGCCGGCGCGGTCGTGCCGTTGGTCTCGACCGTCATCGAGAGCTTGTCGTAGTCGGTGACCTGGCCGACGCGGCTGTTCTCGATCTTGTAGGAGACGCGCTTGACCGGGCTGAACACCGAATCGACCGGGATCAGGCCGATCGGCGCGTCCTCGGGGCGGTTGGACTGAGCCGGGATGTAGCCCTTGCCGGTGGCGACCATCAGCTCCATCGAGATCGAGGCGCCGTCGTCCAGCGTGCAGATCAGGTGCTTGGGATCCATGATCTGCACGTCGCCCGGCAGTTCGATCATGCCGGCGGTGACCTCGCCGGGGCCGACAGCGCGCAAGTAAAGGCGCTGCGGGCGGTCGCCCTGCATCTTGACGGCCATCGCCTTGATGTTGAGGACGATGTCGACCACATCCTCGCGGACGCCCGGGATCGAGGAGAACTCGTGCAGCACGTTGTCGATCTTGATCGACGTGACGGCCGCGCCCTGCAGCGACGACAGCAGCACGCGCCGGAGCGCGTTGCCGAGCGTCAGGCCGAAGCCGCGCTCGAGCGGCTCGGCGACGATCGTCGCGGTGCGGCCGGCATCGACGCCGGCCTCGGTGACGAGCTTCTCCGGCTTGATCAGATCTTGCCAGTTCTTCTGAAGCACGGGGCTACCTCTCTAGAGCGGTGGTTCACGTGGGCTCCGCGGAGCCCGCCACATTGCGAAAACCAGCGGCGTCAGGGACGCCGCGGCGAAAACTCAGACGCGACGACGCTTCGGCGGGCGGCAACCGTTGTGCGGGATCGGCGTCACGTCGCGAATGGCGGTGACGGCAAGTCCGACGGCCTGCAGCGCGCGCAGCGCCGACTCGCGGCCCGAACCCGGACCGCGCACTTCGATCTCCAGCGTGCGCATGCCGTGCTCCATCGCCTTGCGACCGGCATTCTCGGCGGCCATCTGGGCGGCGAACGGCGTCGACTTGCGCGAGCCCTTGAAGCCCTGCTGCCCCGACGACGACCAGGCGATGGTATTGCCCTGCGCGTCGGTGATGGTGACGATGGTGTTGTTGAACGAGGCGGTCACGTGCGCCACGCCCGAAATGATGTTCTTGCGCTCCCGACGACGGGGACGCGCGGCGGTAGTGGCGGCGGCGCCGCTCGTGGCAGCAGCGGCTGCAGGCTTGGCCATGATCCGAATCCCTTCGAGCTACTTCGTGACTTTTTTCTTGCCAGCGATCGGCTTGGCCGGGCCTTTGCGGGTGCGCGCATTGGTGTGCGTACGCTGGCCGTGCACCGGCAGGCCACGGCGATGCCGCAAGCCCCGGTAGCAAGCGAGGTCCATCAATCGCTTGATGTTCATCGCCGTTTCACGGCGCAGGTCGCCCTCGACCGTGTAGTCACGGTCGATGGCTTCACGGATGCGGATGACCTCGTCGTCGGTCAGAGTGTTGACGCGACGGGATTGATCGATCCCCACTTTCCCCAGGATCTCCTCGGCTTTCGCCTGGCCAATCCCGTGGATGTACTGGAGGCCCACCACGACACGCTTCGCAGTAGGAATGTTGACGCCGGCTATACGAGCCAAAATCCATTCTCCTTCAAACACTTACGGCGCGCTGACGCGCGCCCGTGTGACGTTCCGCTGGCCCCGGAAAAGCGCGCGATTATAGGTATCGCGGGCCTTGAGTCAACGGACCTTCCGATTGTCAAGCCCCTGCCAAAACAGCGCGGATCTGACGGTAAACCTCGTCCATCGCGGCCATGCCTTCGACCGTCTTCAGGACCCCCCGTGCCCGGTAGTAGGGCAGCAGAGGCTCGGTCTGGGCGCGATAGGCGGCCATCCGGGTCTTCATGGTCTCCGCGGTGTCGTCCTTGCGGCGGGTGAACTCCTTCGAGCCGCAGACGTCGCAGACCCCTTCGACCTTGGGCCGCTTGAACTTGTCGTGGTAGCCGGTGCCGCATTTGGCACAAGTGAAGCGGCCGACGATGCGCTCGGTCAGCGCCTTCTCGTCGACCTCCATCTCGA
>CAZHQA010000465.1:0-2260 GCA_964533955.1 uncultured Reyranella sp. | reverse complement strand
CTCGCGTCTCAGCCGCCGCTTCACGGCATGGTCCTCGCGGCTCGGCGTCCTGCGCTCGGTCCAGCCGGTCCATTCGCCGCCCGGCAGGCGCAGGCGGCGCATGCCGGCGCGCGCGTGCAGGCGCTCCTCGATTTCGATCAAGGGCGGCGTGCGCGCCGCCAGGCTGCGCAGGAACGGCCAGACCTCGCGACGCGGCAGGCCGGTCCAGGCGACGATCTCGGCACGCGACGGACATGGCTTGCCGCGGTGCTTCCGGATCACCTTGAGAACCAGCGCGACCATCTGCTTGCTCTCGAGCTCACGTGCTGCACGACTCATCAGGCCTCCCATTCTTCCGTGGACGCAGCGACGTTCCAGTGCGCCGCGATTCGCGGCGATCTGCGTCGACCACATTCCTCGATCGAGCTTCTCCCGCCGCCCATGCTCGGCTCGGCGACAAAGGCCGTAACCAGAGGGCCATGTCGCTACCTTTCCAGCTCGGCCTTCGCCTCGAGGCGCCAGCGCTCGGACAGGCTGCCGGGAACGGCAATCTGTTGGCGGGCGGCGTCGCGCGCGTACATGATCGCGTAGCGGTCTCGGCCACCCATGACGCGGCCGATGTTGTTGTGCGACAGGTCGGGCCTGAGCTCGCTCACCAGCAGGACGGCGACGTGACGGGCGAGCACGAGCGAGCTCTCGCGGCGCGGGCCGGTGAGGTCGCCGACCACGAAACCCGTCACCTTGGCGACGGCCTCCAGGATCACGCCGACTGCCGGCCCCTGGCGCAGCGCCAGTTGCTCGAGTTCGCGCAGGCGTGACGCCGTGCGCCGGGCAACCTGCCGGCGGACCTCGGCATCAACCCTCTCGGCGACAAGGGCGGCCACCTGCCGCTCGATCTCGGCCCGCGTCGGCGGGCTGTCCATCATCGCCGCGGCCCGCCTGTCGATGTACCGGGCGTAGATCTCCCGGCGCCGCATGGCCTCCTCGACAAGGCCGAGCGGTTCGTTGTCTGGGGAAAAATGCATGACCGATTAAATACGTCTAGCGTATATACGAAGTCAAGAACATTACACGAACATCGTTGGACCGGTGGACGAAAGGCCGTAGCCAGTTCGCCGCCATCGTCCTAGGCTTGCGGTCATGAAATGGATCAAGGACCGGCTCGACGAGGTCCATCGTCGGCCAATCGAACTCTCCCGCGCACTGGGCCTGCCGCCGGCCCGGGTTTACGAGATGATCAAGGGTGTCCGGCGCATCCAGCCGCACGAGATCGGAAGGGTTGCGGCTTTCATTGACTGGCCGGAAACCCACGTCGTGGCCCTGCTCGACGGGCGGGCCACGCCCAAGTCGGGCAAACCCGCCACCAAGCCAGGCAAGTCGTCACCGCGCGTCGGCATGGCGAGCGAGGCGGCGCGCGAAGGCCGGCCCGACATCCCGGTGTGGGCGGCGGCGCAAGCCGGCGAGGATGGCGCGCTGATTCTGGTGCCCGACCCTGTCGACTACATTTTCCGCTCCGAGCGCATGCGCGGCGTGCGCAATCCGTTCGCCTTCCAGATCGTCGGCTCGAGCATGAGCCCGGCGCTCGAGCATGGCGACCAGGTGGTGATCAACCCAGCCCTGCTGCTGCGCCCCGGCGTCGACTGCGTGTTCATCCAGGAGCAGCGCGACGGCACTTTCCTCGCCCTGGTCAAGCGCCTGCTGCGCCAGACCGCCGACAATTGGCAAGTCCGCCAGTACACCCCCAAGCGCGACTTCGATCTGTCGAAGAAGAAATGGCCGCGCGCCCACGTGGTGGCCGAGATCCGGCGCGGCGGGCTGTGAATCCTGCAGCGTGACCCGACCGCGGCCTGCCGACAGGCGGCGCGGTGCAACGAAGAGGGGGGCCGATGAATCGTCTCGCGGGCAAAGTTGCCGTGATCACCGGCGCGGGTTCGGGTATCGGCCGTGCATCGGCCAGACTGTTCGCCGCGGAGGGCGCCCAGGTCGTCGTGGCGGAGATCGACGAGACGCTGGGGGCGGCGAGCGCGCGCGAGGCCGGCACCAGCGCCCGCTTCGTGCGCACGGACGTGACCGACGAAGATAGCGTCAAGTCGATGGTGCAACAGGCCAGGGAAGCCTTCGGCCGCATCGATGTTCTGCTGAATTGTGCCGGCGGCTCCGTGCGCGAGGACAAACCGGTGACCGAAGTCGATCTCTCGGTCTGGGACCACACTATCAGCCTCGACCTGAAGGGGCCGTTCCTGTGCTGCCGGCACGTCATCCCCGTGATGATCGAGCAGGG
>CAZHQA010000464.1:0-2289 GCA_964533955.1 uncultured Reyranella sp. | reverse complement strand
TCGCGCCCGAGCATGCCCCGCCCACGCTCGGTGCCGACAACGAAAGCATTCTGGTGGAGCTCGGTTATGACGCGGCAGAGCGTCAGGCCCTGCGCGACGACGGAGTTTGGTGAAGGCGTAAGCACAAAGGCGGCCGGGCAGCCGGGCCGTGGCAGGAAATCAGGGAGCGAAGCAAATGCGGGCGATCGTGTCTGGGGCAGTGGCCCTTTGTTTCCTCTCGGTCGCCGGCGCCGTCGAGCCGATGGCGGCTCGCGCACAGGATAAGCTTGCGGCCACGGTCGGCTACTATCCCGGCGCGCTCATCTCGATGCCGGCGCTGGTCGCCAGTGAGCAGAAATTCTTCGAGAAGAATGGCCTTGGCATCGAACTCGTGCCGGTCGCGAGTGGTCCGGCGATGACCTCCGCTGTTGCCAGCGGCAGTGTCACGTTCGTCAACAATTCCTGGGACAATCTCATCCTGTCGGTCGACAAGGGCCTGCCGGTGCGGGCCGTGGCAGGATCGACCGTCAAGGTTCCGTTTGCGCTCATCGCGCGCAAGGGTCTTGCCCTGCCGCATGCAGGCGAAGGGTATCCCGCGGTGATAAAGGACCTGGCCGGCAAGAACTGGGGCGTCCTTGCCCTCGGCGTCTCCGTGCACTTCATGTCGCAGATGATCCTCACCGACGCCGGATTCAAGGCGAGCGATGCGACTTTCCTCGCCGTAGGCCTGCCGAACACCGCGAGGCCCGCATTGCAGCGCGGCACCGTCGATACCTATCTCAGCGTCGAGCCGCTGCCTTCGATCGTCGCCGCCAACAACGAGGGCACTGTCGTCGTCGATCTCTCGAGGAACCAGGGTCCCAAGGTCTTCCACGACCTCGGCTACAACGGCTGGTGGGCCTCGACCTCGACGATCAACGACAAGCCCGAACTCGTGTCGCGCTTCGCCAAGGCATTGGAAGAGTCGTATTGCTGGTACAGCAAGCCGGACAATCTCGATCAGGTTGTCGCGATCATGCAGAAATACGCCAAGGTTCCCGACCTCTCCAACGACGCCTACAAGGCTATGGTAAGGGGGCTGCTGCCGACCTTCGGCCCCGATATCACTTCGCGAACGATCGATACCTGGTCGCGCCTGCTTGTCGACAACAAGCAGCTTGCTGCGGCCAAGAAGCGTTCGGACGTCGTCGCGGCGACGGCGCGGGAAAGCTTCACTTGTCCCTGACGAAGCGTCTGCCCGTCGGCACCGTATCGGCGAATGCGAGACCCGCCGATATCCGCGTGCAGGGTCTTGATGTGACCTTCGGGTCGGTGCGGCGCGCCCTGGCGGGCGTGGATCTGGACGTGACGCAGGGCGAGTTCGTCGCGCTGATCGGCGCCAGCGGCTGCGGAAAGACGACGCTCCTGAACGTCATCGCGGGGCTTGTGTCCGCCACGCAGGGGACGGTGATGGTCGGCGGCCGCCCGCCGGCGGCAGGGCGAAGCGATATCTGCTACGTCCTGGCGCGAGATGCGCTTCTGCCTTGGCGCACCGTGCAGGGCAACGTGGAGTATGGACTCGAGCTTTCGGGTGTCGGCCGCGAGGAGAGGGCGCGCCGGGCGGCGAGCTATATCGAGAAGGTCGGGCTCCGCGAGAGTCGGGATTTGTATCCGTCCGGACTTTCCCAGGGGATGAGGCAGCGCGTGTCGCTGGCGCGGGCTTTCGCCGTCGGCCGCGCGACCTACCTGATGGATGAACCCTTCAGCGCGCTCGACTCGCAGACCAAGCTGATCCTGCATGATCAGCTGCTCGGCCTGTGGGAGAGCAGCCGGGCCACGGTCGTGTTCGTCACGCACGATATCGGCGAGGCGATCACGCTCGCCGATCGGGTGCTCGTCATGTCAAGGCAGGGTACGGGCGTGGTCGACGAGATTGTCGTCGACCTCCCGCGCCCCCGGTCAGCCGAGGCGCTGCAGGCTGACGCCCACTATCACGATCTCTACCGGAGGACATGGACCTCCCTGAAGGCGAGCGCACAATGACCGACATCGCGGGCTCGGAGGCGCGTCTCGGCGCCGCCGTATCCTCGGCGTCGGACGGTCGTCCAGGTCTGATCGCCGCGGCACGAGCCGTCTTTCTGGTCGCGATCCTCGCCGCGTGGCAAGGCGCCGTCGCCCTGGGTCTGGCCGACGCGGCCTTCGTGTCCACGCCTTTCAGCGTGGCGAAGTCTCTCTGGCTCCTGTTCAGCGAAGGCGAGCTTTTCCCGAACCTGGGAACGACCATGCTCGAGATCGTGATTGCCTTCGCCTTGTCGATCGTCTTCGGTATCG
>CAZHQA010000463.1:0-2315 GCA_964533955.1 uncultured Reyranella sp. | reverse complement strand
GCTCTCGGCGGTGCCCGTTCCCGATCCCAATGCCCGGCTCGACCTCGGTGCCCTGATGGAAGGAAAGGCCTCCGACCCCACGGCCTGGCCGGAGCCGTTCCGCGACACCGGCACGAATTCAGTGCTTTGGACCGAGGTCGAACCCGGACACTATGTGCGCGTCGCACGGCCGCCAGATCAACGCGACGGACGGGAGGAGGCCTGAGCCATGCTGCGCTTCATCGTCCGCCGTATCCTGCTGATGATCCCGACGCTGTTCATCATCAGCGCGCTCGTCTACTTCATCATCGACCTGCCGCCCGGCGACTGCGTGACCTCGCAGATCGACGAGCTGCTGTCGCGCGGCGATCCCGATGCGCTCAACCGCGCCGAGGAGCTGCGCCATCTCTACGGCCTCGATCAGTCGCTGATCTCGCGCTACTTCAAGTGGGTCGGCGGCGTGTTCCGCTGGGACTTCGGGCTGAGCTGCCAGGACACCGTGCCGGTCAAGGACCTGATCGGCGAGCGCCTGGCGCTCACCATCGTCATGGAGTCCTGCACCATCATCTTCATCTGGGTGGTGTCGTTCATCATCGGCGTCTATGCCGCCACCCACCAGTACCAGCTCGGCGACTACGTCGCCTCGTTCATCGGCTTCGTCGGCCTCGCCGTGCCGAACTTCCTGCTGGCGCTGGTCCTGCTCTATGTCGGCAAGGTCTATTTCGGCCTGTCGATCGGCGGCCTGATGGACCCCGAATACCTCGAGAGGCAGATGAGCTGGGGCAAGGCCTGGTCGATCGCCCAGCATCTCGTCATCCCGGTGATCGTGATCGGCACCTCGGGCACCGCCGGCATGATCCGCCGCCTGCGCGCCAACCTGCTCGACGAGCTGCAGAAGCAGTACGTCATCACCGGCCGCGCCAAGGGCCTGGGGCCGCTCCGGCTTCTGATCAAGTATCCGCTGCGCCACGCCATCAACCCGTTCGTCGCCGACATCGGCCATCTCCTGCCCGAGGTGATCTCCGGCTCGGTGATCGTCTCGGTGGTGCTGTCGCTGCCCACCACCGGGCCGATGCTGCTCGGCGCGCTCAAGACCCAGGACGTGAACCTGGCGGCGACCTTCCTGCTGTTCGTGGCGGTGCTCACGGTGGTCGGCATGCTGGTCTCCGACCTCCTGCTGGCGGCGCTCGACCCGCGCATCCGCTTCGGCGCCACAGGTGAGAAATGAGAACGGCGAGACGTGACGGTGGAGAGCTGACATGACCGACGCCGCCCAGCGCCCGCCCGGCAGCCCGCCGACCACGCACTTCGTCAACAAGGAGCCGTGGGATCCCTACGTCTCGGAGACGCTGACCGCCGACCAGGAAAAGTACTACATGGCCGGCCAGTGGAAGCTGATGTGGTGGCGCTTCCGCCGCCACCGGCCGGCCGTGATCTCGGCGACCTTCCTGCTGCTGATGTATTTCTCCACGATCATCAGCGAGTGGATCGCGCCCTACGACCTGCACAATCGCCACGTGAAGTACATCTTCGCGCCGCCCCAGGGCATCCATCTCTTCCACGACGGCAGCTTCCTCGGGCCGTTCGTCTACGGCCTCAAGATGGAGCGTGATCCCGACACGCTGCAGCGCGTCTATGTCGAGGATCACAGCCAGCCGCAGAAGCTGCGCTTCTTTTGCAGCGGCGATTCCTACGAGTTCTGGGGCGTCGTGCCGGGCTCCTTCCACCTGGTCTGCCCGTCCGCGAATGGCGGCACGTTCTTCCTGTTCGGCACCGATCGGCTGGGCCGCGACATGTTCAGCCGCATCGTCTATGCCGCGCGCATCTCGCTCACCATCGGCCTGATCGGCATCACGCTGTCCTTCAGCCTGGCGCTCGTGCTGGGCGGCCTCGCCGGCTACTACGGCGGCTGGGTCGACATGGTGGTGCAGCGCCTGACCGAGATCCTGAAGAGCTTCCCCCACCTGCCGCTGTGGCTTGCCCTGTCGGCGGCGCTGCCCGTCACCTGGTCGCCGCTGCTGATCTATTTCGGCATCACCCTGATCCTGGCCTTGCTCGACTGGCCGAGCCTGGGCCGCGCCGTGCGCTCCAAGCTCCTGTCGCTGCGCGAGGAGGACTACGCCATGGCCGCCCAGATGATGGGCGCCAAGCCCGGCCGCATCATCGGCCGCCACCTGCTGCCCGGCTTCATGAGCCACCTGATCGCCTCGGCGACGCTGTCGATCCCGTCGATGATCCTGGCCGAAACCGCACTCTCGTTCCTGGGCCTCGGCCTGCGGCCGCCGATCACCTCCTGGGGTGTGCTGCTGAACGAGGCGACCGACATCAACGTGGTG
>CAZHQA010000462.1:0-2320 GCA_964533955.1 uncultured Reyranella sp. | reverse complement strand
CAGGGCGTGCCGCCCTACCGGGGTCGATGAGCCGCACACCGCCCGTCCCCAAGCGCCCGCCGACCAAGGCGAGCCCGGCGGCGCTGCGCGATGACATCCGGGACGCCGCCCTCGGCCTCGGCTTCGACGCGGTGGGCTTCGCGCCGGCCAACCTCGCGCCCGAGGCGCGCCAGCGCCGGCTCGAGCAACTCGGCGCCTTCGTGGCGCAGGGCTACCAGGGCGACATGGGCTGGCTCGGCCGGCGCACCGAGGAACGCGTCGATCCGACGACGTTGTGGCCGCAGGCGCGCACCGTGGTGTCGCTGGCGCTCAACTACGCGCCGCCCACCAACCCGCTCGCCATCCTGGCCGAGCGCGAGCGGGCAGCGATCTCGGTCTATGCCCAGGGCCGCGACTACCACGACGTGATGAAGACCAGGCTGAAGGCGCTCGGCCGCTTCATCTGGGACAAGTACCATCACGACCTCAAGGTATTCGTCGACACCGCTCCCCTGATGGAGAAGCCCGCGGCGCAGGCGGCGGGCCAGGGCTGGCAGGGCAAGCACACCAACCTGGTGTCGCGCGATTTCGGCTCCTGGCTGTTCCTGGGCGAACTGCTGCTGTCGGCCGAACTGCCCTACGATCGGCCCGAGACCGACCATTGCGGACAGTGCCGTGCCTGCCTGGACGCCTGCCCGACCAACGCTTTCCCGGCGCCCTATCGCCTCGATGCCCGGCGCTGCATCTCCTATCTCACCATCGAGCACGAGGGACCGATCGACGAGGAACTGCGGCCGCTGCTCGGCAACAGGATCTACGGCTGCGACGACTGCCTCGCCGCCTGCCCCTGGAACAAGTTCGCCCGGCAAGCGCGCGAGGCCGCCTTCGCGCCCAAGCCCAACCTCACCGCGCCGGCGCTGGCCGAACTCGCGCGCCTCGACGACAAGATGTTTCGCAAGCGTTTCGCCGGCACCGCCCTCAAGCGCATCGGCCGCGACCGCTTCGTGCGCAACGTCGCCTATGCGCTGGGCAACAGCGGCGCGCCCGAGACGTCGCTCCCGGCGATCAAACATCTGTTGAAGGACGACTCTCCGCTGGTGCGCGACGCGGCGGCATGGGCATTGTCACGCCTGACCTGAGGGAGAGACATGAACCTGAAAGCGATGCTGGCGGTACTCGCCATCGGCGCCGGCCTGTCGGCGCACCCCACCCTGGCCCAGCCGATCTCGACCGAGCAGATCAAGGCGATCGTCGCCAGCCCCGACCGCACGCCGGCGGACCTGACCAACGACAAGCGCCGCCATCCCGAGGACATCCTGGCCTTCCTGGCGCTCAAGCCCGGCCTTGTTGCGCTCGATGTCAGCGCCGGCGGCGGCTACACGACGGAGCTCCTGGCGCGCGCCATCGGGCCGACCGGCAAGGTCTACGGCCAGGGCCGGCCGCGGCCGGCGACGCCGCCGCCCGCCCCGACCAATGCCGAGGGCAATTCCAACCCGACGGTCGCTGCGCCGCCGCCGCCGTCCGGGCCGCCGAGGGCCTTGCCCGTAGTGCTGGCGGACCGCGAAAGCCGGATGAAGGCGGCCAACATCCCTGCCGCGCCGATAACTGCCGTGGTCCAGCCGTTCGAGGATCCGGCGCCGGCCGAGCTCGCCGACGGCAAGCTCGATCTCGTCACCCTGATGTTCAACTACCACGACCTTGGATTCCTGGGCATTGATCGCGCAGCGATGAACAAGGCGATCTTCAAGGCGCTGAAGCCCGGTGGCTTCTTCGTCGTCGCCGATCACTCCGGGCGGCCCGGCACCGGCATCTCCGAATCGGGCACCCTGCATCGCATCGAGGAGGCCTTCCTGCGCAAGGAAGTCGAGGCGGCGGGCTTCAAGCTGGCCGCCGAGGGCAATTTCCTGCGCAACCCCAACGATCCGCGCGACAAGAACACGCCCGACCCGCCCCAGCCCAAGGACGAGTTCTTCCTGAAGTTCGTCAAGCCGTGATTGGAGAGTCTCAGCGTCTCAGGCCCCAGGGATTGAGACGGTGAGACTCGAGGCCGCCACTCTCCTTTGGATTGCGATTACCATAATGTGCTCTATCTAGACTTGCATGAAGCAGGCTGGATGGTTTAGGGTGAATCTTGCTGTGCCCTCAGGCGACAAGGTTCGACTCTGTGCGGCGTCTGACCGGCCCTGTTCGTAAGGAATGGGGCGCCAGCCGAGGCCCTGAATGGGAAATCTGGAGAATTCGCGTCTCACCGTCTCGGCCCCTAAGGTGTGAGACGCTGAGACATGCCTACCGCCTCTCCTTGAAGAAGTTCCGCAACAGGTCACTCGCCTCGCGTTCGGCG
>CAZHQA010000461.1:0-2338 GCA_964533955.1 uncultured Reyranella sp. | reverse complement strand
GGCTGGCCGGTCTATCGCGGCGGCCCGATGTGGTGGGCCGACAACGTGGTCGGCCTCAAGACCATCCATGACGCCCTGCTGAAGTACCGCGATGCCTCCGGCGACCCGTTCTGGGAGCCCGCCCCGCTGCTCAAGAAGCTGGTGCAGGATGGCAAGAAGTTCTCTACGGTTTGACCACTTCGAGAAGGGAAGGAAATCCAAATGGCTGACGCCGTCATCGTCTCCACTGCCCGCACGCCGATCGGCAAGGCGTTTCGTGGCATCTTCAACGACACGCACGCCGCCGACATGGGCGCGCACGTGATCAAGCACGCCGCGGAGCGCGCCAAGCTCGAGCTGGGCGAGATCGAGGACGTGATCCTGGGCTGCGCCGCGCCGGAAGGCACCACGGGCTCCAACGTCGCACGCGTGTCGGCGATGCGCGCCGGCGCGCCGGTCAGCGTCTCGGGCGTGACCGTCAACCGCTTCTGCTCGTCGGGCCTGCAGACCATTTCGATGGCGGCCCAGCGCGTGCTGGTCGACAAGGTGCCGGTGATGGTCGCCGGCGGCCTCGAATCGGTCTCGCTTGTCCAGGGCCCGCCGGGCGGCAACAAGAATCGCCTGGTGAACCCCTGGGTTCAGGAGCACGTGCCCGGCATCTACCATGCCATGATCACGACCGCGGACACGGTGGCCGCGCGCTACAAGATCAGCCGTGAAGCGCAGGACGAGTATTCGCTGCAGAGCCAGATGCGCACCGCGGCGGGCCAGCAGGCCGGCAAGTTCGACGACGAGATCGTGCCGATGGAAACCACGATGCTGGTCACCGACAAGAACACCCAGGAAGTGAGCAAGAAGACCGTGAAGCTCGCCAAGGACGAAGGGAACCGGCCCGACACGAACCTCGCCGGCCTCTCCAAGCTCCAGCCGGTGGCCGGCCCCGACAAGTGGATCACCGCCGGCAATGCAAGCCAGCTGAGCGACGGCGCGTCGGCCTGCGTGGTGATGAGCGACGCCGAAGCCGCCAAGCGCGGGCTGAAGCCGCTCGGCATCTACAAGGGCCTGGTCGTCGCGGGCTGCGAGCCGGACGAGATGGGCATCGGGCCGGTCTACGCCATTCCCAAGCTGCTCAAGCGCTTCGGGCTCAAGATGGACGACATCGACCTGTGGGAGCTGAACGAGGCCTTCGCCGTGCAGGTGCTGTACTGCCGCGACAAGCTCGGCATTCCCAACGACAAGCTCAACGTCAACGGCGGCTCGATCTCGATCGGCCATCCCTTCGGCATGACCGGCGCGCGCTGCACCGGCCACGCCCTGATCGAGGGCCGCCGGCGCAAGGCCAAGAACGTCGTCGTCACCATGTGCATCGGTGGTGGCATGGGCGCTGCCGGCCTGTTCGAGGTGGTGCACTGAAGGCGCCCGCCAGACCAGCCTCGCCTGCCGGCGCGTCGTCGACGCACCCGCAGGCCGAGGGCCCGACGCACATCCTGCGGGCGTCGCTGAAGCCCAAGCTCTATCGCGACATCGAGATCGAGGGCAGCGCCTCTCTGCGCGGCCTCGCCGAAGCGATCCTCATGTCGTTCGACTTCGACTTGGATCACGCCTGCGGATTCTACAGCGCGTTGACCCAAAGCTACCGGGACTCGCCCGAGAAGTACGAACTGTCCGCCGAACCGGGCGAGTCCGATCCTGGTGCCGGAAGCGTCGAGCACACGCCTGTTGCGACGGCCTTTGCAAGAGTCGGCAAGAAGATGCTGTTCGTGTTCAACTACGAAGACGAATGGTGCTTCACGATCGAGTTCATGAGGCTCGGCGCGAAGAAACCCAAGACACGCTATCCCCGGCTGATCGTCAGCGAGGGCGATGCGCCCGACCAATACCCCGACATGGAAGACGAATAGCGAGCGATGGCGACGGCAGTTCAACCCCGCATCCACGATGTGCCCGACGACCTGCTGGCCGCCATCGACTGGTGCTACGAGCAGGGCTGGACCGACGGTCTGCCCGTGGTTCCCCCGGCGATCGACCGGGTGAAGGCGATGCTGGCGGCCGAAACCCGGCCGCCGGAGACCGTGATCGCGACCCATCCCGCGACCGGGCTCGACCTGTCGCTCCACGCCGCGGCGGTGAATGCCGTGATGGCCGGCTGCCTGCCGGAGTATTTCCCGGTGGTGGTCTCCGCCTTCGAGGCGATGGACAAGCCCGAGTTCAACTTCCACGGCTCGACCGCCAGCACCGGCGGCTCGGCGCCGCTGCTGGTCGTGAGCGGCCCCTACGGCGACCAGATCGGCATGAACGCCGACGTGAACCTGTTCGGCCCGGGCAATCGCGCCAACGCCACGATCGGCCGCGCCACGCG
>CAZHQA010000460.1:0-2348 GCA_964533955.1 uncultured Reyranella sp. | reverse complement strand
ATATGCCCTGCACGCTCGGCATCATCACCGTGGGGCAGGCGCCGCGCGACGACATCGCGGACCTGTTCGCCCAGCATGCGCCGGCCGGCACCAGGGTCGTGCTGCGCGGGGCGCTTGATGGGCTAAGTGACGCCGAGGTCGACCAGCTCACGCCCGAAAACGGCGCCGACACCCTGTACACGCGGCTGCGCGGCGGCCGCGACGTCAGGATTTCGAAGAAGGCCGTCATTGCCCGCTCGCCCGGGACGCTCGCCAGGCTGCGCGCCGACGGCTGCGACGCCATCGTCTACGCCTGCACCGGAGACTTTCCGCCGATGGCCGGCGACGGGGGCGTGCTGTTTCCGTCACGCGTGCTGAGCGGCCTGGCGGCGGGCCTGCTGCCGCGCGGACGACTTGGCCTGTTGATCCCGCTCGCCGAGCAGGCCGAGAAGCTTTCGAGCAAATGGGCGCGGCCCGGGCTCGAGGTCGTGGCCGAGGCGCTGGCGCCCAGCGCCGATGCGGCGACAGCCGCCGCCGCGGCGCGCCGGCTGGCGGCCAGGAAGCCCGATCTCGTGGCCATGGACTGCATGAGCTACACCCCCGCCACCAAGGAGCAGGTCAAGCCGGCACTCGGCGTGCCGGCCTTGCTGGCCATCACCGCGACCGGCCGCGTGCTGCGCGAGATGCTGGAATGATCGCGACCCAGTGCTGCATCGTGGGCGGCGGGCCCGCGGGCATGATGCTGGGGTTTCTGCTGGCGCGCTCGGGTGTGAAGGTCGTGGTGCTGGAAAAGCACGGCGACTTTCTGCGCGACTTTCGCGGCGACACCGTCCATCCCTCGACCCTGACGGTGATGCATGAACTCGGCCTGCTCGACGAGTTTCTCAAGCTGCCACACCACAGGATCGCCCGCTTCACCGGCTATTTCGGCGACACGGCGGTGCAGATCGCCGATCTCACCCACCTGCCGGTGCCTGCGCCATTCATCGCCATGATGCCGCAATGGGACTTTCTCGATTTTCTGGCACGCCACGGCAAGGCCTATGCCGGCTTCACGCTGCTGATGCACGCCGAGGCGCAGGGCGTGATCGAGGAGGGTGGCCGGGTCGTCGGCGTGCGCGCCCTCGTCGACGGAAAGCCGCAGGAGATCCGAGCCGATCTCGTGGCCGGCGCCGACGGCCGCCATTCGACGATCCGCGGCGCGTTGGGTTTCAAGGTGCGCGATCTCGGCGCACCGATGGACGTTCTGTGGTTCCGCGTCAGCCACCGGGCCGGCGATCCCAGCGAAGTGTTCGGCCGTTTCGATGCCGGCCGCATCCTGGTCATGCTCGATCGCGGCGACTACTGGCAGTGCGCCTTCGTCATCGCCAAGGGCGCCGCAGAGCGGGTGCGGGCCGAAGGCATCGAGAGAGTCCGCGCCACCATTGCCCGCCTGGCGCCGATTCTCGCCGGCCGGCTGGGCGAACTGCGGACGATTGACGACCTCAAGCTCCTCACCGTCGGCGTCGACCGGCTCGAGAAGTGGTGGCGTCCGGGCGTGCTGTGCATCGGCGACGCCGCGCACACCATGTCGCCGATCGGCGGCGTCGGCATCAACATCGCCGTGCAGGACGCGGTGGCGGCGGCGAATATCCTGGCGGCGCCGCTGCGCGCCGGCCGGCTCAGCGACTCCGACCTCGCGGCCGTCGAGGCGCGCCGCCTGTTCCCGGCGCGCGCCACCCAGGCCGCACAAGTCTTCCTGCAGAACCGGATCATCGCGCCCTCGCTCGCGGCAGCGGGCGGGCCCATGAAGGTGCCTTTCGTCGTGCGGCTGATGCAGTGGTTTCCCATCCTGCGCCGTCTGCCGGCGCGGCTGATGGGCCTCGGCGTGCGGCCCGAGCACGTGCGCACGCCGACCTTCTAATGACCAGAATAGGTCGCATCGCCGTGCTAGCCGTGTACTGAACGGTTTGGCCTGATCCGGAGTCCCGTCAGATTCCCGTTAGATTCGATTTTATCGGCGCGCCGACACCAGCAGGAACGACGGCTGGCGGTGCTCGATCTTCCATTCCGGATGCGCCGCCATCTGTTCGCGGGTCGGTCCCCATTCCTCGACGTGGCGCAGCGCGAAGCCGGCCTCGATCAAGAGATTGAGCAGGGTCGCCAGCGTGCGGTGCTGCTTCATGACCCCCTTGGCCAGCCAGTCGCTCGTGCGCGGGCCCTCGTCGAGATAGTCCGGGCCCTGCGCCGTGTAGAGCGGATGCTCGGCCGAGAACACGAAGCTTCCGCCCGGCACGAGTGCGCGGTGGACCGCGGCGAGCAGCCGGGGGAGGTTCCCGATGTAGTGAAGGGCCAGCGCGCTGTGGGCGAGATCGAAGGCGGCTGGCGCC
>CAZHQA010000459.1:0-2350 GCA_964533955.1 uncultured Reyranella sp. | reverse complement strand
CCATGCCGAGCTTCTTCATCTCGGCCTCGCCCAGCACCTCGACCTTGACGCCGAGCTTGCCGAGCTCGCGCGCGCGGCGGGCGAACTCGGCGGGATAGAGCACGTTGGCGGGCTCGCTCACCAGGTCGCGGGTCAGGAACACCGCCGGCACCGTGGGCTCGAGCGCGGCGAAGGCCCGGCGCGCTTCGGCGGGGCCAGCGAGCACCACGGTCAGCGCCTCGAGCGACAGCTTCTGCTCGGGCTTGTCCTTGGTCTTGTACTTGTCGAAGCGGTAGTTGCGCAGCGACGCCCCGAGCGCGATGCGCGCCGCGATCTGCGCGGGCGTGAGCTTCGAGCCGCGCACGGGATCGACCACCACCGTCACCGCCTTGTGGCCTGCGGCATTGGCCTCGGCGGCGATCACCCCGCCCAGCCCTTCGGCCGCCCGCGCATCGAGCTCGCGGCCCTTGCCGACGCCCAGCAGCAGCAGCCGCGCGACGTCGCCCGACTGGCCGAGCAGGGTCTGCGTCTGTCCCTTGGACCCGGCGAACCGCCCGGCCGCCAGCGCCCGCGCGAGCGCGCCGCCCGCCACCGTGTCCATTGCCTGGGCGGTTGCCAGAAGCTGCTTGTCGGCCGCCACGAACACCGCAACATTGCCGGACAGGGCCTTCGGGAAGGCCGAAAATTCCACTTTCATTCAGGTTCCCTCGCTTGTATCGCCGATTTTTCGCCCCTGCGACGGCACGGCGCAAGTCGACAATTGCCTGCCGCCGCCCCCGACAGTATCAGTACCGCCCCTCTCAACGGGAATGAAAATGGCCTCTGCAAAACTCCCTCGCGTCAACGTGGTCGGGCTCGGCAAGCTCGGCGCCCCGCTCGCCGCCGTGCTGGCATCCCGCGGCTTCGACGTGATCGGGCTCGACGTCAACAAGGTCCTGGTCGACGCCCTGAACGCCGGCCGCATGCCGATCGTCGAGCCGCAGCTCAACGAGCTGATCGCCGCCAACCGCCAGCGCCTGTCGGCCACCATGGACGCGGCCGAGGCGATCCAGAAGAGCGACGCCTCGTTCGTGATCGTGCCGACGCCCTCGGACTCGACCGGCTTCTTCTCCAACCGCTTCGTGCTGCAGGCCATGGCGACGCTCGGCAAGGCGCTGCGCGGCAAGCAGGGCTACCACATGGTGGTGATCACCAGCACGGTGATGCCCGGCACCACCGGCGGCGAGATCAAGGCCGCCCTCGAGCAGGCCTCGGGCCGCAAGGTCGGGCCCGAGCTCGGCCTGTGCTACAATCCGGAATTCATCGCGCTCGGCAGCGTGGTGCGCGACATGCTCTATCCCGATTCGATCCTGATCGGCGAGAGCGACGCCAAGGCGGGCGACATGCTGCAGACGATCTATCTGCAGATGTGCGAGAACAAGCCGCCGGTGCAGCGCATGAATTTCGTCAACGCCGAGCTGACCAAGATCTCGGTCAACACCTACGTCACCACCAAGATCTCCTACGCCAACATGCTGGCCGACATGTGCGACCGCCTGCCCGGCGCCGACGTCGACGTGGTGACCCGGGCGCTCGGCGCCGACAGCCGCATCGGCATCAAGTACCTCAAGGGCGCGATGGGCTATGGCGGCCCCTGCTTCCCGCGCGACAACGTGGCCTTCGCCGCCCTGGCCCGCAAGATCGGCGCCCGCGCCGACGTGGCCGAGGCGACCGACCGCATCAACAACCACCAGGTCGAGCGCCTGGCCGGCCTGGTCGCCAAGTTCGCAAAGGCGGGCACGCGCATCGCCCTGCTCGGCCTGTCCTACAAGCCGCACACGCCGGTGGTCGAGGAAAGCCACTCGGTCAAGCTCGCCGCGCGCCTGGCCGACGCGGGCTATGTCGTGAGCGTGCACGACCCGCTGGCCCAGGACGCCGCCGTCGCCGCGCTCGGCGACAAGGTGGTCGAGGCCTCGTCGATGGAAGGCGCGGTGCGCGACTGCGACCTGCTGATCGTCGCCACCGGCTGGCCCGAATACAAGAACATCGACCCCGCCTGGTGCAAGCGCTCCAACGGCACGCGCCTCACCGTGCTCGACCTCTGGCGCACCCTGCCGGCCGACAAGTTCGCCGACGTCGCCGACCTGCTGTATCTCGGCTCGGGACGCTAGCGAGCCGCATCGGGCGTGCCCTCAAGGCTGGAGAATCAGCCGCCGACCCTCGCGACGTCGAAGCCATAGACGCGGGCGGTGTTGCCGCCGGCGATCTTGGCCTGCTCGTCCTCCGGCACCCCGGCCAGGATGTCCGTCAGGATCTTCCGCGACTGGGGAAACGTCGATTCGCTGTGCGGATAGTCCGAGCCCCACATCATGTTGTCGACGCCGATGACGTC
>CAZHQA010000458.1:0-2354 GCA_964533955.1 uncultured Reyranella sp. | reverse complement strand
GCGTCAGGCGGAAGAAGGCGTCCTGCGGCTTTTCCAGCACGAACATCGCCTTGGCATCGAGGCCGAGATTGAGGCCGCGCAATACCGCGCCGCTCACGCCATGGCTCACGATCACGGTACGGGTGTTGGCCGCGACGATATCGGCGAGCGCTGCTGCAGTGCGCCGGCGCAGCTCGAAATGGGTTTCGCCGCCGGGCGGACAGAAGCCGTGCGGATCGGCGCGCCACTGGCTGAGCGCATCGGGATGACGGGCCTCGATCTCTTGCCAGGTGAAGCCCTCCCAGTCACCGTAGCCCAGCTCCGCCAGCCGTGGATCGTCGCGCCACTGCGAGGGCTCGAGGCCGAGCTCGCGGCCGACGATCAGGGCGGTCTCGCGGGCGCGGCCGAGCGGGCTTCTGAGGAACACGGTCGGCCCGGGCTCGCGCGACAGTTCGGCCTTGAGGGCCCGGCCCATGGCGACGGCCTGGGCGCAGCCGCGCTCGGTCAGGTCCGAGTTCCTGGTGCCCTGCATGCGTCGTTCGGTGTTCCAGGCGGTCTCGCCGTGGCGCAGCACATAGAGCGGGGCGGTGAGGATCATTTCGAACGGCGCAGGATCGCGATCTTGGCCGCACCATAGCGTCTCTCGTCGATCGCCTCGAATCCCGCCGGCGGGATCAGATCCTCGCTGTTGGAGAGTTCGACGGTGGCGATGGCGCCCGGCCTGAGCCAGCCCGCCTCGACCAGCGCCGTGAGGGCAGGGTTGGCGAGGCCCGAGCGGTAGGGCGGATCGAGGAACACCAGGTCGCAAGCCTCGCGGCCGGGCGGCGGGCGCGTGGCGTCGGCGCGGATGACCTTGGCCGCGGCAGTTTCGCCCAGTTTGCGCAGGTTCTCGCCGATCAGCTTGATCGCCTCGGGGTCGTTGTCGAGGAAGGTGGCGTGGCTCGCTCCGCGCGACAGGGCTTCCAGGCCAAGTGCGCCGGATCCGGCAAAAGCGTCGAGCACGCGCGCCTCGATCAGCGGCGAGGTACCGTCCGCCGTCCAGCTGGCATGCATCAGGATATTGAACAGCGACTCGCGGGCGCGGTTCGAGGTCGGGCGCGTGTTCTGGCCCTCGGGCGTGGCGATGCTGCGGCCGCGATGCTTGCCGCCGACGATCTTCAGCATGCCGACGGCGGCACTAGCGCCGTCTCTTGCGGCCCTGAGGGCGCGCCCAGCCTTCCTTGCGCACCGCCTTGACGCCCAGCAGGTTGTCGAGCGCCTGGGCGGGCATCTCCTGCACGTCGCCGCGCTCCATGTCGCCGAGATGGAACGGGCCGAAGGCGGTGCGAATCAGGCGTACCACCGGGAGATCGAGATGGGCGAGCACGCGACGCACTTCGCGGTTCTTGCCCTCGGTGAGGGCGATGTTGAGCCAGGCGTTGCTGCGCTGCTGGCGGTCGAGGCTGGCCTTGATCGGGCCGTAGCGCACGCCCTCGACCGTGACGCCCTTGGCGAGCGCCGCCAGCCGGTCGGGGTCGACCCCGCCGTGCACCCGCGCCCGATACTGGCGGACCCAGCCGTTGGCCGGCAGCTCGAGGCGGCGCGCCAGCTCGCCGTCGTTGGTCAGCAGGATCAGGCCTTCCGACATGAAGTCGAGCCGGCCGATCGCGATGGTGCGCGGCATCGACTTGGGCAGCGAGTCGAAGATCGTCTTGCGGCCCTGCGGATCGCGCGCCGTCACGATTTCTTCCGGCGGCTTGTGGTAGCGCCACAATCGTGCCCGTTCGGCCGCGGGCAGGGCCTTGCCGTCGACTTCGATGCGGCTCTGGTCGGTGACGACGCAGGCGGGCGTGGCCAGCACCTCGCCGTCGACCTTCACCCGGCCCTGGGCGATCCAGCGCTCAGCGTCGCGGCGCGAACACAGGCCCGCGCGTGCCAGCCGCTTGGCAATGCGCTCGCCGGCTTTGGCAGGCTCGCTCACGTGCGCCCTCTCACTTGAGCCATCTCACTTGCCCAACCTCACCTGGAAGCCGCGGCGCCCAGGAAGGCCTTGAACAGGCGGGCGTCGCCCTCGGAGATCAGGAATTCGGGATGCCACTGCACGCCGATGCAGAAGCGGTAGGCCGGCGCCTCGATGCCCTCAATCACGCCGTCCGATGCCGTGGCATTGATCACCACGCCCGCCGGGGAGTCGGCGGCGGCCTGGTGATGGGCGCTGTTCACGTCGAGCTGGTCGGCGCCCACGATCCTGTGCAGCTGCGTGTCGCGCGCCACCTTCACCGTGTGGCCGGGCTCGTTGCGCGGATTGGGCTGTTCGTGCGCCAGGGCTTCGGCCACCGCGTCGGGAATGTGCTGGATCAGCTTGCCGCCCAGCACGACGTGCAGAAGCTGCTGGC
>CAZHQA010000457.1:0-2373 GCA_964533955.1 uncultured Reyranella sp. | reverse complement strand
GGGCGGCTAGCTCCCTCGCTGCGCCCGGGATGACACGGAGGAGGGTCCATGCATTTGACGGAGACTGAAGGTACGATACGCCCGATGACCGACGACAAGGTGAAACGGCGGCTGACGACCGTGCTGTGTGCCGACGTGCATGGCTATTCGCGCCTGATGGAAGCCGACGAGGCGGGGACGTTGCGGACGTTGCGGCGCTACCGCACGGCCATCTCGGGCCTGGTGGAGCGCCACGACGGGCGGGTCGTGAACACCTGGGGCGATGCGGTGATCGCCGAGTTCGCGAGCGTCGTCGAGGCGGTGCAATGCGCGGTCGAGATCCAGCAGGAGATCTCGAGCCAGGCGCCGGATCCGCCGGAAGCCCAGCCCATGCGGTTCCGCATCGGCATCAACCTCGGCGACGTGATGGTCGAGGGCTCCGACATCTTCGGCGACGGCGTCAACATCGCCGCCCGCCTGCAGGAGCTGGCCGAGCCCGGCGGCGTGGTGATCTCGGGCTCGGTCTACGACCACGTGCACAACAAGCTGTCGCTGGGCTTCGACAGTCTCGGCCAGCAGCCGATGAAGAACGTGGCGCCCGTGACCAGCTATCGCGTGACCATGGGCGGCCCGGCCGGCGAACGCCCCCCGGAGGCCGCCCCGCGGCGGCGCGACGATCGGCCGGCGCCCGCCACGGGGATGCGCGGCGTCGCCGACTGGCTGGCGAACCAGCCGCGCTCGATCCTGGTGCTCCTCACCATGGCGGCGTTTCTGGTCCTGCTGAATCTCTTCACCGGCGTGAACAGGATCTGGTTCCATTGGCCGGTCGCGGCGCTGCTCTTCATCGTCATCCTGCGGACCCTGGGCCGGCGCCGGCCGCGGGAAAGGGATCGCGATTAAATGCAGGTCCGGCGGCTGATCGTTCTCACGCTCCTGGTGCTGCCCCTTTTGTGGGGAGGGATGGCCCGGGCCGAAGTGTTCGCCAATCCGGGCTTCTACACGGTCAGCGTGGACGGCTGGACGCGCGTTGCGTCGCCCGAGGGCTTCCGCTACCGGTGCACGACCTGCAAGGGCCAGGTCGGCGTCACCATCGAATACGGTCCGGATGCACCGTGGAAGACGAACGATCAATTCATGGCATCCCTCGCAACGGAAAAGGCGCGGAAGGAGTTGGCCGACGAATGGTTCGGAGGGCAGCCGACCGACAAGCGGGCCAAGGCCGAGGTCAAGCGCGTCGGCCTGGGCGAGATCGGGGGCCTGCGGGTCCTGATGGTCGTGACGGAGGTCGACATCGGCTCAGCGAGCGCGTTCGGCAGGTTCATGATCGCGGTTCACAAGGGCCGCCTCCTGTGGTGCGCGGTGCACTATCCCCTTGGCGTCGTGGACCCCGACAACGAGAAGGCCATCGATGCCTTCTTCGCCGGACTTGTGTTCGAGAAGTGAGCGCGTGAACAGGACGAGATGCAGTTTCACCTGAACGGCTTCGAGCCGGGCGATCCGGAAATCTTCGATCGCGCCGAGCGCTATCCGGCGGCGGCGGCCGAGCGGCCGCTGCCGAAAGAGGTCGATGTCCTGATCGTGGGCTGCGGCCCGGCCGGGCTCACCTTGGCCGCGCAGCTCTCGGCGTTCGCCGACATCCGCACCTGCATCGTCGAGCGCAAGCCCGGCCGCCTGATGCTGGGCCAGGCCGACGGCATCGCCTGCCGTACCGTCGAAATGTTCCACGCCTTCGGCTTCAGCGAGCGCGTGCTGAAGGAGGCGTGCTGGATCAACGAGACGACGTTCTGGAAGCCGGACGACCGGAAGCCAAAGGATATCGTCCGCAGCGGCAGGGTCCAGGACGTCGAAGACGGGCTGTCGGAGTTCCCGCACGTCGTTCTGAACCAGGCGCGCGTGCACGATTTCTTCCTCGATGTCATGCGCCGGTCGGCGGCAAAGCTCGAGCCGTATTATTCGCGTCGCCTGCTCGATCTCAGGACTGACCCCGAGGCGAGCTTTGAAGACCACGCGGTGACGGTCAGGTTCGAGCGGCTCGATCCTTCGCACGAGGGAAAGGCCGAGACGGTCAAGGCCCGCCACGTGGTCGGCTGCGACGGGGCGCGCAGCGCGGTGCGCAAATCGATCGGGCGCGAGCTTCACGGCGATTCCGCCAACCACGCCTGGGGCGTCATGGATATCCTTGTCGTCACCGACTTCCCCGACATCCGCTGCAAGTCATTGATCCAGTCGGCGAACGACGGCAGCGCCCTCGTCATCCCGCGCGAAGGCGGCTATCTGGTCCGGCTCTATGTCGAGCTCACCAAGCTCGATATCGGCGAGCGGGTCGCCAACCGCAACATCACCGCCGACGTTTTGATCGCGAAGGCGCGGCGCATTTTCAATCCCTACACGCTC
>CAZHQA010000456.1:0-2376 GCA_964533955.1 uncultured Reyranella sp. | reverse complement strand
AGGCGGTCTTTCAGCGCATCCCATAGCGGGCGGAGATAGGGGTCGAGCTTTTCGCGCATGTCGCCGGGCAGGAAACCCAGGTTCTCACCGGCCTCGACGGCGGGCCGGGACAGCACGATCCGCGATACGCTGCCGGCTTCGAGGGCCTCCACGGCGGCGGAAATGGCGAGGTAGGTCTTGCCTGTGCCGGCAGGGCCCACGGCGATGGTCAGCGGTTTCGAATCGATCGCCTCCATCAAGATGCGCTGGTTGTCGCTGCGGGGACGTATTTTTCGGAGGTAGCTCTGGTCTCGGTCGTTGGCCGGAGTGTTGTCGAAGATCAGGTTATGGACGCGGGCGCTATCGATGGCGTGAAGCTTGGCACGGCGAGCGGCGCGTTTGGCCATTGGCGAACTCCGAAGTCTGGGAGAAACAAAAAAGCCCCCGCAAGCAGATGCGAGGGCGATCGACGGTAGCGTTGCAGGAGCGGTCCCGAGACCGCTGGACGGTCCTCGAACGGATGAGCACCTCCTTCAGCTACCACCATAAGGGTAGCGCGAATGAGTCCCCACGGCCACCGTATTTATGGTGGGTAGCGGAAATTTCACATTACCCGGGCAGCGCCGGTCACCGGTGCCCGGCACCAGACTGTTGCGCGCTCGCCACAGCCATTCGCCCAAAACATTCGCCCGGCCCGACCCGCGCAACACCCGACGCATGGCGTCCGTTGAGGTTCCGTCACCTTTGCGAGGGAAAGAAGCGCATGAAGAGAATTCTGTTGGGCGTCGCGGCGCTCGTCACCCTGCCGATGGCCGCGGCCAACGCCCAGATGTTCACGCCGGGCCCGGCCAATCCGGGCTTCTATATCGGCGCGGAGGGCGGGCTGAACTGGCTGCTGGGCAACGGCTCCAACACCTACAACACCGGCTACGCGGTGGGCGGCAAGGTCGGCTACGATTTCGTCGGCCCGCGTATCGAGGTGGAAGGCCTCTATCGCAACAACCAGGGCAGCGGCGTGGTGCCGTTCGGCAATGGCAACGCCTTAGTCAACGGCCAGATCAACCAGGTCTCGGTTATGGCCAACTTGCTGTACGATTTCGCGCCGGGGGCGACCATCACGCCATACGTCGGCGCCGGTGCCGGCATCGCCTTCGTCGATCCCTCGCTCTCGGCCGGTTGCACCATGTGCTCGACCCAGTTTGCCTACCAAGGCATCGTCGGTGTCGCCTGGAACATCGACCAGAGCCTCCGCCTCAGCCTCGACGGCCGCTACTACGGCACTACGAGCGGCGGCACCAATTATCAGAACAACAACATCGGTTTGATGCTGGGTCTCACCTACAAGTTCGGCGCGCCTGATGTTGCCCCGCCGCCGCCTCCGCCGGCTCAACCGACGGCCCCGTCGTTCATGGTGTTCTTCGACTGGGATCGGTCCGACCTGAGCGCCCAGGCGCTGCAGACCATCAAGCAGGTGGCGCAGGCCTTCAAGCAGAAGGGCAGCGCCCGCATCACGGCGACCGGCCACACCGACACGTCGGGCCCGGAGAACTACAACATGGCGCTGTCGCTGCGCCGCGCCAATGCGGTCAAGGACGCCCTGGTGCGCAACGGCGTGCCGGCTACCGCGATCGCCGTCATCGGCCGCGGCGAGCAGGGCCTGCTGGTCCCGACGCCGGACGGCGTGCGCGAGCCGCAGAACCGCCGCGTCGAAATCGTGATGCAGTAGGCTCGGTCGGCCTTGTTTGAGGAACGGCCGGGCCAAATGCCCGGCCGTTGTTCATCGGGTTGTCGGGCCGCTCGCCGATCGGCGAGCCGGGACTGCGAATATTGCCCATCATGCTCTAGACTGCCTGTCAGCCGCTCGGTCTGTCGCCGGGCGAGAGGGGTTTGGGGATGGCAAGGCGACAAAACCTGCTCGCCGCGGCAGGCTTGATGCTCGCGGCATCGCAGGCGGTAGCGCAAGGCGTGGGCTTCCTGACGGAGCAGGAGCGGCTGGCCAGCTATTGCGCCGGTGTCTCCGAGTCGCGCATGCGCGACCTCGCTGAATTCCTGAAGAGTCAGTGCGCCGGCTCCGACCGCAAGGAATGCCGCGAGAGTCTCGACGAGTTGGTGCGTGCCCAGCGCTTTGACCGGAGGCTGTGGGCGTATCTCGCCGCTCAGATCTTCACCGCCAAGGGACAAGGCCCGCGCGAGAAGACGTTGTCGCAGAAGGAAGTGTCGCGCGGCAGCGACGATTGGCTGGCCTGCAAGCGCCGCCAGCCCGGTCAGGGTCCCGACGACTTGCTGGTCTGTCGCGAATCGCGGGGTTGCCTGATCGACGCGCGGTTCTCGTTCCTGCCTCCCTAGAGCGGAATGGGATGAGGTGGAACCGCGTGCGGTTCCACCTCATCCCATTCG
>CAZHQA010000455.1:0-2387 GCA_964533955.1 uncultured Reyranella sp. | reverse complement strand
GGTCCCTCGCTGCGCTCGGGATGACACGATTGTATGAATCGAAACACGACACTGCATCGTGAAAAGGAGCTGAACCATGCCACGCGTAACCCCCGTCGCCAGCAAGGCCGACGTCGCTCCCGAGCACCAGGACGTCGTCGACGAGGTGCTCAAAGTGTTCGGCGCCGTCCGCGGCCCGTTCAGCATGATGCTGCACAGCCCGGAGATGGCGAAGCGCATGCTGGCGCTCGTGCCCTTCTTCCGCGACGAAAGCGTCGTCGACGGCAAGCTGCGCTCCGTCGGCATCCTCGCCGCGGTGCGCGAACGCGAAGCGGCGTACGTATGGGCGGCGCAGGTGGGGGCGGCGCGGCGCAACGGCCTGCGCGAGGCGGCGATCGACCTGCTGCGCGCCAAGGCCGACGCGTCGAGGTTTCCGGCGGAAGAGGCCGCGATCGTGACCTACGTCCGCCAGCTGATGCGCACGAATCGCGCCGAACAGGCCGCGTTCGATGCCCTGCACAAGAGATACGGCACGAAGTGGCTCGTCGAACTGACCACCGGCGTCCACTACTACGTGATGCTGTGCGGCGTGGTGAACGCCTTCGAGGTGGCGGCGCCGCCGGACGGAGACAAGCTGCCGGCGTAGCTCGCCGGCAGCTTCAATCTCGACTCAACCACCCACCTGCATTTTCGCCCAGGTGTCGCGCAGCTCGATCGTGCGGTTGAACACCAGGGCGTCCGGCCGGCTCGTCGGGTCCGGGCAGAAATAGCCCAGCCGTTCGAATTGCACGGCTTGCCCCACCGCCGTCTCCGCCAATGAGGGCTCCAGCAGCGCGCCCGACAGGACTTCGAGCGAGCCCGGATTCAGGTCGGCGTCCAGATTGCCACCGCTTCCCGGGTCGGGCCGGTTGAACAGCGTGCTGTACGATCGGACCTCGGCGGGGCGTGCGTCCCGCCCCACCCAGTGCAGGGTGGCCTTCACCTTTCGACCGTCCGGTGCATTGCCGCCGCGGCTGGCCGGATCATAGGTGCAACGCAGCTCCACCACGTTGCCATCCGCGTCCTTCACCACCTGGCGGCAGGTGACGAGATAGGCATAGCGCAACCGCACCTCTCGCCCTACGGCCATCCGGAAGAACTTGTTCGGCGGGTTCTCCATGAAGTCGTCGCGCTCGATGAAGATCTCCCTGCCGAAGCGAAGGGTGCGCGTGCCGGCGGCAGGGTCCTCCGGATGGTTGACGGCCGTCAGCTCCTCGACGTGGTCTTCGGGAAAATTCTCGATGACGAGCTTGAGCGGCCGCAGGACCGCCATGCGCCGCTGGGCCACCTGGTTGAGACGGTCGCGGATCGCGTGACTGAACATGGCGAGGTCGACGACGCTGTTGGCCTTGGACATGCCGATGCGTCGAACGAAGTCGCGAATCGCCTCCGGCGGCACGCCGCGGCGCCGCAGGCCTGCGAGGGTCGGCATGCGTGGATCGTCCCAGCCGCTGACGATGCCGCGCCGTACCAGGTCCGTCAGATGGCGCTTGGAGAGTACGGTGTACCCGAGATTGAGGCGGGCGAACTCGGTCTGGCGGGGGCGCGCCGGGACCGGCAGGTGGTCGAGGAACCAGTCGTAGAGGGGACGATGGTCCTCGAATTCCAGGGTGCAGAGCGAATGCGTGACATGCTCGATGGCATCGGACTGGCCATGCGCGAAATCGTAGGTCGGATATATGCACCAGTCGGTTCCGGTGCGCGGGTGAGGCGCGTGCAGGATGCGATACAATACGGGGTCGCGCAGGTTGATGTTGCCCGAGGCGAGGTCGATCTTCGCCCGCAGCACGCACGCACCGTTCGGAAACTTGCCGGCCCGCATGTCGCGAAACCGGCCGAGATTTTCTTCCACCGAGCGGCTGCGGTCCGCCGAGGCACGGCCCGGTTCGGTCAGCGTGCCGCGCATCGCCCGCATCTCGTCGGGCGGCGTGTCGTCGACATAGGCAAGGCCGGCGCGAATGAGGTGCTCGGCCCAGTCGTACAGCGTCTGGAAATAGTCCGACGCATGGTAGAGATGCTCGCCCCAGTCGAAGCCCAGCCAGTGGACGTCCCGCTTGATGGCGTCGATGTATTCCTGCTCCTCCTTCACGGGGTTGGTATCGTCGAAGCGAAGGTGGCAGCGGCCGCCGTATTCGGTCGCAAGTCCGAAATTCAGGCAGATCGACTTTGCGTGGCCGAGATGCAGATAGCCGTTCGGCTCCGGTGGAAAGCGAGTAACGATGCTTTGCACCTGGCCGCGGGCGAGGTCGGCCTGGACCAGGTCGCGAATGAAATCCCGGCCTTCTTCGTTCGCCGTGGCCTCCGTCATCGGCTTCCTGTCGTTCATATACCTGTCAACCTCCACACGGGCGCACACACGAGCGATCTGC
>CAZHQA010000454.1:0-2418 GCA_964533955.1 uncultured Reyranella sp. | reverse complement strand
GGTGAAGATGGGCACCACGGCGGCGCAGAAGAAGCTGTTCTTCAACCTGCGCAAGCTCAAGGGCCAGCTCCAAGCGATCGAGGAGGGCGATCTCACGCCCGAGAACGTCACCAAGATCGCCACCCGCCTCGGCGTGCCCGAGGAGGAGGTGGTGAACATGAACCGCCGCCTCGCCGCGCCCGACAGCTCGCTCAACGCCTCGGTCAAGGCCGAGGGCGACATGGAATGGCAGGACTGGCTGGTCGACGACACGCCCAACCAGGAGGCCCGCCTGGCCGACAGCCAGGAGCTCGGCCAGCGCAAGCACATGCTGGCCCAGGCGCTGAAGCAGCTGAGCGACCGCGAGCGCCACATCATCGTCGAGCGCCGCCTGGTCGACGAGCCGCAGACGCTCGAGGACCTCAGCGCCAAGTACGGCATCAGCCGCGAGCGCGTGCGCCAGATCGAGGTGCGCGCCTTCGACAAGCTGCAGAAGGCGATGAAGAACATGGTGGTCGAGGCCGCCACCGAATCGGCCAAGAAGGTCGAGGCGCACACTGCCCGCTGAGCGGGCGGTGGCCCTTGACCGGGCCGGCGCTCAGGCCGCAGGTTTCCTCCAAACAGGAGGAAACATGGCCCGGTTCGACAGGGTGATCCGCGGCGGCATGATCGTCGACGGCAGCCGCCTGCCGCGCTTTCGCGGCGACGTCGGCATCAAGGACGGCGTCATCGCCGCGATCGGCCATATCGGGCCCGACGAGGCCGACGAGACGATCGATGCCGGCGGACTGATCGTGGCGCCGGGCTTCGTCGACCTGCACACCCACTACGACGCCCAGCTCTTCTGGGATCCCTACTGCACGCTGTCGTCCTGGCACGGCATCACCTCGGTGGTGATCGGCAATTGCGGCTTCGGCTTCGCGCCGGTGCGGCCGGCCGAGCGCGAGCGGGCGATGCTGACCATGACCCGCGTCGAGGCGATCCCGATGGCGTCCATGCAGCAGGGCATGCCGTGGAGCTGGGTGACGTTTCCGGAGTTCCTCGACGCCGTCGAGCGCGCGCCCAAGGCGGTGAACATCCTGCCCTACGTGCCGGTCTCGCCGCTGCTGATCTGGGTGATGGGCTTCGAGGCGGCCAAGGCCGGCCGGCGGCCGACGCCGGAGCAGCACGCCGAGCTGCGCCGCCTGCTGCACGAGGCGATGGATGCCGGCGCCTGCGGCTGGTCGGCCCAGCGCATGCTGCCGACCGGGCCGGCCGCGGTGCAGCGCGACCATGACGGCTCGCCGATGCCGACCGACGTCATGCACGACGACACCTGCCGCGAGTTCGCCAGGGTGCTGGCCGAGCGCAACGACGGCTTCATGCAGATGCTGCTGGTGTCGGGCGACAACGCCCGCGACCGGGCCTTCTACGAGGAGATGGCCACGCTGTCGGGCCGGCCGATCATCATGAACGTGGTGCAGGCCTTCGACGATCGGCCGCACATCCATCGCCGTCTGCTCGACTGGCTGGCGAGCTGCCGCGAGCGCGGCATCCGCGTCGTCGGCCAGGGACTGACGACCGACGCGGGCTTCACCTTCACCTTCGAGGACTGGAACCTGTTCGACGACCAGCAGGTCTGGTGCGACGCCACCACGGGCACGCGGCAGGAGCGGCTGGCCAAGCTCGCCGATCCGGCGCGCCGGCCCGGCTTGCGCGAAAAGCTGCCGGTCACCGCGACCGGCCCGCTGCCCGATATCGCCATCGTCGGGCCCAAGCTCGAGAAGAACCGGCAGTGGCTCGACTACACGCTGGCCCATGCCGGCGCGAAGATGGGCAAGCACCCGGTCGATGTCATGCTCGACATGGCCGTCGAGGAAGACCTCAAGACCGAGTTCTTCGCCGCGCCGCCCAACGGCAAGATCGAGCACCTGAAGGAGCTGGTCGACGATCCCTATGTGCTGTTCGGCGTGTCCGACGGCGGCGCCCACACCAAGTTCCTGACCGCCGGCCGCTATCCGACCGAGACGATCTGCAAGGTGGTGCGCGAGCACAAGATGCTGAGCCTCGAGGACGCCCACTGGCGCCTGTCGGCGCTGCCGGCCGAGGTCGCCGGGTTCCGCGGCCGCGGCCAGCTCAAGCTCGGCGCGCCGGCCGACATCGTGGTCTACGACTTCGACGGCCTGCGCGTGCTGCCCGATGAGATCGCCCACGACCTGCCGGGCGGCGAATGGCGGCGCATCCAGCGCGCCGAAGGCTACAAGTATATCCTGGTGAACGGCGAGGTGACGATGCGCGACGGCCGGCCGACGAACACGCACTCGGGCCGCCTGCTGCGCCACGGCGGAGGCGCCCGCGCCGTCTAATCGCGTTTGCGATGCGGATCGTACCTCGAGAGCACGTCCTTGAGGTATTCCCGGCTCTTCCATTCGGGCGCCGGCGGCTCATGCCCGGGGCGAG
>CAZHQA010000453.1:0-2463 GCA_964533955.1 uncultured Reyranella sp. | reverse complement strand
GTCACCTCCGAGGTGAACACCGAAAGCTGCTTGATCATGGTGTTGACGATGTTGGCTGAACGCAGGAACTCGCCCTTGAGCGGCCGGCCGTCGACGTCGAGCCGCACGGTCTGCAGAAGGTCGCCCTGCGCGACGGCCGAGATCACGCGCGTCACCTCGGTGGTCGGCCACAACAGGTCGTCGATCAGCCCGTTGACCGAGCCTTCCATCTCGCCCCAGGCGCCGGTGGCGATGCCGAACTTGACGCGCTGGCGCGTGCGGCCCTGTTCGCCCACGCTCTTGCCGATGCGTTCGAGCTGCTGGGCCATGTTCTGGTTGGCCGCGACGATCTCGTTGAACAGCACGGCGATCCGGCCAGCCGGACCCTGGCGCTCGCGACTCAGCCGTACTGAAAAGTCGCCGGCGCGCATTGCTTCCATGGCGTGCAGCAGCTCGTGGAGCTCGGGCGCTTCGACACCGTTTCGGCGGGCCGCCGGGCCCAATGGGGGTGAGCCCTTGCCGGCCGGCGAGACGGTTTCGATGCTCATGGCGATAGATCCCCCTCGAACAGTCCTTGAGCGGGGGGTCAACTGGCCCGAGCGCGCACACCGTCCCCCGCAATTAGCACCAACGGCGGGGGGGCCTAAAAGTTGCGTAGAAAAATTGTGTCCGCTGACTGCTCTCCAGCGCTAGTCAGGCAAGCGGAGCGACCGACAATCCCTTGACCTTGTGGCGCTCGATCAGTCGGCCGACGAGGCCCGATTTCTTGGCTTCCTCGACGAAGGACGCCAGGAACGCCGCCCCCGCCTGGTTGGCCTTGGCGGTGCCGACGGCCTGCTGAACGGCCGAGAACTTGCCGGGGAGGATGGTCGCCCCCGGCATCTTCTCGACGTCCTTTAGGAGCCCAGGCCGCAGCCCGGCCAGCACGTCGAGCTTCTCGTCCTTGAACTTGTTGAATGCCGCGTCGAGCCCGGCGATCGGCATCAGAGTGGCGTTCTTGATGTTGTTCTCGAGCCACAGCCCATAGGCCGAGCGCGCCGACACCGAGATGCGCACGCCCGCACGGTCGACTTCGCCGATCGATTTGATGGGTGAGCCCGGCGGCACCATGTAGGTCGCCTCGATCTCGCAATAGGCCGCGCTGAAGGCGATCTTCTCTGCCCGCTGCGGCTCGGCGCCGATCAGGCCGATGTCCCAGGCATTGGTGCCGACCGCATCGCCCAGTTCGCCCGGCGTCTTGTAGGGCACGTACTTCACGGCCACGCCGAGCGCCGCCGCGATCGCTGCCGCCATGTCGGGCGACACGCCTTCGGGATCGCCCGAGGCACTGCGGCCGGTTACCAGCAGGAAGTTGGAGAGATTGATACCGGCACGCAGAACGCCGGTGGGGCAGAGTTCGGCTCGGGCTTTGTCGCTCATGGCCACAGTCTATACTCCTGCGCGGCCGTTGCGGGAGGAAAACAACCATGAAGATTACCGACGTTTCGCTCACTCTGTTCGCCTGGGATGACATCCCGCCGACGCAATACGGCCAGCACAGCCGGTTTGCCGGATCGAGCGCGCTCGGGCTGCTCACGATTCGCACCGACGACGGCGTCGAGGGCCATGCATTTCTCGGGTCGGCATCGAATTCCGCAACCACCGACGGCCAGGGCCTGATCACCCATCTCAAGCCGGTGCTCATGGGCAAGGATCCGATGCAGCGCGAGGCGATCGTGGCCGAGCTCTGGAAGAAGCAGCGCCCCGCCGGCGTGCGCGCCATCGGCGCTGCCGACGTGGCGCTGTGGGATCTCGTCGGCAAGGCAATGGGCCAGCCGATTCACCGCCTGCTCGGCACCTATCGGCAGTCGGTGCCGGCCTATGCCAGCTCGGCCGTGCTGCCCTCGCCGCAGGCCTATGCCGAACAGGCGCTCGAGTACAAGGAGCAGGGCTGGGCCGCCTACAAGATCCATCCGCCGACGCAATGGCAGGAGGACATCAAGGTCTGCGAGGCGGTGCGCAAGGCCGTCGGCGACTACACCATCATGCTCGACTCGACCTGGAGCTACGACTTTCCGGCGGCGCTGCGGGTCGGCCGCGCGGTGCAGGAGATGGGCTACTTCTGGTACGAGGATCCGCTGCACGACCAGGACATCTACAACTACGTGAAGCTGAAGCAGCAGCTGTCGATCCCGATCCTCGCCACCGAATACCCGATCGCGGGGCTGGAATCCTACCAGCCGTGGCTGATGCTGCAGGCCACCGACTTCCTGCGCGGCGACGTCGCCGTCAAGGGCGGCATTACCACGCTCGTCAAGACCGCCCATCTCGCCGAGGCGTTCCGCATGACCTACGAGGTCCATCACGGCGGCAACTCCCTGAACAACGTCGCCAACCTTCACGTCATCGCCGCGATCCGCAACACCACCATCTTCGAGGTGATGCTGCCCAACGGCGCCCAGAAGTACGGCCTCGAGCACGACATCGTGGTCGGCCGCGACGGCA
>CAZHQA010000452.1:0-2466 GCA_964533955.1 uncultured Reyranella sp. | reverse complement strand
TTGATGTCGCACATCAGCTTGATGTCCGGGCCGATCGCATCGCGCACCACGCGCACGCGGCGCACCTCCTCCGCTGGCGTCGGATTGCCGGGCAGAGCCATCTGGGTCTTCATCTCGCGGAAGCCCTTCTGCACCAGGATCCTGGCCGCCTGCTCCGCCTGCTTGTCGCTGAGGCCGCGGCGCAACGACCCCGAAGCATAGGTCGGCACGCGCTCGCGATGGCCACCCAGGAGTTTCCAGAGCGGCTGCTCGAGCGCCTTGCCCTTGATGTCCCAGAGCGCGATGTCGATCGCCGACACCGCGAGCGTGAACAATCCGGCCGGGCCGCAGCTATCGGCGGCGCGGCGCAGCTTGGCCAGGATGCTCTCGATGCGCATCGGATCCTCGCCCACCGTCAGGGCGGCTAGATCCTCGACGGCGGCATGCAGGGCGCGTGTCACCCTGGCGCCATAGAAAGTGAGGCCAATGCCCTCGATGCCGCTGTCGGTGCGCAGGCGCAGGATGACGATCGGACGCATGCGCCCGGCTTCCTCCGGCATGTTGGCCAGCGGATCGTCCTCCGGCACGCTGAGCGTAGTGACCTGGCAGCTTGCGATTTTCATGTCATTTCCTACCGTGACCGCGATCCGGAACCAAAGCGGTGCGACCTGAATGGCCGTTCACATTGTCACGGAATTCGGCCAGAGTCCGCCCCAGCACCCAGGGAGAGAAGAAGATGGATTTCGAATACTCCGATCGCACCAAGGCGCTTGTCGAGAAGCTGCACAAATTCATGGACGAGGTCATCTATCCTGCCGAGCCCGTCTACGAAGAGCAGATGGAGAAGGCCAAGGACCGCTGGCAACTCCCGCCGATCCTCGAACAGTGCAAGGCCGAAGCAAAGAAGCGCGGCCTCTGGAACATGTTTCTCCCTGCGGATCGCGAAACCGGCGACACCCACGGCACAATGGGCCTCTCCAACCTGGAGTACGCGCCGATCTGCGAAGTGCTGGGGCGCTCCTCGATTGCGTCCGAGTCGGTCAACTGCTCGGCGCCCGACACCGGCAACATGGAAGTGTTCGCCCGCTATGGCAGCAAGGAGCTCAAGGAAAAGTGGCTGAAGCCGCTGCTCAACGGCGAGATCCGCTCCTGCTTCGCCATGACCGAACCCGCGGTCGCCTCGTCCGATGCGCGCAACGTCGAGTGCCGCATCGAAGCGGACGGCAACGACTACGTCATCAACGGCCGCAAGTGGTGGTCGTCGGGCATGGGCGATCCGCGCTGCAAGGTGATCATCCTGATGGGCAAGAGCGACCCCTCGGCGCCGGCCTATCGCCAGCAGTCGATGATCGTGGTGCCGCGCGACACGCCCGGCATCAAGATCGTCAAGATGCTGCACGTGTTCGGCTACGATGACGCCCCGCACGGCCACGCCGAGGTGGTCTACGACAATGTCCGCGTGCCGAAGGCCAACATCCTGTTGGGCGAGGGTCGTGGCTTCGAGATTGCCCAGGGCCGCCTCGGGCCGGGCCGCATCCACCACTGCATGCGGGCGATCGGCGTCGCCGAGCGGGCGCTCGAGATGGCGATCAAGCGCGCCAAGAGCCGCGTCGCCTTCGGCCAGCGCATCTCGGAGATGGGCGTCACCAAGGCCCATGTCGCCGACATGCGCATGGAGATCGACATGGCTCGCCTGCTGGTGCTGAAGGCGGCTTGGGCGATGGACAAGTACGGCAACAAGGAAGCCCGCCAGCAGATCGCGATGATCAAGGTGGCGGTGCCCAACATCACGTCCAAGGTGGTCGACCGCTGCCTGCAGCTGCACGGCGCGGGCGGCGTCAGCCAGGTGTTCAAGCTGGCCAGCATGTATGCCCACCAGCGCACGCTGCGTCTGGCTGACGGTCCCGACGAGGTCCATCGCGACCAGGTCGGCCGGCTGGAAATCGCCAAGTACAATTGAGTCCTGCTTCGGAAACCCCGGAAAGGCCGCCCGCGGGCGGCCTTTCTCCTTGCACGACGCCGACGTGCCGTTGCGACGGCCTCTACTCGACCTTCACCCCGGTGTACTCGATCATCTGCTTCCAGTAGGCGAGATCGTCCTTCTGGCGCCTGGCGAACTCCGCCGGTGTCGTGCCGATCGGATCGAAGCCCAACGTCTTCCACTTCTCGAGCGAGTCGGGATCCATCAGCGCCTTGTTGATGTCGGCCGACAGCTTGTCGACGATCGGCTTGGGCGTCCTGGCCGGCGCGAACATGCCGTACCAACCGTCGACCACGAAATCGGCGAAGCCTGCCTCGACCATGGTCGGCAGGTCCGGCGCCGAGGGCGAACGCGTAGCGCAGGTCTGCGCCAGCACCTTGACCCTGCCGGCGCGGGCTTGCGGCAGGGCCGAGGGCAAATTGTCGAACATGAAGGCGATACGGCCGGCCATGAGGTCAGGCTGTGCCTGAGCGCTGCCGCGATAGGGCACCAACGTCGCCTTGAGG
>CAZHQA010000451.1:0-2474 GCA_964533955.1 uncultured Reyranella sp. | reverse complement strand
CGTCACGATCACCCTGAGGAAGGTCATGGTCGGCACCGAGCTCAACATCGTCCAGCAAGGCGTTCCCGACGCCATCCCCGTCGAGGCTTGCTACCTCGGATGGCAGGAGTCGCTTGAGAACCTGAAGAAGCTGGTCGAGCCCGACATCAGGCCGTGACTCGGCGCGCCTCGGCGGCGATGGCTGAACGAGAAGCGCCAAACGAACTATCAGCGAACCGGGGACCGCACGGCAGTGCGCTTCAACGCGGTTTCGAGCCGATCACGATCCGGATGGGAGCGTCGGTCGCGGCCGGCGTCTGCGGCCCGTCGAGCGTGCCGCGGAAGCGGCGCCAGTCCGCCGGCCAGTCTCCCTTGGTCGTGCTGAAGCCCGCCGCGCGCAGGGCCTCGACCAGCGCGGAAGCCGCCTCGTTGATCGCGGGCTCGCTGCCCTCCTTGACCAGGACGACCACGCCGAAGATCCCGGCCACGCCCGTCCACTTCCAGGACTGCGCCACCCAGCCGGCGTCGCCGAGATCGGCGAGGATCGCCGCGCCCGCCGCCGGCGCATCGGTCACCGGATCGAGCACGAAGACGGCGGCCCGAGTGCCGGCATACTTGCCCAGGCTGGCGACGATCGGCGATGGCGCCGGGGCTGGGGCCGGCACCGGCACAAGAGCCGGCGCGCTCGCCGCCTCGCGCACACGCTTGGCCAGCTCGGCCAGGCGCTGCTGGATCTCCGCCGCATCGGGCTGCCCTGCCCGCTCCCGAGCGGTCGCGGCAGCGGCGCTCTCGCGGTCCGCCCGGGCCGCCCGCTCGTTGGCTTCGCGGGCCGCCTGCCCGAACGCCGCCGCGCGTTCGCGGGCCGCGGCCGCTTCCTGCTCGAGCGCCGCCGCCCGCTCCCGCGCCGCGGCCGCCTGCTGTTCGAGCGCCGTCGTCTGGCCGTGCGCCGTGGCGATCTCCTGCTCGAGCGTCGACACCCGCTGCCGCGCCGCCGCGACCTCGCGCTCGAGCTGCTGCGAATGGCCCTCGACGCCCTTGTAGCGGTCGAAGGCCGCCTGGTCGTGGGCGCGCACGGCGCCGCTGAACCTCAGCGACAGGAACGTCGTGAGGCCGAGCGCCACCACCGCCAGGAGGGTGACCACGAGGCTGGCGATCACGGCCTTGTCCATGAACGCCGCCCATCCGCGAAGCTCGTCGATCGTCATGCTTACCCGCTCGTTGCCGCGCATCCCGGCACGGTGACCGCCACCGCGCCCGGCCCTGTGCGCATTCGTGCCGTCAGCCCACTGTAGCGCGTCCTGCCCGCGCGTCGCCGGCACTCGATCAACAGGGCGTGGACACACCGCGTCGCACGCCGCCGCCCGATCGTCCGGCAAATTTGCCCTTCGCCTCGGACAACCACGGGCTAAACTCGCGCCGAACAGGTCAGCAGGAGCGACGCGTGCCCCCCTCGATTCCCCAACCGGTCGTCGCCCCGCTGACGCGCGCCGCCATGTTCCTCGTCGTGACGGTGAACGCCGGCGCCGAGTCCGAGACCGCCGCGCGTACGTTGTGCGGCGACATCGGCGCCCTCCTGCGGGCTGTCGGCTTCCGCGACCCCGAGGGCCGGCTGTCCTGCATCGTCGGCATCGGCTCCTACGCCTGGGACCGGCTGTTCGGCGCGCCGCGGCCGAAGGAACTGCATCCGTTCCAGGAGATCAGGGGCCGGCACCACGCCGTCTCGACGCCGGGCGACATGCTGTTTCACATCCGCGCCACCCGCATGGATCTCTGCTTCGAGCTCGCGACCCAGATCGTGTCGCGGCTGGGCGCCGCCGCCGCCGTGGCCGACGAGGTGCACGGCTTCCAGTATTTCGACGAGCGTGACCTGCTGGGCTTCGTCGACGGCACCGAGAACCCGGTCGACCAGGAGGCGCTCGACAGCGCGCTGGTCGGCGAGGAGGACGCGGCGTTCGCCGGCGGCAGCTACGTCATCGTCCAGAAGTACCTGCACGACCTCAAGGGGTGGGATGCGCTGCCCGTCGAGCACCAGGAGAAGATCATCGGCCGCACCAAGCTTTCGGACATCGAACTCGACGATTCCGTCAAGCCGACCTCGGCCCACAGCGCCCTGACGACGATCGTGGAAAACGGCCAGGAGATGAAGATCGTGCGCGCCAACATGCCGTTCGGCGAGGTCGGCAAGGGCGAGTACGGCACCTACTTCATCGGCTATGCCCGCTCGCCGCGCCGCACCGAGCAGATGCTCGAGAACATGTTCGTCGGCCGCCCGCCCGGCAACTACGACCGCATTCTCGACTTCAGCCGCGCCGTGACCGGCACGCTGTTCTACGTGCCGACCGCGACGTTCCTGGAGGATGCCGCGGCCGGGCCGGCGGATCCGGTCGCGCCCGCTGGCGAAGACGAAACTGCCGCCGAGCCCCAGCCCCCGGCCTCCGATGGCTCTCTCGCCATCGGCTCGCTCAGGAAAGAGTCCGAGCAGAAATAGCCCGCGC
>CAZHQA010000450.1:0-2477 GCA_964533955.1 uncultured Reyranella sp. | reverse complement strand
CCACGTCACGGTCTCGGGGTTGACCTTGAACTTGAAGATATCCTGAGGGTCGTAGACGAAAGCCATGCCACCGGTCATGCCGGCGGCAAAGTTGACGCCGATATCGCCCAGCACGACCGCGGTGCCGCCGGTCATGTATTCGCAGCCGTTGGACCCGGTGCCCTCGACGACCGTGTCGGCGCCGGAGTTGCGGACGGCAAACCGCTCGCCGGCGCGGCCGCAGGCGAACAGCTTGCCCGCCGTCGCGCCGTACAGGACGGTGTTGCCGATGATGGCGTTGTGCTCGGGCACCAGCGGACTCGACACCGTAGGCTTGACCACGATGGTGCCGCCGCTCAGCCCCTTGCCGACATAATCGTTGGCATCGCCGAACACTTCCAGCTTCACGCCACGCACGGCGAAGGCGCCGAGCGATTGGCCGGCGGTGCCGCGCAGGCGCACCGTCACGGTGTCGGGCTGCAGGCCCGCCATGCCGTACTTGCGGGTGATTATGGCGGAGAGCCGCGTGCCTACGGCGCGATGGGTGTTCCGCACGCTGTACTGGAGCTGCATCTTCTCGCGATGGGTGAACAGCGGCTGGGCGTCGCGGATCATCTGGGCATCGAGCGTGTCGGGCACCTCGTTGCGCCCCTTGACCGTCGAGTGCACCGCGCCCGAGCCGCCGTCGGCGCGGGTCAGCAGCGGGCTGAGGTCGAGGTCGTCGAGATAGCGCGCGCCGCGACTCACCTGCTTCAGGAGATCCGAGCGACCGACGATCTCGGTCAGCGAACGGTAGCCGAGCTGGGCAAGGATCTCGCGCACCTCCTCGGCGATGAAGCTGAACAGGTTGACGACCTTCTCCGGCGAGCCGGTGAACTTGGCGCGCAGCTTGGGATCCTGGGTGCACACGCCGACCGGGCAGGTGTTGGAATGGCACTGCCGCACCATGATGCAGCCCATGGCAATCAGCGACGCCGTGCCGATGCCGTATTCCTCGGCGCCCAGCATGGCGGCGATCACCACGTCGCGGCCGGTCTTGATGCCGCCGTCGGTGCGCAGCAGCACCTTTTCCCTCAGCCGATTGAGCGTCAAGACCTGGTGGGTCTCGGAGATGCCCATCTCCCACGGGATGCCGGCGTACTTGATCGAGGTCTGGGGCGATGCGCCGGTGCCGCCGGAATGACCCGACACCAGGATCACGTCGGCCTTGGCCTTGGCAACGCCGGCAGCGATCGTGCCGATGCCAGAGCGCGCTACCAGCTTCACGGTCACGCGCGCCTCGGGGTTGATCTGCTTCAGGTCGTAGATCAGCTGCGCCAGGTCCTCGATCGAGTAGATGTCGTGGTGCGGCGGCGGGCTGATCAGGGTGACGCCCGGCGTGGAATGCCGCAGGCGAGCGATCATCTCGCTCACCTTGACGCCAGGCAGCTGGCCGCCTTCGCCGGGCTTGGCGCCCTGCGCCACCTTGATCTCGAGCTCGCGGCAGTTGTTGAGGTACTCCGCCGTCACGCCGAAGCGGCCCGACGCCACCTGCTTGATCGCCGACGAAGCATTGTCGCCATTGGGCCGCGGGCTGTAGCGCGCCGGATCCTCGCCGCCTTCGCCCGAGTCGGACTTGGCGCCGATGCGGTTCATGGCGATCGACAGCGTCTCGTGCGCCTCGGGTCCCAGCGCGCCCAGCGAGATGCCGGGAGCGACCAGGCGCTTGCGCAGTTCGGTGATCGATTCGACCTCGTCGATCGGCACGGGCGCGGCACCCGTCCTGAAGTCGAGCAGGTCGCGCAGGTTGATCGGCGGCAGGCGGCGCACCGCCTCGCTGTACTTCCTGAATTTGTCGTAGGATTCGGTGGTTACCGCATCCTGCAGCATGTGGATGAGGTTGCCCTCGAAGTTGTGATGATCGCCACCGTGCCGGTACTTGTAGAAGCCGCCGATCGGCAGGGCGATCACGTCCTCGTCGAAGGCGCGGGCATGTTGCTGGGCGATCTTCTCCTGCACGCCGCGCAGCCCGATGCCGGAAATGCGCGACGGCATGCCGGGAAAGAATTCCTGGACCAGCGAGCGCGACAGGCCGACCGCCTCGAAGTTGCAGCCGCCGCGGTATGACGACAGCACGGAGATGCCCATCTTGGACATGGTCTTGAGCAGGCCGTCGTCCAGCGCCTTCTTGTAGTTGGCGAGGCACTGGCCGAGCGACAGCTTGCCGAGCAGGCCGCGCGCATGGCGGGCCGCAATCGTCTCCTCGGCGAGATAGGGATTCACCGTGGTCGCGCCGACGCCGATGATGACGGCGGCATAGTGCACGTCCAGGCATTCGCCCGAACGCACGTTGAGCGAGATGAACGTGCGCAGCGACTGGCGCACCAGGTAAGAGTGCACGCAACCCGCCGCCAGGATCATCGGCAGCGCGGCGCGCGCGGGGTCGACGTTGGCGTCGGTCAGCACGATGTGCAGGCAGCCCGAGCGGACGGCGTCCTCGGCTTCCTTGGCGATGCGGT
>CAZHQA010000449.1:0-2502 GCA_964533955.1 uncultured Reyranella sp. | reverse complement strand
GCTGCTGGTCAGCGCGGCACCGGCCAGCAGTTCGGAACGATCGAGATAGCGCTTCGCCGCGGGATCATCGGCGATGGCACGACTGAGCGCGTCGACACCCGCCGCGACCGCTGCAGCATCGAGCGGACGGCCGAAGCGCAGGTCGTTGACGATGGCATCGGCTTTCTGCGCCTCCCAGGCGCCCCGCGCCACTGGCCAGGCGACGACGGCGAGCGCAGCACCGCCCATCGCCATCAGGGCACGCAGCAGCCAATTCAGCACGAGCGACAGCGACGTTTCCCCCGAAAGCTACCCGACGGCCCCCGAGCGCACTCCAGCGCCGCCGCCGCCTGATGTCAAAGACCTTCCCATGCCCCATGCACTGCAAATTGATCGCGCTCGGCACCTCACGCAGCGGAAGCGGGCACGAGGCCCTGCATCGTGTGGACCTGCACGTCGACATGGGCGGTGATGCCGACTCCGGCCGCCCCGGTGAAGGTTCCCTTGATCGGCATCGCCTGCTCGGGATCGCGCCCGACGGCCACGCGGATCAATCTCTCCGAGCCGATGATGCCATTGGTCGGATCGAACTCGACCCAGCCGGCACCGGGCAAATAAACCTCCATCCAGGCGTGCGGCTGGCCCGGCTGATCAGGCGTGCGGGCATCGGCATTGTCGACCGCCGGATCATAGAGATAGCCGGTGATGAAGCGCGCCGCGAGCCCGAGGGCGCGCGCCCCTTCCATCATCAGCAGCGCATAGTCGCGGCAGGTGCCGCCGCCGGTCTCGAGCGTGGTGGCCGGCGCCTGCGTGCCGGGCTCGAAGCGCATCGCGTAATTGAGGTTCTCCTGGATGCCCTTGCACATGCGCGACAGCACCATGAAGGTCTCGTCGCCTCCCTCGCCGTCGAGGAACTGGCGCGCCCAGGCACTGACCGCGGCGTTGGGATCCGGGTAGTGGCGCTCCACGTAGCGCGCAAGATCGGGCGCCTCCTCGGCGAGATAGCTGAACGGCAACTTGCGCGCATAGTCCTCTATGGTCGGCACGTCAGGCGGCACGCCATAGTGCTCGAGCTGCATGGTGCTGACGAATTGCAGGGCGCTTACTGCATCCCCGGCGAACGACGCGATGGCGATCGAGTTGCCGAACGCATCGTAGATCCAGCGTACCTGCGCCACGGGCTCGATCGTCAGGTTGGTGGCGAGCAACCTTATGTCGTGGCTGTCGCGAGGGCGGAACATCAGCCTGTAATCGCCCAGCGTCACCGGCTCGGCGTATGAATATTGCGTACGATGGACGATCTCGAGCTTGCGCATGACGGTCGATAATGCCCGTTGAGGAGGAGTCAAGCGAACGGATAAGGCCCGGGAAAGTTGCCGATCGGACTGAAATGCGTGACCAGCCCGATTTCGGGCCGCCAGTGGTGCAGCAGGCAAGCTGGCGGCTCGACATGCGAGGCAGGCTCGGCGTCGGGCTTCAATCGCAGCGCGATGGCGGTCGTCGTCGACGGCGCGGTGCATAGCACCGTCCCGCCGAAGCGCAGCTGCATGAAGCGATGGACGTGGCCGCAGACGATGCGTTCGACCTGGCGATGGCGTTCGATCACCTCGGCAAGCCGCAAGCCTCCGCGGCAGGAATAGAGATCGAGATACGGCACACCGCACTCGAAGGGAGGCTGATGCATCATGACGATCGTCGGGCGCCTCGATTCGGCTGAAAGAGCGGCGTCCAGCCAATGCATCGCGTTTTCGTCGATCTCGCCGTGGTGCAGTCCCGGCACAGTGACATCCAGCGCAACGATGCGTACAGATCCATGCCTGCCCGCAACGTAGTGCATCGGCCCGCAGGCCGGCAGGTAGTCGTGATCGCGGAAGGCATGGCGGAAAGCATCGCGGTCATCGTGGTTGCCCGGAATGACCAGCAGCGGCGTTGCGAGCTCACCGAGCAGCTTGCGCAGATTGGCGTATTCGGCGGCTTCGGCCTTGTCGACCAGATCGCCACTCAGCAGGGTCAGATCGGGGCGCGGGTCGCACGCATTGAGATGGGCAATCGCCGCCGCAAACATGGCATTGGAATCGACCACGTCCTGATAGAGGACGCCCTCGGGCCGAACATGCGGGTCGGAAAGCTGAGCGATCAGCATCGTCAGGCCGCCTTGCCGTTGTGCAGCTCAAGCCCGCGTTTGCCCTTGGGCGTCAGCGCATAGACGCCGCGTTCGACGCGCTCGAACCAGCCGTAGAAATCGTCCCGCAGAATCGCTGCGGCGTTGGGTGCGTCGCAGGCGACCCGCAACGCCGCCACTTTCATCGGCCCGCGGACGGCAAGCAATGCGGCACAGCGCAGAGCGGCCTGGCGATACGCCGTCATGAGGGGCACCTTCGTGCTGGAGCCGCCGCGGTTGGGATCGCCGACTCGCCGCGCGTGCTCGCCCAGCAAGCGTCCTGCCTTGCGCTTGTTCTTGCGCGGCACATAGGGCGCCGGATCGAGTGCGACGTCGGCGCGCTCCTTGATCACGACGATTAG
>CAZHQA010000448.1:0-2533 GCA_964533955.1 uncultured Reyranella sp. | reverse complement strand
GCGGTGCGCTACGAGTGCGAGGGTGAGCCGCAGTTCTCGCTGCAATGTCATTGCCGGGATTGCCAGCGCCAGAGCGGCGCGCCGCACGTTGCGGCGGTGCGCGTGCCGGTGGCGGGGTTCCGCATCGTCCGCGGCAAGGCCCGCAGCTACGTGGCCAAGGCCGATTCCGGCAACGACATCACCCGCGTTTTTTGCGGCGACTGCGGCACGCCGCTCTATGTCCAGGTCTCGACGCGGCCCGACATCGTCGGCGTTCGCGTCTGCACCTTCGACGATCCGAGCTGGTTCCGGCCCGAGGCGAACATTTTCGCCAAAAGCGCCCAGCCGTGGGACCACATGGATCCCGGCGTGCCGAAGTTCAAGACCTATCCGACGGGCAAGAGCTACTGACGACGAGCCGCGACGCGGCGTCGGACCTGCGGCGGCAGCAGAGCAGCGCCAGCGCTACTGCCTGGAAAAAGTGAAGGTGCAGGCGCGACTGCCGAGCCGCGTGCCGCTGCCCTTGCCGCCCTCGAATTTTGCCGTGACTCGAAACGAGATGGGCGTCTGGGCCTGCGCGAATTTCATGTTGTGCTCGGCGTCGCCCGAGATCCCCTGGGCTAGCAGAGAGGCCGCGCCATCCGGCTGGATCTGGCCCTCGAGCGTCATCGACGGGCTTTGTCCCTTGGTGCGGTACTGCCCGACGAGATGGCCGTTCTTCACGCCGGCGTCGTAGCGCCAGGTGTACCCGCGCGCGCCCTCGCTCGTCGTTTCGCAAACCTGCAGCACCGACCACGTCCCGTCGAACGACGCGGCGTGCGCGCTCTCGAGGACCGCCAGCAGGAGCAGTGCGCCTACCCCTGCGCCCATCGTGGTGCGCTCCGTCATCGGCACGAAACCGTCACCGAGAACTCGCGCCCGTTCTCGCCGGCGTGGCCTTTCGCGCTCAATACGCCAGCTGTCACCGAGCCGGTCAGGATCGCGCTGAAGTGCCGCCCGGTATAGGTCTGGCTGCCGATCCCGTTGTAGACGATGTTGACGGTGCCATTGGGCGCGACTTGGCCGCTGAATGTCTGCGCCTCGGTCGCGCCCGGGGACGTCCATTGGCCGGACACCGCCCCGTTGCGAATCGTCATGGGCGCGTACCAGCAGCTGGAGGGAAAGCCCTGGAAAGCGGCGCGGCACCATTGCGACCGCCATGACCCGTCGCACTGGCCCGCTCCGGTGGTGGCCGCGCTTGCCGCTACCTGCGCGGGCGCGGGCGGCGGCGCCTTCTTCTGCGCGTCGGCGCGCGCGCGATCCTCGGCGGCTTTCGCCGCTTCGACCTTTGCTGCTTCGGCCTTGGCCGCTTCAGCCTTGTTTGCTTCAACCTGGGCCGCTTCGGCCGCTGCGCGTCGCTGATCCTCCTCCGCCTTCTGGCGGACCGCCTGCTCGGCGGCGGCCTTCTGGCGAAGTTCGTCCTCGATCCGGCGCCTCAGCGCGGCTTCCTCGTCGGCCTTGCGGCGCGCCTCGGCTTCGTTGCGCAGCTGGCGGGCTTCCTCGGCAGCCGCCTGTTGCGCCTGCCGCGCCGCCGTCAGTTCCTGCTGGACCTTGTCCGGTGCCTTGTCTGGCGGCGTAGAGGCCGCCGCGCTGTCCGCTGCCGTCGCTGTCGCCGGTGCCGACGTCGTCGCCCGCGGGCCGACAACGAACCACGCTGCCGTCGCAACGGCCGCGACCGACAGCGCGAGGCCGCCGATCAGCGCCGGGCGGCGCACGCCCCCGGATCGCGGCGCGCTCGGTTGGCGCATCACGACTGTCGCCTGCGCTGCGCGGGACTGCCGGGTAGCGCCGGGCAAGGCGGACGCATCGGCAAACATCGGCCGCCAGGCGGCGATCGATTGCGGCCGGTCCGCCGCGCGCACCGTCAGCCCGGCGTCGATGGCCGCGCGCGCTGTCGGGGCGATCGGCGATTGGGCCTGCGACAACGGCAGCAGGGTGTCGTCGAGCATGCGATCGACGGCATTGGGTGGTGCGGCGCCGGTGATCGCGAAGTGGAGCGTCGCGGCCAGGCCATAAATGTCGGTCCACGGTCCCTGCGTCGCGGCAGTGAACTGCTCGACGGCGGCATAGCCCGGCGTGAACACGGCGGTCATCGCCTGGCTTCGCCCGGCGACGGCGGCGCGCGATGCACCGAAGTCGATCAGGGTCGGCTGCCCCTGCTGGTCGAGCAGGATGTTGGCCGGCTTGATGTCGCGATGGAGGAAACCGGCGCCATGAACCCGCTCGAGCCCGTCGAGCAGCGGCGGCAGCAATCGCCCGAAGGCGTCCGCATCGAGTGGCCCGTTGCGGTCGACCTGGTCCTGCAGGGTCTGGCCAGCCAGCAGCTCCATGACCAGATAGGCCGTGCCGTTGGCCACCAGGAAGTCGTGCACCAGGACGATGCCGGGCACGCGATGCAGGGCGGCCAGCGTTCGCCCTTCGGCGACGAAGCGCTCGCGCCCCCAGGCATAGTCTTCCGCGGCGCTGGTCGACCGCGGCACGACCGTCGTGCCGTCCTGCCGAACGGCCAGCGCCG
>CAZHQA010000447.1:0-2590 GCA_964533955.1 uncultured Reyranella sp. | reverse complement strand
TCGGCCGAATCGTCGTTCATCACCGGCGCCATGCTCGATGCCGCGGGCGGCGGCTACATCATCTAGACTAGCCAGGCGCGATGCACGGACGGCTGCCGTGAAGTCGACAACGGCAACGGCGGCCGTCCTCTTTATGGCTCAGCGGCCTCTGCCGCCATCGATCGGCCGCGGAATGCACCCGATTCCGCGACCGATGCGCTCCCTCGGCGTCAGTTCCGGGTCTTGTCGACCAGCGCCTTCTCCTTGATCCACGGCATCATGCCGCGGAGCTTGGCGCCGATCTCCTCGATCGGATGCTCCGACATCTTCTTGCGCATGGCCTTGAACGAGGCCTGGTTGACCTTGTTCTCCAGCATCCAGTCGCGCGCGAAGCGGCCGGACTGGATATCGGCCAGCACGCGCTTCATCTCGGCCTTCGTCTCGTCGGTGACGATGCGCGGACCCGAGCGGTACTCGCCGTACTCGGCGGTATTGGAGATCGAGTAGTTCATATTGGCGATGCCGCCTTCGTAGATCAGGTCGACGATCAGCTTCACCTCGTGCAGGCACTCGAAGTAGGCCATCTCCGGCGCGTAGCCGGCGTCGACCAGCGTCTCGTAGCCCGCCTTGATCAGCTCGACCAGGCCGCCGCACAGCACCACCTGCTCGCCGAACAGGTCGGTCTCGCATTCTTCCTTGAAGCTGGTCTCGATCGTGCCGGCCCGGCCGCCGCCGATCGCCGAGGAATAGCTGAGGCCGATCTCGAGCGCATTGCCCGAGGAATTCTGCGCCACCGCCACCAGACAGGGTACGCCGCCGCCGCGCAGGTACTCCGAGCGCACCGTATGGCCCGGGCCCTTGGGCGCGATCATGAAGACGTCGATATCGGAGCGCGGCGTGATCAGGTTGAAATGGACATTGAGTCCGTGCGCAAAGGCCAGCGCCGCTCCCGGCTTCATGTTGGGGCCGAGATCGTTGTTGTAGATGTCCGACTGGAGCTCGTCAGGCGCGAGCACCATGATGATGTCAGCCCACTTGGCGCCGTCAGCCGGGGTCATCACGGTGAAGCCGGCGCCTTCGGCCTTCTTGACCGTCGGTGAGCCGGTCTTCAGGGCAATGCGCACGTCCTTCACGCCCGAATCGCGCAAATTCATGGCATGGGCATGACCCTGGCTGCCGTAGCCGACGACCAGGACCTTCTTGCCCTTGATCAGGTTCACGTCGGCGTCGCGATCGTAATAGACACGCATTGTCTTGCTCCCTCTCGAATGGCGCGCTGTCTAGCGGGCGGACAGGGCCAGGCGCAAGCCAAGAAGCGCCAGCGCTCCGCCCATGAACCGGTCCAGCCAGAGTTTTGCCCGGCGGTAAAAGGCCCGCGCCGGCCCGCCGGAAAACAGCATGGCGAGCAGCGCGAACCAGGTGAATTCGTTGAATGCCACGATGGCCAGCACCGTGCCGTCCATCCAGGACGGCAGCTCCGGCGGCAGTACCGACAGGAAGATGCTGCCGAAGAACACCATGATCTTGGGGTTGGAGAGCTGCAGGAGCAGCGCGCGCCCGAAGATGGTGAGCATCCCCGGCCAGCCCGCGAGATCCGCCGTCGAGGCCGGCGAGATCTCCGGCAAGGGATCTCGGGCATGGCGCCACAGCAGGATGGCGAGATAGATCAGGTAGACCGCGCCGGCAAAGCGGAACGCGAGATGGAGCCAGTCGAAACGGGCGAACAGCGCCTCCAGGCCAAACAGTGCCGCGGTCGCCCAGGCAAGCGCGCCGACCATCATGGCCGCAGCGGCCACAAGCCCGCCGCGACGGCCGGCCACGGCTGCAGTCTGGATCACCAGCACGGTCGACGGGCCGGGGCTTGCGACGGCCAGCAGATGCACCACTGCGAGGCCCAGCAGGGCGACGAGGTAATCCATCTAGAACGCCTCGCCACCGCGGGTCATGGCGACGATGCCGGTGCGGCCGACATCGACCAGGCCGAGCGCGCCCATCAGGCTGATGAAGGTCTGGACCTTGTCCGACGCACCGGTGACCTCGAAGACGAAGGAATCGGTCTTGGCGTCGATCACCTTGGCGCGGAACACGTCGGCCAGCCGCAGCGCCTCGACCCGCTTCTCGCCGGTGCCCTTGACCTTGACCAGGGCGAGCTCGCGCTCGATGTGCGGGCCCTCGGTGGTGAGATCGTGCACGCGGTGCACCGGCACCAGCCGGTCGAGCTGTGCCTTGATCTGCTCGATCACCATCGGTGTGCCGCTGGTGACGATGGTGATGCGCGACAGGTTCTGCCGGGCGTCGGTCTGCGCCACGGTCAGGCTCTCGATGTTGTAGCCACGACCCGAGAACAGGCCGACCACCCGCGCGAGAATGCCGGGCTCGTTGTCGACCAGAACCGCGATGGTATGGCTCGACGCTCCTTCTGCCAGGCTCACACCAGCACCATGCCTTCTTCGGACACGGGCTTGGCGGCGCGGTCGTCGGGGCCGAGCAGCATGTCGTAGTGCGCCGCCCCCGAGGGGATCATCGGGAAGCAATTCTCGGCCTTGTCGACCAGCACGTCGACGATCACCGGCTTCTTCACCTTGATCATCTCCTGGATGACGGCGTCGAG
>CAZHQA010000446.1:0-2613 GCA_964533955.1 uncultured Reyranella sp. | reverse complement strand
GCCCTCAACAGCGGCAGGATGCTCTGCGTCAGGTCGCGCTCGCTGATCGGGCCGCGAAGTGGAGGCGGACGATGCCCTTGCCGTCGACGAGGTAGGTCTCGGGCACGCCCGACAGGCCCCAGTCGAGGGCGGTCTTGCCGTCCTGGTCGAACAGCAGCTGCTGGTAGGGATCGCCGAGCCTGGCGAGCCAGGCGCGGGTCGCCTCGGGCTTGTCCTTCCAGGCGATGCCGACGATGACGGCGCCGTCGCGCTGCTTGAGGCGGGTGAACAGCGGATGCTCCGCCAGGCACGGCGCGCACCAGCTGGCGAAGTAGTTGACCAGCACCGGCTTGCCGTTGCCGAAGACGACGCCGTCGAGCTTCGGCGCCGGCCGGCCGACCATCACCGAGCCGATCGAGGCGGGATCGCGGCCCGACAGCAGCGACCAGCCGAAGAAGCCCGCCATGGCGAGCAGGGTCATCAGCGGCAGGAGGAAGAGGAGGCGCTTGTTCATGGTCTGCCGGACCGCGGAGCTCCAGCTCCGCTCACGAGCGGGCCTGGAGGCCCGCGGTCCAGAAGAGAACGGCGAGGCGCACCGATGCGCAGGCGGCGATCGCTGAGGGAAACGAATCCGCCCAGCGCACACAGCGCGGCGCCGAGCCAGATCAGCGGGGCCAGCGGATTGTAGTAGAGGCGGACCGTCCAGCCGGTCGCCGCATCGCCCTCGCCGAGCGCGGCGTAGAGGTCGCGCAGGATGTTGGTGTGGATCGAGGTCTCGGCGACCTGGCGCTTCTGGACGGTGAACAGACGGCGCTCGGGCGTCAGCGTGGTGTAGGGCCCGCTCTCGGTCGACACCACGAGCGTGGCGCGCTCGGCGACGTAGTTGGGGCCGTTGACCGGCGTCACGTCCTGCAGGCGGATGGTGAAGCCCGCGAAGGCCACGCTGTCGCCCGGCTTGAAGCTCCGGATCAGCTCGACGTGCCAGGCGGCGGTGGCGACGGCACCGAGCACGACGACGCCGAGGCTCGCATGGGCGATGGTCATGCCGATGGCAGCGCGCGGCGGCAGGCGCCAGCCGGTGCGGACGAGTCGCTGATAGAACTCGAGCAGGCTGCCGGCGATCAGCCAGACGCCGAAGCCGAGGCAGAGCGCGGCCAGGGTGGCGCGGCCGTCGATCGCCACGGCGGCGACGAGACCGGCGATCACCGCCACGGCGAAGGCGGCGCGCAGGCGGACGAGCGCGGGCCACAGCTCGGCGCGCTTCCAGCCGAGATAGGGGCCGACGCAGAGCGCGGCGAACAGCGCCAGGCTGATCGGCACGAAGGTGGCGTTGAAGAACGGCGGGCCGACCGAGACCTTGGCACCGGTGACGAGATCGAGGAACAGCGGGTAGAGCGTGCCGAGCAGCACCGTGGCGGCCAGGGTGCAGAGCAGCAGGTTGTTCAGGATCAATCCGCCCTCGCGACTGATCGGCTGGTAGAGCCCGCCGGGCTGCAGCTGCGGCGCCCGCCAGGCGTAGAGCAGCAGGCCGCCGCCGGTGACGGCGAGCAGGAATCCCAGGATGAACAGGCCGCGCGCCGGATCCTGGGCGAAGGCGTGGACCGAGGTGAGCACGCCGGAGCGCACCAGGAAGGTGCCGAGCAGCGACAGCGAAAACGCGAGCACGGCCAGCAGCACGGTCCAGCTCTTCAGCGCGTCACGCTTCTCGACCACGATGGCGGAGTGCAGCAGCGCGGTGCCGGCGAGCCACGGCATCAGCGAGGCGTTCTCGACGGGATCCCAGAACCAGAAGCCGCCCCAGCCCAGGATGTAATAGGCCCACCAGCTGCCGAGCGCGATACCGAGCGTCAGGAAGCACCAGGCGGCGAGGGTCCACGGCCGCACCCAGCGCGCCCAGGCGACGTCGACGCGGCCTTCGAGCAGTGCGGCGATGGCGAAGGCGTAGGTCACCGAGAAGCCGACATAGCCGAGGTAGAGCAGCGGCGGATGGAAGGCCAAGCCGGGATCCTGCAGCAGCGGGTTGAGGCCGTTGCCATCGGGCGGCGCGGGGAAGACGCGCTCGAACGGGTTGGAGGTGAACAGCAGGAAGGCGAGGAAGCCCACGCCGATCAGCGCCTGCACGGCAAGCACGCGGGCACGCAGGCTGTCGGGCAGGTTGTTGCCGAAGATCGCCACCGCCGCGCCGAACAGCGACAGGATCAGCGCCCACAAGAGCATCGAGCCCTCGTGGTTGCTCCACACGCCGGAGATCTTGTAGAGCAGCGGCTTGGCCGAATGCGAGTTGGCGATCACGTTGACGACGGAGAAATCCGACGTGACGTAGGCCTGCGTGAGCGCGGCGAACGCGAGGATCACCAGGAAGGCCTGCGTCAACGCCGCCGTGCGCGCGAGCAGCATCAGCCGAACGTCGCCCCGCGCCGCGCCCACCAGCGGCACCGTCCCCTGCACCAGCGCGACGGCGAGGGCGAGGATGAGGGAATACTGGCCTAACTCCGGGATCACGCGGCGCCTCGACGATTCACCCGTGTCATCCCGAGCGCAGCGAGGGAACGTGCGCCAATCATCATGTCATGTCTTCCGGACCGCGCGCGTCCCGCGCGCCTCATGAGCGCGCGGGACGCGCGCGGTCCGGAA
>CAZHQA010000445.1:0-2617 GCA_964533955.1 uncultured Reyranella sp. | reverse complement strand
GTGATGCTGAATTTCCAGCGCTCGCTCACGACCACCGTCAACAACATCGAGCGCATGGAGGGCACGTCCTACACCGGCATCGGCATCGTGAAGATCTTCTTCCAGCCGGGCACCAACATGAGCATCGCCAATGCGCAGGTGACGTCGATCGCGCAGACCGTGCTGAAGCAGATGCCGCCGGGCATGACCCCGCCGCTGGTCATGAACTACAACGCCGCGACGGTGCCGATCATCCAGCTCGCGCTGTCGGCGAAGGGGATGACCGAGCAGGCGGTGTTCGATCTCGCGATCAACACGGTGCGGACTCCGCTGGTCACGGTGCCGGGGGCGGCGATCCCCTTCCCTTTCGGCGGCAAGTTCCGCCAGATCCAGATCGACCTCGATTCGCCGGCGATGCAGGCGCGCGGGCTGTCGGCCAACGACGTCGCCAACGCCCTCGTCGCCCAGAACATCCTCACGCCTGCCGGCACGCAGAAGATCGGGAGCTTCGAATACTCGATCAATCTCAACAACGCCGTCCGCGACTACAAGGACCTCGCCGATCTGCCGATCTTCACCTCGAACGACGGCGCCATCGTCTATCTGCGCGACGTGGCGCAGGTGCGCGACGGCTATCCGCCGCAGCAGAACATCGTGCACGTCGACGGGCAGCGGTCGGTCGTCCTGCAGGTGCTGAAGAACGGGGCAACCTCCACGCTGGCGATCGTCAACGGCATCAAGGAGAAGGTCGACGACCTGCGTCAGTCGTTGCCGAAGAACGTCGATATCGCGCTGCTGAACGACCAGTCGCTGTTCGTGAAAGCCGCGATCGACGGTGTCGTCTCGGAGGCGGGCATCGCGGCGCTCCTGACCAGCCTGATGATCCTGCTGTTCCTCGGCTCGTGGCGCTCGACGCTGATCATCGCGACGTCGATTCCGCTGGCGATCCTGGGGGCGATCGCGCTGCTGGCGGCGTTCGGCGAGACGCTGAACATCATGACGCTGGGCGGCCTGGCGCTCGCGGTCGGCATCCTGGTCGACGACGCGACGGTGACGATCGAAAACATCAACTACCACCTCGAGCAGGGCAAGGGCGTCATCGCGGCGATCACCGACGGCGCCCAGCAGATTGCGGTTCCGGCGTTCGTCTCCACGCTCTGCATCTGCATCGTGTTCGTGCCGATGTTCTTCATGGAGGGCGTGCCGCGCTTTCTGTTCGTGCCGATGGCGCTCGCGGTGATGTTCGCGATGGCCTGGTCCTATTTCCTGTCGCGCACGCTGGTGCCGACGATGTCGGCCTATCTCCTGAAGCCGCACGACCTGCACGGACATGAGGCGGCGACGCGCAACCCGCTGGTCTCGCTGCAGCGGGGCTTCGAGCGCGGGTTCGAGGGCTTCCGTAACGGGTTTCGCGGCCTGCTCGATGTGGCGCTGCGCCACCGTGCGATTTTCATCGCGACGTTCGTCGGCTTTGTCGGGCTGTCGTTCCTGCTGGTGCCGTTTCTCGGCCGCAACTTTTTTCCTGACGTCGACGCAGGCCAGATCCTGATGCACGCCCGTGTTCCGATCGGCACTCGCGTCGAGGAGACTGCCGCCCAATTCGCCGGCATGGAAAAGGAAATCCGCCGCATCATCCCGAATCGGGAGATCGCCACACTGGTCGACAATATCGGCGTGCCTGTGAGCGGCATCAATCTCACCTACAACAACACCGGAACGATCGGCAGCCAGGACGGCGAGATTCAGATCAAGCTGACCCCCGACCATGCGCCGACCGCGGGCTACGTCGCCGAGATGCGGCGCATCCTGCCGGAGAAATTCCCGGGCGTGACCTTCTCCTTCCTGCCGGCCGACATCATCAGCCAGATCCTGAACTTCGGCGCACCGTCGCCGATCAACATCCAGGTGGCGAGCTCGAGCTCGAAGGATGCCTTCGAGCACGCCAACCGCATCCTCGCCCGCCTGCGTCGTGTGCCGGGCGTCGTCGATGCGCGTATCCAACAGGCGCGCACCGCGCCGGTCTTCGCCGTCGATCTCGACCGCTCCCGCGCGCAGCTGGTCGGCGTGACCGCCCGCGACGTCACGAATTCCATGGTCGTCAATCTCGCCGGCAGCAGCCAGGTGCAGCCGACCTACTGGCTGAATCGCGACAACGGCGTCACCTACAACATCGTGATGCAGACGCCGCAATACCGGCTCGACTCCCTTTCGTCGCTGTCCGACATGCCGATCGTGGCACCCGCCGCGACCTCGCTGCAGGTGCTGGGAGGCATCGTCGATGTCAGGCGCGATGTCGCGAACGCGGTGGTCACCCAGTTCAATCTCGATCCGGTCGTGCAGGTCTATGCCGCCGTGCAGGGACGGGACCTCGGCTCGGTCGCCACCGACGTCCGCCGCATCATCCTGGAACTGGCGCCGGAGCAGTCGACCAAGATCCGCTCGGTTCAGCTGCAGGGGCAGGTGAGGACCATGGACAGCGCCTTCAGGGGGCTCCTGTTCGGCCTGCTGGGATCGGTCGTGCTGATCTACCTTCTGATCGTGGTGAATTTCCAGTCGTGGTCCGATCCCTTCATCATCATCACAGCGTTGCCGGCGGCGCTGGCGGGTATCGTGTGGATGCTGTTCGTGACGCAGACCA
>CAZHQA010000444.1:0-2623 GCA_964533955.1 uncultured Reyranella sp. | reverse complement strand
CCTTCGGCGGCGAACTTCCGGGCGATCGCGGCGCCGATGAAGTCGCCGGCTCCGATCACCGCTGCCGTCGCCTGTCGTGCCGCCACTGCTTCCTCCTGCTGCGGCGACTGTCAGTGTATTTTTAGAACTTGTCAATTGCACCGGCCCAACAGGCATCTCGGGCTATCATGAGTTTTTGAAGTTTGATCCGTGTCGTCGCGACAGGCACGAATGAGCCGCCCGCGAATCCACCGTCCGATCGGGAGCCCCGCATGAACCGTCCGCTTGCCCGTCCCTTGGCCCGTCCTGTGGCCCTCGTCACCGGAGTCGGACCGGGCACCGGAAGCGCCATCGTCCGCCGCCTGTCTGCCGGCGGCTACGACGTCGCCATGCTGGCCCGCAAGCAGGAGCGCCTGGCCGCGCTCGAGCGCGAGGTCGCCCACGCCAAGGCTTTCCCCTGCGACGTCAGCGACGAGGCGCAGATCGATGCGACCGTCGCCGCCGTGCGCCAGCAGATGGGCGAGCCGTCGGTGCTGGTGCACAACGCGGTCGGCGGCGCGTGGGGCAGCTTCCTCGAGATCGATCCCAAGGTTCTCAACGCCAACTTCCAGGTCAACACCATGGCGCTGTTGCACCTGGCGCGGCGCCTCGCCCCCGCCATGGTCGAGGCCGGCAAGGGAGTGATCGTCGTCACCGGCAACACCTCGGCCTTGCGCGGACGCGCCAACTTCGCAGGCTTCGCGCCGACCAAGGCGGCGCAGCGCATCCTGGCCGAGGCGATGGCGCGCGACCTCGGCCCCAAGGGCGTTCACGTCGCCTATGTCCTGATCGATGCCGTGATCGACGTGGCCTGGGCGCGCAAGCGCTACCCCGACGCGCCGGACAGCTTCTTCATCCGGCCGGCCGCGATTGCCGAGGAGGTCTGGCACGTCATCCACCAGGACAGCAGCGCCTGGTCGTTCAACGTAGAGATCCGCCCGTTCGGCGAGAAGTGGTGACGCCGATGGCCGACTTGCGCATCTTCTCCTATCTGCCGAACCCGCGGATCTGGAAGGCGACGATCGCCGCCCGGCTGTGCGGCGTCGAGGTCGAGGTCCGCGGCGCACGGCCGGCGGAGCTCAAGGACTGGCTCTGGGATTTCGACGCCCGTCCCCTGTCGGAGGCCGACCGAAGCAGGACCACGCCGCGCGCCGGCCGCGTCGGCTTCAAGGGCGGCGCCCTGCGCAAGACCGATGCGTTCCTGGCCGCCCATCCGTTCGCCACCGTGCCGGCCGCCTTCAGCCCGGACGGCGCGACCGGCATCTTCGAGTCCAACAGCATCATGCGCGCGGTCGCCCGCCTCGGCGGCCGGCGCTGCAGGCTCTACGGCCGCAATCCCTACGACGCCTCGCGCATCGACAGCTTCCTCGACGCCAGCCTGGTGTTCGCCCGCGATTCGCAGCTCTACCTCCTCGGCCTGCGCGATCCCGACTTTGCGGCCGACATCCATACGCGGGCCCGCGAGGCCTTCGCGATCTATGCCGCGGGGATCGACCAGGCGCTGCAGCCCGACCGGCAGTTCCTGGTGGGCGATAGCCTGTCGCTGGCCGACATCTGCTTCACGGCCGAGCTCTGCCTGTTCCTGAACGAGCGCCATCATCGCGCGACGCTCGCCAAGCGCGGCCTCGCGCCGATCCTGCACGAGCAGTGGCGCGAGACGTTTCCCCGCGCGTCCGCCCATTTCAACCGCCTGATCGACCATCCGGCCTTTGCCCCGGACGTTCAGCCCTACCTGCAGAAGCTTTACGCGCGCGCCGCTTGAGCCCCTTCCCATTCAGCAGCCCAATCATCAGTCGAGGTGACCATGACAACCATCCAAGACGTCGCTCTTATCGTGGGCGGCGGGCCCGGTATCAGTTCCAGCTGCGCGCGGCTGTTCGCAAAGCAGGGCATGCGTGTCGCCGTTGCCGCCCGCACGCCCGACAAGCCGGTGCTGCTCGCGCTCGAGAAGAGCCACGGCGTGCGCCGCTTCGCCTGCGATGCCAGCGATCCGGCCGCCGTGGCGCGCCTGTTCGACGACGTCGCCGGCGCGCTCGGCGAGCCCACGCTGGTCGTGCACAACATCGACGGCCGGGTTCCCGGCATCTTCCGCAAGCCGCTGGCCGAGGTCGATCCCGGCATGGTCTTCGACACCGTGCGCAACTCGGCGTTCAGCGCCTTCCTGGTCGCCCAGCAGGCCGCCCGGCGGATGCGCACCAACGAACCCAACGCCAACGGTGCCAGGGGCACGATCATCTTCACGAACGCCAGCGCCGCGCTGAAGGGCTATCCGCTGAGCGGCGCCTTCGCCATGGCGTGCCACGCCAAGGCGGGACTCGCCCAGAGCATGGCGCGCGAGCTGATGCCGCAAGGCATCCACGTCGCCAATGTGCCGATCGACGCGGCGATCGGCTGGACGCAGGAAGACGGCTCGCGGGCGCACCGCCTGGCCGGCACCAGCGTCGACGACAACCTCGCCGATCCGGACCACATCGCCGAAACCTACCTGCATCTCCACCGCCAGCACCGCTCCACCTGGGCTTTCGAGATCGTGCTGCGGCCCTGGGTCGAGAAGTGGTGAGACTCTTCTTCCTCCCCCGAGAACGGGGGAGGGGATGATTCGTCC
>CAZHQA010000443.1:0-2646 GCA_964533955.1 uncultured Reyranella sp. | reverse complement strand
CGACCCGAATTACAACCATAAACCTCAATCCCTTAGGGACAGTGTCGCACACGACCACTGCACTTTGAAGTGAATAGCCTGAAAAGAGCCTGCAGCTTGGTCTTGCAGACATAAACATATCCTTATACAAATCTCCTCGGACATCGGATGGAAAACTTCCTCACCCTTCTGCGGGCGGCGGCCGAGGACACGCGATTGCGGATCCTGGCGCTGGCGGCGCGCGAGGACCTGACGGTGAGCGACTACGTGCACGTGCTGGGACAAAGCCAGCCGCGAGTGTCGCGGCATCTCAAGCTGCTGGTCGAGGGCGGGCTGCTGGAGCGCTTCCGCGAGGCGCAGTTCACGCGCTTCCGGCTGGTGACGGGCGGCGAGGATGCGGCGCTGGTGCGCGAGTTCGTGCGCCGGCTCGATCCCAAGCATCCTCGGCTGGCCGCCGACCGGGCGCGGCTCGACGCCCTGCAGCAGCGGCGCCAGACGGCCGCCGTGAGATTTTTCCGCGACAATGCCCAGCGCTGGGACGAGCTGCGCGCCCTGCACGTCGCCGACCGCGAGATCGAGCGCGCGCTCGCCCATCACCTGCCGTTCGGCGCCCGCCGGCTGCTCGACATCGGCACCGGCACCGGCCGGCTGCTCGAAGTGCTGGCGCCCAAGGTCGAGCGCGCGACCGGCGTCGACCAGAGCCGCGAGATGCTGGCGCTGGCGCGCGCCAACCTCACCCGCGCCGGCATCGACAATGCCGAGATCCGACAGGGCGACATGTACGCCCTGCCCTTCGAGGCCGACGGCTTCGACGTCGTCACCATCCACCACGTGCTGCACTATGCCGACGATCCGGCGGCGGCCCTGGCCGAGGCGGCCCGCGTGACCAAGCCGGGCGGCGTGGTCCTGGTGGTCGATTTCTCGCCGCACGACCTGGTCGAGCTCAAGCGCGAGCACGCCCACGTCCATCTCGGTTTCGCCGACAACCAGGTCCAGGGCTGGCTGCGCTCGGCCGGCCTCAATCCGCTCGAGCCCCTGCACTTCCCCGGCCGCCGCCTGGTGACCGGCATCTGGCGCGGCGAGCGCGAGCAGAGCCATCGCACCACCCGCGGCGCCGCCGCCCATCATGGAGCCGCGCGATGACCGCGAGCCAGACCTTCACCAGCCAGACCTCCCCGGGCTATTTCCCGGCCCGCGCCCGCCAGCGCCTGAAGGTGTCGTTCGAATTCTCCCCGCCGCGGACCGAGGCCGCCGAGCGCACCTTGTGGGAGACCGTCGAGCGCCTGACGCCGCTCAAGCCCGCCTTCTTCTCGGTGACCTATGGCGCCGGCGGCTCGACCCGCCAGCGCACCCACGAGACCGTCGCCCGCCTCAAGAAGGAAACCGGCATCGACGCCGCCGCCCACCTGACCTGCGTGGCGGCGACGCAAGGCGAGATCGACGACGTCGCCCGCGCCTACTGGGACGCCGGCATCCGCCACATCGTGGCCCTGCGCGGCGATCCCCCGCAGGGCATGGGCAGCAAGTACTGCCCGCACCCCGGCGGCTATGCCAATGCCGCGGCGCTGGTCGCCGGCCTGAAGAAGATCGCCGACTTCCAGATCAGCGTGGCGGGCTATCCCGAGAAGCACCCCGATTCGCCCGACGCCAAGGCCGATCTCGAGAACCTCAAGCGCAAGGTCGATGCCGGCGCGCACCGCTGCATCACCCAGTTCTTCTTCGACCCCGACGATTTCCTGCGCTTCCGCGACGCCGCCGCCAGCGCGGGCATCGGCGTGCCGATCGTGCCGGGCGTCATGCCGGTCTCGAATTTCAACGGCATCCTCAAGATGGCAGGACTGTGCGGCTCGCGGATCCCGCCCTGGCTGGCCGACATGTTCACCGGGCTGGACGAGGATGTGGAGACTCGCCGCATGATCGCCGCCACCGTGGCGGGCGACCTCTGCCGCCGCCTCCAGGGCGAGGGCGTCGACCAGTTCCACTTCTATACGCTGAACCGCGCCGACCTGACCTTCGCGACCTGCCACCTGCTGGGAGTGCGCAAGCAATGAGCAGAATGGAAAAGGCCGCCCAGCTGCGCGAGATCGCGCGCGAGCGCATCCTGGTGAAGGACGGCCCGTACGGCACCGCCATCCAGGCGTTCCGGCTCGACGAGGCGGGCTTCCGCAACGGCCGGGAGTTCACGCACGACCAGAAGGGCAACAACGACCTTCTGAATCTGACGCGTCCCGAGATCGTCTCCCGAATCTGCAACGAATACATCGAAGCCGGCGCCGACCTGCTGGCGACCAACACCTTCAACGCCAACGCCATCAGCCAGGCCGACTACGGCGACGAGGCGCTGGTGCGCGAGATCAACCTCGCGGCGGCGAAGATCATCCGCCAGTGCGCCGATGCGGCGACCGCCAGGAACCCCGGCAAGCCGCGCTTCGTGGCGGGGGCGCTCGGTCCCACCAACAAGACGCTGTCGGTCTCGCCCAACGTCAACGACCCGGGCTTCCGCGCCGTCACCTTCGACGAAGTGAAGGGCATCTACCGCGAACAGATCGAGGGGCTGCTCGACGGCGGCGTCGACTTCATCCTGGTCGAGACGGTGTTCGACACGCTGAACGCCAAGGCCGCCCTGGTCGCCGCCGACGAGGCGGCCGAAGCGCGCGACGAAGAGCT
>CAZHQA010000442.1:0-2651 GCA_964533955.1 uncultured Reyranella sp. | reverse complement strand
TTTGCAGGGCGTCCTCGACCGATCCTCCGAGCGTCGCACCGGGATAGCGCATGTCGGGAAGCTGCGGCGCGGAGCTGACATTGACGCCAATGCCCAGCACGACGTGATCGACCCCGCCGCGTACGTCGACCGAGCTTTCGGGCAGGATCCCGGCGATCTTGCCACCGTCAACCATCACGTCGTTGGGCCATTTCACGCGCACATTGCGGCCGGCTGGGACCATGTCGGCTACCGCAAGCGCGGCCACGAAGCCCAGTTCGGCCGCCCGCGCGGCACTGCACGCCGGCCGCAGGATCGTGGAGCTGTAAAGATTGCCGATCGGCGAGGTCCAATGGCGGCCGCGACGGCCGCGTCCACCGGTCTGTTCGCGCGCCCATACCACCGTGCCTTCGGCCGCGCCGCCCTCCGCAAGGCGCGCGGCTTCGTCATTGGTGCTGCTGATGCTTTGCAGCGCAACCAGCGTCCACCCGTCCGGCAGGACGGGTGAGGTGCGGCTCACGGGAACAGGCCCTTGGCGGCGGCTGCCGCGACCAGGCTGAGCGGCTGCGGGGCGAACGAGAACACCGCCACCAGGATCGCCGCCACGAAGGCGACGGCGCGCGTAGCGCCGAACACGGGCGAGTCGAGCGTTTCGGTGCCTTCGTCGAAGTACATCACCTTGACGATGCGCAGGTAGTAGTAGGACGCCACGACGGAGGCCAGCACGCCCAGCACGGCCGGCCAGAACAGCTTGGCCTCGACGGCGGCCATGAAGATGTAGAGCTTGCCCCAGAAACCGGCGAGTGGGGGGATGCCTGCCAGCGAAAACATGAAGACCAGCATGGCCAGCGCCATCATCGGATGGCTGCGGCCGAGCCCCGTCAGGTCAGGCACCATCTCCACCATCACGCCTTTGCGCTTCATCATCAGGATGACGGCAAACACGCCCAGCGTCATGACAAGGTAGATCGAGAGGTAGAACACGACCGACTGAATGCCCTTCTCGCTGCCCGCAGCCAGGCCCAGCAGCACGTATCCCACGTTGCTGATCGAGGAATAGGCCATCAGGCGCTTGATGTTGTTCTGGCGCAGGGCGGCGAAGGCGCCCCAGGCCATCGACAGGATCGCGACGACCACCACGATCTGCTGCCATTGCGGAAACAGCGGCTTGAACGGCCCCATCAGGACCGACACCGTCAGCGAGATCGCCGCGATCTTGGGAGCCACGGCAAACAGGGCCGTCACGGGCGTCGGCGCGCCCTCGTAGACGTCCGGCGTCCACATGTGGAACGGCACGGCGGAAATCTTGAAGGCCAACCCCGCCACCACGAACACCAGGCCGACGACGGTACCGACTTCTCCCGACTTGCCGCCCAGCAGCGCCTGGGAAATCTGCACGAAGGCCGTTCCGCCGCAGAAGCCGTAGATCAGCGAGGCGCCGAACAGCAGCATGCCCGAGGCAACCGACCCCAGGACGAAGTACTTCAAGCCGGCCTCGGTCGAGCGCACGGTATCACGCTGGAAGGCCGCCACGACGTAGAGGGCGAGCGACTGCAGCTCGAGCCCGACATAGAGCGCCATCAGGTCGTTGGCCGAGATCATCAGCATCATGCCGAGCGTCGCCAGGGAGACCAGCAGCGGGTATTCGAAGCGCCAGGCCTTGGCCTGCTCGAAATAGGCGCGCGACATCAAGACCGCGACCGCCGAGCCCACGAGCACCAGCGCCTTCATCGTCGTGGTCAGGCGATCGGTGATGAACAGCGTGGCGAAGGCCGTGCCTTCGCGGTAGGGCACGAACAGCAGCACCGCCGTCACCAGCAGCGCCACCACCGACGCCGCAGAGATGAAGGTCGCCGATGCCTCCCCGCGCAGCACGCCGTAGAGCAGCAGCAGCGCGCTCGCCGCGGCAAGGAAGAGCTCCGGCCGCGCCAGGGTCCAGGATTCGAGGCCGAGAAACATGTTGTTCATGGCAATGCCGCCGTCCGCGCGAGCTTGAGCGCCGCGTTGTAGTCGCCGATCAGCTTGTCGACGGACGGTGCCATCGGATCGAGGAAGGAATTGGGATAGATGCCCATCCACAGCGTGATTAGAACGAGCGGCAGGAACACCACGATTTCGCGTGGGCTCATGTCCAAAATCGCCTTGAGGGACGCCTTGGTGAGCTCGCCGAAGACGATCTTGCGGTAGAGCCACAGCGCGTAGGCAGCCCCCAGAATCAGGCTGGTGGCCGCCAAGAACGCCACCCAGGTGTTGGCCTTGAAGGCACCGAGCAGCACGAGAAACTCGCCGACGAAGCCCGACAGGCCAGGCAACCCCACACTCGCCAGGGTGAAGAACAGGAACACGAAGGCGTAGCGCGGCATGCGATGGACCAGGCCGCCGTAGGCCGCGATCTCGCGGGTGTGCATGCGGTCATAGACCACGCCGACGCACAGGAAGAGCGCGGCCGAGACGATGCCGTGACTCAACATCTGGAAGATCGAACCCTGCACGCCCTGCATGTTCATGACGTAGATGCCGATCGTCACGAGGCCCATATGGGCAACCGACGAGTAGGCGATCAGCTTCTTCATGTCCTCCTGCACCAGCGCCACGAGCGAAGTGTAGATGACGGCGACCACCGAGAGGCCGAACACCAGCGGGGCGAAGTATTGCGTCGCCTCGGGCATCAG
>CAZHQA010000441.1:0-2660 GCA_964533955.1 uncultured Reyranella sp. | reverse complement strand
TGTTGGCCATGCCGTAGGCCTGCAGGCGCGAGTAGATGAACGGCTTGAACAGCTCAAGCGCCATCTTCTTGGGCAGGCCGCACTGCTGCAGTTTGAGCTCGGGACCGACCACGATCACCGAACGGCCCGAGTAGTCGACGCGCTTGCCGAGCAGATTCTGGCGGAAACGGCCCTGCTTGCCCTTCAGCATGTCGGAAAGCGACTTCAGCGGGCGCTTGTTGGCGCCGGTGATGACACGGCCGCGACGGCCGTTGTCGAACAGGGCGTCTACCGACTCCTGCAGCATGCGCTTCTCGTTGCGCACGATGATGTCGGGCGCGCGCAGCTCGATCAGCCGCTTCAGGCGGTTGTTGCGGTTGATGACGCGGCGATAGAGGTCGTTGAGGTCGGACGTGGCGAAGCGGCCGCCATCGAGCGGCACCAGCGGGCGCAGCTCGGGCGGGATCACCGGGACCAGCTCGAGGATCATCCACTCGGGCCGGGCTCCCGACTCGATGAAGTTCTCGACGAGCTTCAGCCGCTTGACCAGCTTCTTGCGCTTGGCCTCCGAGGTCGTCTCGCGCAGCTCCTCACGCAGCCGCGGACGCTCCTCGTTGAGGTCGATCAGCACCAGCATGGCGCGGATCGCCTCGGCGCCGATGTCGGCGCGGAAGCTGTCGTCGCCGTACTCGTCGAGCGCGTTGAGGTACTGCTCCTCGTTCAGGAGCTCGCGGTACTTGAGGGGCGTCAGGCCGGGCTCGGTGACCACGTAGTTCTCGAAGTACAGGATTCGCTCGAGGTCGCGCAGCGTCATGTCGAGCAGGAGCCCGATACGCGAGGGCAGCGACTTCAGGAACCAGATGTGCGCCACCGGCGAGGCGAGTTCGATGTGGCCCATACGCTCGCGGCGCACCTTGGTGAGCGTCACCTCGACGCCGCACTTCTCGCAGGTGATGCCGCGGAACTTCATGCGCTTGTACTTGCCGCACAGGCACTCGTAGTCCTTGATCGGTCCGAAGATGCGGGCGCAGAACAGCCCGTCCCGCTCCGGCTTGAAGGTGCGGTAGTTGATGGTCTCCGGCTTCTTGATCTCGCCGTGGCTCCAGGCGCGGATGCGCTCTGGGCTGGCGAGCGAGATGCGGATCTCGTCGAAGGTCGGGGTGCCCTGGGGCTGGCCCAGTACGTTCATCAGGTCGGTCATCTTTGGGTCCCTATTTCACCCTTGGGGGGCTCGTTGGACTTGAATCGTGAAAGAGAGGGGTCGGCCCAGTTCACTGGGCCGACTGGTTGAGTTCGACGTTGAGGCCGAGCGAGCGCAGCTCCTTGACCAGCACGTTGAAGGACTCGGGAATGCCCGCCTCGAAGGTATCGTCGCCGCGGACGATCGCCTCGTAGACCTTGGTGCGGCCGGCCACGTCGTCCGACTTCACGGTCAGGATCTCCTGCAGCGTGTAGGCGGCGCCATAGGCCTCGAGGGCCCACACCTCCATCTCGCCGAAGCGCTGGCCGCCGAACTGCGCCTTGCCGCCCAGCGGCTGCTGGGTGACGAGCGAGTACGGGCCGATCGAGCGTGCGTGGATCTTGTCGTCCACCAGATGGTGCAGCTTCAGCATGTAGATGTAGCCCACCGTGACCTTGCGGTCGAACGGCTCGCCGGTGCGGCCATCGACCAGCGTCACCTGGCCCGACTTGTCGAGACCAGCCATCTCCAGCATGCCGACGATGTCGGCTTCGTGCGCGCCGTCGAAGACCGGCGAAGCGAAAGGCACGCCCTTGGCGAGATTGCGGGCGAGCTCGATCGCGTGTTCGTCGTCGAGATCGGCGATCTCGGCCTTGTAGGCCTTCTCGCCGTAGATCTCGCGCAACTGCTTCTTGATCTGGGCGACCGACGCCTCGCGGGCACCAGCCAGCATCTCGCCGATCTTCTTGCCGAGACCCGCCGCGGCCCAGCCGAGGTGGGTCTCGAGGATCTGTCCGACGTTCATGCGCGAGGGCACGCCGAGCGGGTTGAGCACGATGTCGACCGGGCCGCCTTCCTCGAGGTACGGCATGTCCTCGAGCGGCATGATGCGCGAGATCACGCCCTTGTTGCCGTGACGGCCGGCCATCTTGTCGCCGGGCTGCAGCTTGCGCTTCACCGCGACGAAGACCTTGACCATCTTCATCACGCCGGGCGGCAGCTCGTCGCCGCGCTGCAGCTTGTCGACCTTGCTGTCGAAGCGGTCCTGCAGGCGCTTCATCGACTCGTCGAACTGCTTGTTCAGCGCCTCGATCTCGCCCTGCCGCTTGTCGGTCTTGACCGTGATCTGGCGCCACTGGCCGGGCGTGTGCTCGCCCAGTACCTTGTCGGTGATGCGCGTGCCCGGCTTCAGGCCCTTGAGCCCGCCCGCCACGGTCTGGTTGAGCAGCATCTCCTGGATCTGGCTGTAGAAGCTGCGCTCCAGGATCGCCTTTTCGTCGTCCCGGTCCTTGGCCAGACGCTCGATCTCGTCGCGCTCGATGGCGAGCGCGCGCTCGTCCTTGTCGACGCCGCGGCGATTGAACACCCGTACCTCGACGACCGTGCCCTCGACGCCCGGCGGCACCTTGAGCGAGGTGTCGCGCACGTCGGCTGCCTTCTCGCCGAAGATGGCGCGCAGCAGCTTCTCTTCCGGCGTCATCGGGCTCTCGCCCTTGGGCGT
>CAZHQA010000440.1:0-2714 GCA_964533955.1 uncultured Reyranella sp. | reverse complement strand
CGCCGGCGATCGCGCCCGGGCCGAGGAGGCGGCGGCCCACGCCCTCGCCATCGCCGCCGTCATGACCGCGCTGTTCGCGGTCGTGTTCGCAGGCTTCGGCCGGCCGATCTACGGTGCCATGGGCGGCACGGGGGCGGCGCTCGATGGCGCGATGTCGTTCGCCTGGGTGCTGTTCCTCGGCTGCGGCGCGCACTGGCTCGCCAACACGCTGGCCTCGATCCTGCGCGGCACCGGCGACATGCACTCGCCGGGCATCGCGCTGATCGTGACCGCGGTGCTGCAGATCCCTCTGTGCGGCGCGCTCACCCTGGGCTGGCTCGGCGTGCCGAAGCTCGGCATCGCCGGCCCCGCCGCGGCGGCGGTGATTTCCTACGGCGTCGCCGCACTCTGGATCCTGGTCCCGTTCCTGCGCGGCCGGGCGCATCTTCGCCTGCACTGGCCGGCGCACGGCTTCCGCTGGCCGGCCTTCGCCGACATCCTCAAGGTCGGCGCCACGTCGTGCGTCGTCGTCGTGCTGATGAACGGCGCGGTGCTGGTCGTGACCGGGCTGATCGGCCGGGCCGGCGATGCGGCGATCGCGGGCTACGGCATCGGCAGCCGCCTCGAATATCTCCTGAGCCCGCTCACCTTCGGCGTCGGCGCGGCGCTGATCGCCATGGTCGGCACCAACAAGGGCGCGCGCCAGTTCCGCCGCGCCCGGCGCGCCGCCTGGGCGGGCGCGCTGATGGCCGGCGCCGTCACGCTCGTGATCGGCCTGATGGTGGCGGTGGCGCCCGACCTGTGGCTCGATCTCTTCACTCGCGACCCCGCGGCGCTCGAGGCCGGCCGGCTCTATTTCCGTATCGTCGGCCCGACCTACGGCCTGTTCGGCCTGGCCATGGCGCTCAACTTCGCCGCCATGGGCGCCGGCGACATGATCTGGCCGAGTGTCGCGACGGCCATCCGCTTCGTCATCGCCGCCGGCGGCGGCCTGCTGGCGCTCGACGTGCTCGGCTGGGGCGCCGGCGGCATCTACGGCTGCGTCGCGGCCGGCATCGTGGCCTACAGCGTCCTGCTCGCGGTCTCGACCACGCGGCGGGCGTGGCATGTGTGAGTTCTTGCCGGACCGCGGGCCCGTGGCCTGAGCGAAGCCGAAGGCTCCCGTCCGCCTCATGGGAGCGCCCCACTCCGGTGGCGCATCATGAGCGCAACTGAGTTGCGGGCTGCAATGACCATGAGCGGACCGGAGGTCCACGGTACCGGAAGACATGATAGGATCCGATCAACAGGCATAGAGGAGAGGAAAACGATGGCCGACACGGCACTGGAACTGCGTTCGCTGATCAGCAAGAGCGGCGAGCTCGAGGTCTCGCTCGCCAAGGTGCCGGTGCCCGAGCCGGGCGACGACCAGGTGCTGATCAGGGTCGAGGCGTCGCCGATCAATCCCTCCGACCTCGGCCTGCTGTTCGGACCGGCCGACATGAGCCAGGCCAAGGTGTCGGGCAGCGGCGAGGGCGCCAAGCTCACCGCCCAGGTGCCGCCGGGGGCAATGACCATGCTCGGCGCGCGGCTCGACCAGTCGATGCCGGTCGGCAACGAGGGCGCGGGCACCGTGGTCAAGGCCGGCAAGTCGCCGGCGGCCCAGGCGCTGCTCGGCAAGATCGTGTCGACGGTGGGCGGCGCGATGTACGCGCAGTACCGGCTGCGTAAGGCGAGCGATTGCATGCCGTTGCCGGCCGGCACGACGGCCGCCGAGGGCGCGTCGTGGTTCGTCAACCCGCTGACCGCGCTCGGCATGACCGAAACCATGAAGCGCGAGGGCCACAAGGCGCTGGTCCACACCGCCGCCGCCTCCAACCTCGGCCAGATGCTGAACAAGATCTGCCTCAAGGACGGCATTCCCCTGGTCAACATCGTGCGCAGCGCCGAGCAGGCCAAGCTGCTCCGCGGCATCGGCGCCAAGCACGTCATCAATTCGACGTCGCCACGCTTCCAGGAGGAGCTGGTCGATGCGCTGGCCGAGACCGGCGCCACCATCGCCTTCGATGCGATCGGCGGCGGCAAGCTCGCCAGCCAGATCCTGACGGCGATGGAAATCGCCATCAACAAGACCGCCAAGGAATACAGCCGCTACGGCTCGAGCATCCACAAGCAGGTCTACGTCTACGGCGGCCTCAACACCGGGCCGATCGAGCTCACCCGCAACTACGGCCAGGCGTGGGGCGTCGGCGGCTGGCTGCTGACGCCGTTCCTGCAGAAGATCGGCCGCGAGGGCCAGGCGCCGCTCCGCCAGCGCGTGGTCAACGAGCTCAAGACCACGTTTGCCAGCCACTACACGCGGACGATCTCGCTGCCCGAAGTGCTCGATCCCAAGAACATCGCCGTCTTCAACAAGCGCGCGACCGGCGAGAAATTCCTGATCAATCCGAACAAGAGCTAAATGTTGGGCGGGGCGCCCAATCAGACGGGAATCTGACGGGATGGTAGGCACAGTCCTACCATCTTCGGTTCCCGTCTTGCCGGACCCGAAGGTTCCAGGTCCGGTCATCTGATCAGGCGTCGGAAAGGGACTGCTGCCGGGAAGACTTGCTCTCGACCCGCTGGTTACCGCGCGGTAACGCTTTAAATAAGCAAAAAACACGGGGGGGGCCCCGCGCCGCTGATCGCGAATGGAACCGCCAGCACGCTCACCCTGGCGCGGCGAGCGAAACCGCCGGTTACTTTACGGTAACCGT
>CAZHQA010000439.1:0-2728 GCA_964533955.1 uncultured Reyranella sp. | reverse complement strand
CGCGGACCGGTTTCGTGAGCCTCGGTTCCGTCATCACGCGCGACAAGGCCGCCGCGGCGGTGCGCTACTTTCGCGGCCAGCGGGGCTATGCCTCGCAGACGCCGATGCAAAGCGATGGCGTGCTGCGGCCGTTCGACATTGACGCGCTGGGACAAGGACTTTCGGAGCGCTACTTCTGCTTCTCGTGCAACACCTCACTCGGCTGCCCGCAGATCGCCGAGGTGATCGACAATCCCCTGATCCGCCAGGTCGCGGCGGCCTATCTCGGCTTCACGCCGGTCCTGTTCGGCGTCAACACCATCGCCACCGTGAAGGGCACGGGCGATCACTACGTGATGCGGATGCATCGCGACTACGACGCCTTCGCCGCGGTGACCTTCTTCATCTACTGGACTGACGTTACGGCGGACAATGGCGCAACGCTCTATCTGCCCGGGACCCACGTCTCGAGCGCGGCAGCGTCGGCTGAGCGCGCCTATCTCACGGGCGGGGCCGGCCAGATCTTCGGGCTCGACACGTTCGGCCTGCACGCCGGCAACCGCTCGGTCGAGGGCTTCCGGCTCGCCACCTGGTTTCGCTTCGGCTCCGGCCCGAACCTGGCGACCATCCAGGATCCCAACCTCGTGCCGGAATACCGACAGGCCTCGCTCGCCGTCATCTGAGCACATCCTCGATCATCGGCCTGGCGAGGACGGCCGAGCCGCGGGCGCTGACATGGTTGGTGTCGCGATAGAGCATCGCGCCGTCCCGCATCGCCCAGCATTGGGTGTCGTCGCAGAGATAGCGCGAGGGGTCGAACACCTTCACGTTGGGAAAGTCCTTCAGCACCGAGGCGAGCACCCGCCGCGAGATCGCGCTGGCGGCCTCGAACGCCGGGCGCGGAATGGCGCAGGGCGTGCGGATCTCCTGGCCCGAGAGGCGCAGCGGCCGGAGCTTCACGCACGAGGTGGGCTCGAAGGACAGCAGCGGAATATCGCGAACCAGCACGACCTGCTTGCCGGCCGCTTGCAGCCTGGTCAGCGTCTCGCGTAGCGCGCGCGCATATTTGGCCATGAAGCTGTCAGCCGCCGGATTGGCGAGGCCTTCGAGGTCCTTCTGGTTCTGCTCGGTCGGCAGCCGATAGAACGGGTCGCGGTAGGCCAGGATCACCGTCTTGATGGAAGGCTGTCGGATCGCATAGTCGAGGATCTGATCGACGATGCCGGCGCAGACGTTCTTGAGCGGCAACTCGTGCCGCTCGACTCCCTGGCCCTCGAGGCCGTAGAGCGGCACGCAGCCGCCCTTGCCGGCGTCCAGCAGGTTCTTGCCCAGCGATGCGTAGTAGGGGCTGAGACTGCGGAAATACATGTTGGCATGGCTGTCGCCGAGCAGCGCCACGTCGACCGGCTTGCCACGACTGGTGCGCAGGCAATAATTGACCTCGGTCGCGGGGAACAGGTCGGCCTTGCAGTCGGCCGACATGTTGTCGTTGTCGACGAAGCCCTGGTGCATGTCGAGGAGCTGCGCCCATTCGAACTGCTTGAGGTTGTCGAGATTGGCGATGCGCTGGGGCACACCGGCATCGCGCGCGATCAGGAGGCCGAGCGCGGCAGTCACCGTGAGGCACGCCACCAGCGCAACCGGCGCTGCCGCGCCGTAGCGGCGCGAGCGGATCGGCTTCTCCAGGAACTGGAAGGTCGCCCAGGCGAGCACGACCGAGAGCGCGATTGCTCCCAGGATGATGCCGACCGACGGCTCGCCCGCTTCGACGATGCGGGCGAAGCTGAGCAGCGGCCAGTGCCAGAGATACAGCGGGTAGCTGATCAGGCCGACCAGGACGAAGGCGGGATGGGCGAGGATGACCCGGTTGATCCACGCCCTGGGGCCGGCCCAGATCACCAGGAACGCGCCCGCCGTCGGCCATGTCGCCGACCAGCCGGGATAGGTATCCTGGCGGATCGGCGTCAGGGTCATGACCACGATCAGCACGACTCCCAGCAGGCCCTTCACATCGGCGGCGGTGAACCGCTGGCCGGACGAGGGCACGAACAGGAAGCGGTCGAGCGCGGCATCGAGGCGAGCCAGCAGGCCGTGGCTTGTGGCGTAGGCCAGCGCACCGCCCATCGCCAGTTCCCACAGCCGCGCGGCCAGGCCGAAGAAGGTGCCGACCGGGTCCCACTGTACGTGCTCGATGTTGGTGACGAACGACGCACCGGCGATCACCACCGCCACCGCCAGCACGCGCACGCCGAGGCGCGCGGCGATCACCATCAGGAGCGGCCAGATCACGTAGAACTGCTCCTCGACGCTCAGCGACCACAGATGCAGCAGCGGCTTGGCCTCGGCGGCGACGTCGAAGTAGCCCGCCTCGCGCGTGAACACGATGTTGATGAAGAAGCCCGCCGCCGCCGCGGCATGGCGGCCGAGCCGGGCATATTCGTCGGGCAGGAGGGCGAACCAGCCGACGGCGAGTGTCGTGGCCAGCACCAGCGTGAGCGCCGGCAGGATGCGCCGGATGCGCCGGGCGTAGAAGGTGCGGAAACTGAAGGTCCCGTCTTCCAGGCCCTTGAAGATCAGGCCGGAGATCAGGAAGCCCGAGATGACGAAGAACACGTCGACTCCGACGAACCCGCCGGGCGCGACGCCGTGGAAGGCGTGGAAGACGACCACGATCGCCACGGCAATAGCTCGCAGCCCGTCGACATCGGGCCGGTAGGCGATGGCTGCGCCAGGATGCAGGTCGCGCGGG
>CAZHQA010000438.1:0-2762 GCA_964533955.1 uncultured Reyranella sp. | reverse complement strand
GCGTTGGGCGAACGGCTCGACAAGGGCGGCAAGGAGATAGACGCCACCGGACTGGTCGCCGTGCCGGGCGGCATCGATGCACACGTCCATTTCGACCAGGACACGGCCGACGGCTCGGTGTTCTGCGACGACTTCGAAAGCGGAAGCCGCGCCGCGGCGGCGGGCGGCACCACGACGATCATCCCGTTCGCCTACCAGAGCAAGGGCCAGTCGCTGCGTGACGCGGTGAACAGGTACCACAAGCGGGCCGAGGGCAAGTCGCTGGTCGACTACGCTTTTCACGTCATCCTGTCGGATCCGGCCGAGAAGACCATGGGCCAGGATTTCCCTGCCCTGGTCGCCGATGGCTACACCTCGTTCAAGATCTACATGACCTACGACGACGTGAAGCTCACCGACCGACAGATCCTCGATTCGCTGGCCGCCGCGCGGCGCGAACAGGCGATGCTAATGATCCACGCCGAGAACTCCGACTGCATAGGCTGGCTGACCGAGCGGCTCGAGCTCAAGGGCATGACGGCCGCCAAGTTCCATGCCGCGTCGCGCCCATTCGTGGTCGAGCGCGAGGCCACCCACCGTGCCATCTCGCTGGCCGAGCTCCTGGACGTGCCGATGCTGCTGGTGCACGTCTCGGCCAAGGAGGCGATGCACGAGATCCAGCGCGCTCAGGCCCGCGGGCTGCGCGTCTATGGCGAGACCTGCCCGCAATACCTGTTCCTGAGCGAGGAGGACTTCGAGAAGCCTGGTGATGAAGGCAGCAAATGCGTCTGCTCGCCACCGCCGCGCGGCACGGAAAACCAGGAGCACATCTGGACGGGGCTCAGCGCCAACACCTTCCAGGTCCTCTCGTCCGACCATGCGGCGTTCAAGTACGACGATGTCCGCGGCAAGAAGCTGCCTGGCGCAGCGCAGAGCTTCCGCAAGATCCCCAACGGCGTGCCCGGTGTCGAGACGCGCCTGCCGCTGCTCTTTTCGGAAGGCGTCAACAAGGGCCGGATCACCCTGCAGCAGTTCGTGGCGTTGTCCTCGACCAACGCCGCCAAGCTTTACGGCCTGCATCCGCGCAAGGGCACGATCGCCGTCGGCGCCGACGCCGACATCGTGTTGTGGGATCCCGCGCGCAAGGTGAGCCTGACCAACTCGATCCTCCACCACAATTGCGACTACACGCCCTACGAGGGCCGCGAGCTTACCGGCTATCCGGTGCTGACCCTGTCGCGCGGCGAGGTCGTCATGGACGATGGCCGCATGAGCGGCTCGGCGGGCCGTGGCCTGTTCCAGAAGTGCGATCGGCCGGAGCCGGCCCGTCCGCGCGGCAAGCCGATCGTCGACCCCTCGATCTTCAGCTGAACCGGCGGATCGAATAAGGCTCGACCGGCAGGCTGGTCGAGCGCCCGGCGATCATCTCGGCGGTGAGGCGCCCGAGCACCGGCGCCAGCGTGTAGCCGTTGGAGCTGACACAGTTGTAGAAGCCCGGCAGGCCCGGCACCTCGCCCAGGATCGGTGCGCGGTCGATATTGACGTTCATACCGGCCCAGATGCGGATGGCGTGCAAATCGGCCAGCGCCGGCACGACGCGGCTCGCTACCCAGAGATTTCCCTCGACGCTGGGGCGCAGGGCCCGCGACAGCCGCTGCCGCTCGTCGAGCCCGGCCGTCCAGCCGCCGCCGACCATGAAGGCGCCGGATGTCATCTGCTTCAGCGTCAGGTGGCGGGCGGCATGAGCCACCAGGCAGCCGAGCGTCGGCCGGGTCGGCTCGGTCACGATCATCTGCAGCGGCGCACCACGCACGGGGAGGGAGACCCCGACTTTGGCCGCGACCTCGGCAGCCCACGGCCCGGCGGCGTTGACGATGCGCCGGCAACGGATCTCGCCGCGGCTGGTCATGACCTTCCAGCCCGTACCGTCGCGCCCATTGAGCGGCTCGATCGTCCGCACGTCGCTGCCGCGCCGGAAGCGCGCGCCCATCTTCTTGGCCCTCGCCACCACCGCGTAGGTGGCGAGCAGCGGATTGATCTTGCCCTCGCCCGGACACCATTCGGCAGCAATGGCGGCCTCGCCGATGCTGGGTTCGAGCTGGCGCAACTCGTTGGCACCGATCAGCTCGGCCTCGATTCCGCGGCTTTTCTCCAGCTCGATCTTCGCCCTGAGGAAGGCCACGTCGTCTTCGGTCTCGGCCAGCATCAATCCGCCGCTCACTTTGACCTCGAGATCCTCATCGGTGTCGTCCTGAATCTCCTGCCACAGCGCGATCGAGGCAGGTCCGAGCGGCAGGGTGTCGGCGGCGCGGTTGCCGCCGGCCGGCGCGTTGCGGCCGAAGTCGAACGACAGCAGCTGGACATGCAGGCTGCCGGCATTGGCGCCCGAGGCCTGCATGTTCATGTCGTCGCGCTCGACCACCATCGTCTCGATGCCTTCACGCGCCAGCCAATAGGCCGCACAGCAGCCGGCAACACCACCGCCGATCACCAGCGTGTCGACGGTCACGCCCGGCAGCGGCGTCGTCTCGATCGGCCGCGACATGTCGGGCGGCACGAAGTCCTTGTGCCCGCTCCATTCCGGCTGCTCGACGGAAATCAGTCGGATCGGCACCGGCTTTGCCGGCGGACGCGGCGCGAACATGCCGAATTCGCCGACCTCGGACGAGCACAGGCGAGCCACCGTCGCCGCGCAATAACGGCCCTGGCAGCGCCCCATGCCGGCCCGGGTCAGCCGCTTCAGCTCGCCTGGCGAACCGTGGCCGTTATTCGCCAGCCAGCGC
>CAZHQA010000437.1:0-2777 GCA_964533955.1 uncultured Reyranella sp. | reverse complement strand
TTCAACGGCGGCACGCTGATGCTGCTCTGTTTCTACGCCTTCCTGAATGCGGTCGACAGTGTCCTGAGCGGCGGCCGGCAACTCGATTTCGACTGGGCGATCCTCTATGCCGTGAGCGTGTGCATCGTCTGCTTCGGCATGTTCGCCTACGAATCCCGTGCCAACCGGCGCATCAAGTCCGACTTCGTGCGGCTCGATGCGCAAAGCTGGTTCATGTCGGCCAGCGTGACTTCGGCTCTGCTGATCGCCTTCGCGATCGCGTGGGCGTTGCGCGACACGGCGTGGGCACGTTTCACGCCGTACGCCGATCCCGTCGTGCTCGCCCTCTTGACGCTTGCGCTCGTGTTCGTACCCATCCGCACCGTGCGCAAGGCGCTGCAGGAGATCCTGCTGATCACGCCGCCGGCGCTCGATGCGCACGTCCGCAAGATCATGGACGGTGTCGTCGCCAGGCACGGCTTCAAGACCTACACGAGCTACGTCGCCAAGGTCGGGCGCGCGCAGTTCATCGAGATCCACATCGCGGTGCCAGCCGGCATGCGGATCGACAACGTAGCGACTGTCGACGCGATCCGGCGCGAAATCGGCGAAGCGATTGGTGGCGAGGGCCCGCAACGCTGGCTCACCATCGACTTCACGGCCGACCCGCGCTGGCTTTAGAGTGATTTGACCTTTTGCCAGGGAAAGCCCATTTCGAACGGGCTCGAGGAAACGCCATTCCATGTACACGGCCACAACCCGTGCCATACGCGTCACCGTGACGCCGCAACATCTGCCCGATCAGACCGATCCGGCGAAGTCGCAGTATGTCTGGGCGTATCAAGTCCGCATTGAGAATAGGGGTGATGTGACGGTGCAGTTGCGCAGCCGTCACTGGAAGATCACCGACGGCCTCGGCCGCCGGCAGGAAGTGAAGGGCCCTGGCGTGGTCGGCAAGACGCCGCGCTTGCGGCCCGGCGAATCCTTCGAGTACAGGTCGGGAACGTCGCTTTCGACGCCGTCCGGCTTCATGGGCGGCACGTACCAAATGGTGAGCGAAGCAGGTGAGAATTTCGATATCGAAATTCCGACATTCTCGCTCGACACGCCGGCCGGTCCGCGACAGCTTAACTAGCGCGGACGATCGGCGGAGCGGAGAGGAGCCACGATGAACAAGCAATTGAAGAGGAGCGAGCTGGTGTCGCTTGCGACCGGCCTGGAGCGGCCGTCGCGCGAAGAGGCCGAAGCCGCGGTGCGCACCCTGATCCGCTGGGCCGGCGACAATCCGGACCGCGAGGGGCTGATCGGCACGCCCGACCGCGTGGTGCGCGCCTACGAGGAGTTTTTCGCGGGCTACGACGAGGACCCGCGCGAGATGCTGCGCCGGACCTTCGAGGAGGTCGAGGGCTACGACGAGATCGTCGTGCTGCGCGACATCCGCATCGAATCGCATTGCGAGCACCACATGGTGCCGATCATCGGCAGGGTGCACATCGGCTACCTGCCGGACAAGCGCGTGGTCGGCATCAGCAAGCTCGCCCGCGTGGTCGATGCCTATGCCCACCGCCTTCAGATCCAGGAGAAGCTCACGGCGCAGGTCGCCAATACCCTGCAGGAGGTCCTGCAGCCGCGTGGCGTCGCGGTCGTCATCGAGGCCGCGCACCAGTGCATGACGACGCGCGGCGTGCACAAATCGGACGTCGCCATGGTGACCAGCCGCATGCTGGGCGCGTTCCGCGACAATGGCGAGACGCGCCGCGAGTTCCTCACCATGATCGGGCGTCCGTCGCTCTGATCGCTTCCCGTGACATTGGAGTTTTCGTTTGGCCGGTGAGATCGTTGATTCCGTCGAGATGCTGCGACGCCTGGTGGCATTCGACACCACGTCGCGCAATTCCAACCTGGCCCTGATCGAGTACGTTCAAGGCTACCTCAAGGGGCACGGTATCGAGTCCCAGCTGGTGCCGAGCGACGACGGCGCCAAAGCCAACCTGTTCGCCACCGTCGGTCCCATGGCGAAAGACGGCGTCGTGCTGTCGGGCCATACCGACGTGGTGCCGGTCGACGGCCAGCCGTGGGACACCGATCCCTGGACGCTGACGCTGAAGGACGGCAAGTACCACGGCCGCGGCACCTGCGACATGAAGGCGTTCTACGCCATTGCGCTCGCCATGCTGCCGCAGTTCGTCAAGGCGCCGCTCAAGAAGCCGATCCATTTCGCGCTGTCCTACGACGAGGAGGTGGGCTGCGTCGGCGCCCATGCGCTGGCCGCGCGCATGGCGGCCGAGGTGCCCAAGCCGCGCGCCATCATCATCGGTGAGCCGACCATGATGACCGTCGTCCATGCCCACAAGGGCGCACAAATCTACATCACCAAGTTCACCGGCTTCGAGGCGCATTCCTCGATGACCCACCTCGGCGTCAGCGCCATCCACTTCGCCGGCGAGTTCGTGCATTACCTCAACCAGGTGCAGGAGGAGCTCGAGGCGGCGGCGCCCAAGAAGAGCGAGTTCATGCCGGCCGCGGCGACCTTCAATGTCGGCACCATCGTCGGGGGCACGGCGGGCAACATCCTGGCGCGGGAGTGCGAGGTGTTGTGGGGCTACCGCGAGCTGCCCGGCAAGCCGATCGACGGCCTGGGCGAGCGGGCCAAGAAGTGGCTGAAGGAAGAGCTGCTGCCCAAAATGAAGGCCAAGCATCCGGCAGCGAGCATCGATACCGTGCTGCGCTCCTCGACGTCGGCCTTCTCGCCAGAAGGCAACGATGAGGCCAAGGCGCTGGCGGCGAGTTGGTCGGGA
>CAZHQA010000436.1:0-2811 GCA_964533955.1 uncultured Reyranella sp. | reverse complement strand
CTTGCAATCCAGGGTGAGCAGCATATATTGGAACCGTTCTAATCTAGAAACGGAGCGTTTCATGCTGACGATTGGCGACAAGTTTCCATCCTTCGACCTCAAGGCCGTAGTGAGCCTCGATCCCAGAACGGCCTTCCGGCAGATCAGCGACAGGAGCGACGAAGGAAAGTGGAAGGTCGTGTTTTTCTGGCCGAAGGACTTCACTTTCGTCTGTCCCACCGAGATTGCGGCCTTCGGCAGACTCAACAGGGAATTCAACGAGCGCGACGCGGTGGTCTACGGCGTCTCGACCGATTCGGAATTCGTCCATCTCGCCTGGCGCCAGAACCATGCCGACCTCAAGGCGCTGCCCTTCCCGATGCTGGCCGACCTCAAGCGCGAGCTGTCGAACTCGCTCGGCATTCTCGACAAGAGCGAGGGCGTCTGCCTGCGGGCGACCTTCATCGTGGATCCCGAGGGCGTCATCCGATTTGTCTCGGTGAACGATCTGTCGGTCGGCCGCAACCCGCAGGAGGTGTTGCGCGTGCTCGATGCGCTGCAGACCGACGAGCTTTGCCCCTGCAACTGGCAGAAGGGCGAAGACGTCCTCAAGGCAGCCTGATCATGTCCATCGAAACCCTGAAGGACCGGCTGCCCGATTACGCACGCGACCTCAAGCTCAACCTGTCGAGCCTGGCGTCCGAGCAGCTGCTCAACCCACAACAGAAGGCCGGCAGCTTCATCGCAGCCGCGCTGGCAGCCAACCACACGCCGACGACCCTCGCGCTCGTCGACGCGTTCGCAGCCGAGCTCGCGCCAGAAGCGTTCAGCGCCGTCAAGATCGCGGCGGCGCTGATGGCCATGAACAACATTTATTACCGTTTCGTGCACCTGGTGCACGCCGACAACTACAGGACCCTGCCAGCCAAGCTGCGCATGACGGCGATGGCCAAGCCCGGCGTCGACAAGGCCGACTTCGAGCTGTGGTCACTGGTCGTCTCGGCGGTCAATGGATGCGGCCTGTGCATCGAGAGCCACGAGAAGGTGCTGCGCGAGCACGGCCTGTCGGCCGAGCAAATCCAGGCGGGCATCCGCATCGCCGCCACGGTCCATGCCGTGGCGCGCACCCTGGGCGCAGAAGACGCGCTGGCGCCGCCGTTGGCACAGGCCGCCTGACGCTGGCGGGGCTCGCCAAAGAGGCGTAACGACGGTGGGGCGGAACCGTTCTGTTCCGCCTCTTTTGTCGGCTGGAGCTTGGTTGATCGCCCTCAGGATCCGTCACAAGACGACCTATCGCTACCGCGAACCGGTCCGGCTGGGGCCTCACCGGCTGATCCTCCGTCCGCGCGAAAGCCGCGAGCTTCGCCTGACATCGAGCATCGTGACGACGACACCCGCCGCAAACGTCACCTGGGCGCACGACGTCTTCGGCAATGCCATTGCAACGGCGACCTTCGATGTAATGACCGATCGCCTCGAGATCGACAGCGTCGCCGAGCTGCAGCTCGATGCCAACGACTGGCCCGTTTTTGACATCGCGGCCACGGCCGCTTCCTATCCGTTCGCCTACTCCGCGAGCGAATGGACCGACCTCGGCGCGCTCGTCACGCCGCAATATGCCGATCCGAACGGTCGACTGCGCAGCTGGGCGGAGGGTTTCGTGCGCGGCCGGCCTACGGACACGCTGTCGCTGCTCAAGGATCTGAGTCTCGGAGTCTCGAGCTGGATTCTCTATCAGAGCCGCGAGGACGAAGGCACCCAGTCGCCCATCGAGACGCTCGATCGCGGCTGGGGATCGTGCCGCGATCTCGCTGTGCTGTTCATCGAAGCCGCACGCAGCCTCGGCTTCGGCGCCCGCATCGTCTCGGGCTATCTCTACAATCCGGCGCGGGCCCATGACGCGGCGACGACCCATGCGTGGGCCGAGATCTTCGTCCCCGGCGCGGGCTGGATCACCTTCGATCCGACCAATCGCGGCGTCGGCGGCTCCAACCTGATTCCCGTGGCGGTGGCGCGCGGCATCGCCCAGGCCATGCCGGTCGCCGGCAGTTTCACCGGCATGACCGATGCCTTTCAGGGCATGTCGGTGGAGGTCGTCGTCGCCCCGTCCTAGTATCCCATGTCGCCGCCCATGCCACCTGGCGCCGCGGGCTGCGGGTTCTTCTCCGGCCGTTCGGCCACCATTGCTTCCGTGGTGATGAGCAATCCGGCCACCGAGACGGCGCCTTGCAGCGCCGCGCGAACGACCTTCGTCGGGTCGATGACGCCGGACTTGATCATGTTCACGTATTCCGACTTCTGGGCGTTGAAGCCGTAGTTCACATCCTTCTGGTCGAGCATGTGCCCTGCGACCACTGCGCCGTCGAACCCGGCATTTTCGGCGATCTGGCGGACCGGCGCCTGCAGGGCGCGACGCACGATGTCGATGCCGACCTGCTGGTCGTGGTTCGCGCCTTTCTTGCCTTCGAGGATGCGCGTCGCATAGAGGAGGGCGGCGCCGCCGCCGGCGACGACGCCTTCCTCGACCGCGGCCTTGGTGGCGTGCATGGCGTCCTCGACGCGATCGCGGCGCTCCTTGACCTCGATCTCGGTGGCACCTCCCACCTTGATGATCGCCACGCCGCCGGCCAGCTTGGCCAGCCGCTCCTGCAGCTTCTCTCGGTCATAGTCCGAGGTCGTCTCCTCGACTTGGGCCTTGAGCTGCGCCACGCGGGCCTGGATGTCCTTCTTCTTGCCGGCGCCGTCGATGATTGTGGTGTTGTCCTTGTCGATCCGCACGCGCTTGGCGTTGCCCAGCATGTCCAGCGTCACGTTCTCGAGCTTGATGCCGAG
>CAZHQA010000435.1:0-2845 GCA_964533955.1 uncultured Reyranella sp. | reverse complement strand
GTGGTGCTGCCGCTGGCGGCGCTGATCCTGACTTCCCTGCAGCGGTTCGCGACCGTGATCCTGAGCCAGGCCGAGTTCACCTGGGCCAACTACGAGACCGCGCTGTCGCTCGGCCCGGTGCGTATCGCACTGATGAACAGCCTCGGGCTGGGCTTCGGCGTCGCCACGGTCGGCGTGCTGCTGATGGCCTTCCTGGTCTGGATCATCTACCGCTCCCGCATCGTCGGCCGCGGCGCCATCGAGTATCTCGTGATGTTCCCGCAGGCCGTGCCGCGCCTGGTGTTCGGCCTCGCCCTCCTGTGGGCCTGGCTCAACATCCCGATCCCGATCTACGGCACGCTCTGGCTGCTGGCGATCGCCTACCTGACGGTGATGCTGCCGCTTGGCGTCCGCACGCTGGCGGGCGTGGTGTTGCAGATCGACAAGAGCCTCGAGGAATGCGCCCGGGTCTGCGGCGCAGGCTGGCTCTACCAGATGCGCACCGTGACCCTGCCGTTGCTCAAGCCCGGCATTCTTGCGGCGTGGCTGCTGATCTTCATGGCCTGCGTGCGCGAGCTGGGAGCCTCCGTCCTGCTGATGGGACCGAACGCCAAGGTGATCGCGCCGTCGATCGTCAATGCGTTTGCCTCAAGCGGCACCGAGCTGACCGCGGCGATGGCCCTGATCCAGACCGCGACGGTCGTGATCGCGCTGGTCATCCTGTTCCGGCTGACCCGCGGCGTGACCAGGGAGCTCACGTGAGCACGACGCGAATCGAAGTGACCGATCTGGTCGTGCGCTACGGCGATGCGATCGCCGTGAACGGCGTGAGTTTCGCCGTCGGCCGCGGCGAGCACCTGACGCTGCTCGGGCCGTCCGGCTGCGGCAAGACCACGACGTTGCGCGCCATTGCCGGCCTCGAGCAGCCGTCGGCCGGCAGCATCCGGATCGACGGCCAGGCGATGTACGACTCGGCCACCAGGCGCAACATTCCCGCCGAACAGCGCGGCGTCTCGATGGTCTTCCAGTCCTACGCCGTGTGGCCTCACATGACGGTGTTCGACAACGTCGCCTACGGCCTGCGCGTGCGAAAGCAGAGCGCGGCCGACATCAGGACCCATGTCGAGCGCGCGCTCGGCCTGGTGCAGATGCGTCATCTCGCCGATCGGGCAGCGTCCAAGCTGTCGGGCGGCCAGCAGCAACGCGTGGCCCTCGCACGCGCAATCGCGTTCTCGCCGACCGTCGTGCTGTTCGACGAGCCGCTCTCCAACCTCGACGCCAAGCTGCGGGCCGAGATGCGGGTCGAGTTGCGCGAGCTGCAGCGGCGGCTCGACATCACCTCGGTCTATGTCACGCACGACCAGGAGGAGGCTCTGGCCATCTCCGACCGGGTGATCGTGATGAACGTCGGGGTGATCGAGCAGATCGGAACGCCGGAAGAGATCTACAACAGGCCGAGAAGCCGCTTCGTCGCCGACTTCGTCGGCTCCGCCAACCTGATCAAGGGAAGGGTCACCGGTCCCGGCACGTTCGAGGCCGACGGCGGGACCATCCTGAAGACCGCAGGCGGCAGTGCCGGTACCGAAGTCGCGGTGCGTACCGCCTATATCGATCTGGTGCCCAAGCCGGGCGACAACCAACTGCCCGGCACCGTACGCCAGCGCATGTTCCACGGCGATTTCGTGCAGTACATCGTCGAATGCGCCTGCGGGCGGCTGATCGTACGGCGCCCACCGGTCAACCTGCTCGATGAGGGCGCGCCGGTGACGGTCTCCTTCGCACCCGAGCACACCGTGCTGCTCCAGGCTTAGGCCGGCGCGGTGCCTGCCACGATTACCCGATGCATCAGCCGGCGCTCGCCGTCGGCATAGTCGGCGTTGGCCTTGTGCATGGTGCAGCGATTGTCCCAGATTACCACATCGCCCTGGCGCCAGACGTGGCGGTACTGGAAGCGCGGCTCGATGGCGTGCGCGATCAGCCGATCGAGCAGGGCGTCGCTCTCTCCGCGCTCCAGGCCGACGATCTGCTCCATGCGGTTGGCATTGAGATAGAGCGCCCTGCGGCCGGTCTCGGGATGGGTGCGCACCAGCGGATGGACCGCCTCCGGCATCGCCTTCATTTCGGACTCGGGTCGCTTGGACACCCGGTTGGTCTGGCGGCTCGACTGGTACTTGTGGACCACCTGCAAGCCCTCGATTCGCGCCTTCATTTCCGGCGAGAGCGCCTCGTAGGCGGCATACATGTTGACGAACTGCGTGTCGCCGCCGCGGCTCGGCACGACCACGCCGTAGAGCATGGTGAGTGAGCAGGGCTCGCGCATGAAGCTGTCGTCGGTGTGCCACGAGGCGCCGTTGACCAGCTTCTTGCCGTCACCGAGTTCGTCGCGGTCCTCGCTCGAGATGATATTGACCTCGTCGCACTCCGGCGTCTGCGCCAGCTGCAAGCGCTTCACCGGCGTGCCGAAGCGCGCCATGGCATCGCGGAACGCCACTGGCGCCAGCTTCTGCCCGCGCAGGCAAATCACGAGATTGTCGTGGAGCGCCTCGACCAGCGCCGCCTGTGTGTCGGCCGTCGCACAGGCAAGGTCGATGCCCTCCACCGCGAGGGCCATGTGCGAACCTAGCTTCTGTTGCAGCATGTCGAAGGGATATCAAACGCCGAGGGCAGCGGCCAGTCGGTGTAACGCCCCGTCGTCGCCGGGCATGCCGAAGCGGAGTTGATCGGGCGCCCGGGCGAAGGCCCGCACGTGGATGCCGTGCTGCCCCAGCCGATCCACGAAAAGCGCCGCCGCCGCATGCCGTGCCAGGCGGAACAGCAGGGTGCCGCCCAGGATCTCGAAGCCGGCGGCCTGCAGCAGGCCGTCGAG
>CAZHQA010000434.1:0-2855 GCA_964533955.1 uncultured Reyranella sp. | reverse complement strand
TCGACATGAGCGAGTTCATGGAGAAGCACTCCGTCAGCCGCCTGATCGGCGCGCCGCCGGGATATGTCGGCTACGACGAGGGCGGCGTGCTCACCGAGGCGGTGCGGCGCAGGCCCTATCAGGTGATCCTGTTCGACGAGATCGAGAAGGCCCACCCCGACGTGTTCAACGTGCTGTTGCAGGTGCTGGACGACGGTCGCCTGACCGACGGCCAGGGCCGCACGGTCGACTTCAAGAACACGCTGATCGTGCTGACCTCCAACCTCGGCAGCGCGCATCTCGCGGCGCTGAAGGACGGCGAATCGGCCGAGACGGTACGCGAGCAGGTGATGGAAGACGTGCGCCGCGCCTTCCGGCCGGAGTTCCTGAACCGCCTCGACGAGATCCTGCTGTTCAGCCGCCTCAGCCGCGCCAACATGACGGAGATCGTCGACATCCAGCTCGGCCGCCTGCGCAAGCTGCTCAGCGACCGCAAGGTCGACCTCAAGGTCGACGCCAAGGCGCTGCAGTGGCTGGCCAATCGCGGTTACGACCCGGTCTATGGCGCAAGGCCGCTGAAGCGGGTGATCCAGCGCAGCCTGCAGAACCCGCTGGCGACCTTGCTGCTCGAAGGCAAGATCGGCGACGGCGACACCGTCGAGATCGGTGTCGAGAACGGCGAGCTCACCGTCGCCGGCGAGCGCGTGCTGAGCGAGGCCGCCGACGATTAAGCGATGGCAAACTCATCACAGGAGGGCCGCCCCATGGCGGCCCTTTTTGTTTGGCGAACGATTCGTCACTCACCCCGGGCGAGCTGCGGCAACTCCTTCGGCGTGACTTCGCCGATCTGCGGCGCGTTCTTGAAGCCGCCGGAATAGTCCCTGGTCTGCTTCTGGAAGCGGGCGAGGTCGTTGCCGGCGAGTGCCGCGCGCATGGCGAACTTCTGGGCGAGCGGATTGACCGGCGAGTTGGCGCGATAGAACTCGTAGTGCAGGTGCGGGCCGGTCGACATGCCGGTCGAGCCGACGAAGCCGATCACCTGGCCCTGGCGCACCGCGACGCCGGGCTTGATGCCGGGACCGAGCCGCGAGAGATGGCCGTAGCCGGTGCCGATCTGGGCGGTGTGATCGAGCCGCACATAGAGGCCGTAGCCGCCGTTGAAGCCGGCCATCTTCACCTTGCCGGCGCCGGCGGCGAGCACCGGCGTGCCCTGGGGGGCTGCGAAGTCGACGCCGGTGTGCAGCGCGCTGTAGCCCAGGATCGGATGCTCGCGCCAGCCGAAGCGCGAGGTGATGTGCGAGGCATCCATCGGCGTGCGCAGGAAAGAGCGCACCACGTTCTCGCCCTGGGCATTGTAGAACTGGTCGGCGCCGCCCGTCGGGCGGAAGCGAATCACGGTGACGCTGCGCTTGAGCAGTCGCAACTCGCCCGCCAGCAGGCGGCCCTGATGGGTGATCTTGCCGTCGCTGGTGACCAGCTGCTCGAGCAGCACGATGAAGCGCTGGCCGGACTTCAATTCGCGCTGGAAGTCGACGTCGTAGCTCAGCGCCTTGATGAACTCGTTCATCGCCGCGGCGGGTGCGCCGGCCTTGATGCCGCTCTGCTGCAGACCGCCCTGGATCTCGGTGTCGACCCGCACGAGCCGCGGACTGACCTTGTAGATCTTCTCCTCGCCGACATAGGAGCCGTCGTCCTTGCGGGTGACGATGTACTCGTGTTCGGGTTGGGGGCGCACGGTCAGCGCAAGCACGCGCGGGCTGTCGGGCTGGTCGGGCACGGTCTGGATGGTGAGGTTGATGGACTCGCCGACGGCCAGCTTCTGCTTCTTGAGCAGGCCGCGCAGCTTGTCGTCGAGCTGCTTGCGATCGGCTTCCGGCACGTCGATATCGGCCAGCATCCTGTCGATCGTATCGCCCTTCTCGAGTCTGAGCGTGAGATCGTAGCGATCGCTCGCCGGCTGCTCGGGCTCGGCCGGCGTGGCGCCGGGCCTCATGCCGAACCCGCCGAAGCCGGCCTGGAAGTCGGTGGCAACGACCGGCGGGCCGGGCTCGGAGTTCGGCACGGCCGCTTCGGCGGGAAGGCTCGGACGTTGGGGCGCAGGTGGTACGGCGGGCGCCTGTGCAACCGGGCGGGGCGGCGATTTCGGCTCCTGATGCGTCAAGAGCAGCACGGCGAGCGTCAGCCCGATGGCACCGATGGCGAAAAGGAACGGCCGGAGCAGCGCGGTTAGCGCCATCGTGGGTGCCGCCGTAGCGGCGGATTCCGGCCGGCCCGACGGAGGAGGGGAATCCGTCATGACCGTTGACCTATTTGGGCCCGGTGGGCCGGGCCTCGGCTTGGGTTGAGCGCCGTCGTGCAGGATTCTGTCCCCAACGGCGAGTCTCTACATATTGATGCCGGAAAGCCCGACAGGGCACAACAATACAATAGGTTTGACTAGGTTTTGCGAGGATTTAAGCCTCTGTCAAACATTCGCAATTTTACGTTTGACACCCTGAAATCACGCCCATATAAGCGCGGCTCCCACGGCGAACGGGGTGTACCAAAAACGTCGCGCGTATTTGCGGCGGAGGTCTTCGCGACCCCAACGGTACCCTCGCCCTCGCCGCAGGTCTCGGCCATTCGGATCCAGGTCCGCCGGTCGTGCGCTCTATGCATCGTTTGTTAGGAAAGGGATACGCCGGCGGCGGCGAACGTCAGCACCTTGTCTTAGGATCGGGGTGTCGATGTTTTCGTCGTCGCTAGTTCGAATGCCTGACCTTCGGGTTGGGCAAGTAATCTAGTGACGGGATCTCAAAGCTCTTCTTCGGAAGAGTACGTTAAACTTGAGAGTTTGATCCTGGCTCAGAACGAACGCTGGCGGCAGGCTTAACACA
>CAZHQA010000433.1:0-2857 GCA_964533955.1 uncultured Reyranella sp. | reverse complement strand
CCATGAGTCACACAGCCCGAGAAGACGGGGGAGGGGGCATGGCAATGAGCGGTGGCTTGTCTTCGGCGGCGGCCTTGCTAGTTTTCGCTCTTGTCCGAGCCTGCATTCCCGACCGGCACCGTCACCTTCCTGATCACCGACATCGAAGGCTCGACGTCCTTGTGGGAACGGGAGCCGCAGGCGATGCGATCGGCGCTCGCGGCGCATGATGCGACCTTGCGGCGGGCGGTGAGCGACGCGGGCGGCGTGGTCTTCAAGCACACCGGCGATGGTCTCCTGGCGGCGTTCGCGACGCCGGAGTCGGCCGTGGCCGCCGCGGTGGCCGGCCAACGCGGAGTGAAACTGCCGGTCCGCATGGGGCTGTGCACCGGCGAAGCCGAGCTGCGCGAGGGCGACTACTTCGGCGCGCCTCTCAATCGCGCGGCGCGCGCCATGGCGGCCGCGCATGGCGGGCAGATCGTGGTGATCGGCGCCACGGCAGCGCTGCTCGACAAGGCCGAGCTGCTGGATCTGGGCGAACATCGCCTGCGCGGGCTCGGCACGCCGCAGCGCTTGTTCCAGGTCAATGCCGCGGGCCTGCGCACCAAGTTCCCGCCGCTCAACGCAGCGGCCGTCGGCGCGGGCAACCTGCCGACCCCGGCCAACGCGCTGCTGGGCCGCGACGCGGAACTCGCAGCCGTCCAGGAGCTGCTGTCGAATGCCCGCCTGGCGACGCTGACCGGCGTCGGCGGCGTCGGCAAGACGCGGCTCGCCCTCGAGGTCGCAGGCCAGGTGCGCGAGAGATTTCCCGACGGCGTGTGGCTCTGCGAGCTGGCCGCGATCGGCGATCCCGACGCCGTGCCGCACGCGGTGGCCGCAGTGCTGGGCGTCAGCCAGCAACCGAGCCGCAACCTGACCGACAGCCTCATCGACTCGCTGGCCGGCCGCCAGCTGCTCCTGGTGCTCGACAATTGCGAGCATCTCGTCGCTGCCGTCGGCAGCCTCGTGAAACAGGCGCTGCCGCGCTGCCCCCGGCTGAAGGTGCTGGCGACCAGCCGCGAGGTGCTCGCCGTCGAGGGCGAGCGGCTGTTCCCGGTGACGCCGCTCGCGGTCGGCGAGGTTTCACCGGCGGTCAGCCTGTTCGTCGAGCGCGCGGTCGCGGTTGCACCAACCTTCGATGCAGCGAGCGATCCGGCGTCGGTCAGCGAGATCTGCCGACGACTCGACGGCATACCTCTCGCGATCGAGCTGGCCGCGGCGCGGGTGCGCGCGCTGACGCCGCGCCAGATTCGCGACCGGCTGGACGAACGCTTTCGCCTGCTGGGCGGCGGGCGCGCCCTCGGGCGGCACCAGACGTTGGCGGCGGCGGTGCAATGGTCGTACGACCTGCTGAGCGAAGCCGAGCGTGCCGTGCTCCACCGGCTCGCTGTCTTCGCCGGCGGGGTCGATCTCGACGGGGCGGAAGCGGTATGCGCCGGCGAGGGAGTCGAAGCCCACGACGTGCTCGACCTGGTCGACTCACTGCTGCGCAAGTCGCTGTTGACCGCCGAGTCGGGCGGGCAGGCGGTGCGCTACGGCATGCTGGAGACGATCCGCCAGTTTGCGACGGAGAAGGGTGCGGCCGCGATCGAGGCGGCGCGGGAGAAGCATGCCCTGTGGTTCGCCGCCGAATCCGACCGGCGCTTCGCCCAGTGGCTCAGTCCCCACCAGGCCGAAACCTATCCCTGGCTCGAAAGCGAGATGGACAATCTGCGCGCGGCTTTCCGGTGGGCGGTCGAGAACGGCCGTGTCGACCCGGCCGTGCGCATCGCCTCCAACATCGGCGACATGGCGCGCTTCATCCTGCGCGAGGAGCCGGCCGACTGGGCGGCCGAGATGGTCGATGCGGCGCGCGCGGCGCGCCATCCGCGCCTGATCGTGCTGCTGACCTGGGCGGCGAGCAGCGCCTGGAGCTTCCAGCGATTCGAGGCGTCCAAACGCTTCTCGCACGAGGCGATCGGGCTGCTCGGCGACCCGGCCTTCGATCCGTTCGTGCAGACCTACGATGACCTCGCCATGGTGGGGATCTTCGAGGGCAACGGCGAGGCGGCGGCAGCCTATGCGCGCGAAGGCGCAGCCCATCCGGCCGACGAGCGCGATCGCTTCTGTACGGCGCATCTGCCGTGGGCGCTGGTGCTTGCCGGAGAGGTCGAGGAGGCGCGGTCCTGCGCCGACGAGTGCCTGGCCAAGGCGCGGTTGGCCGGCGTGCCGAGTTCGATCGCGCTCGCCTGCCTTGGCAAGGGCCTGGCGTTCGCGCCGACCGATGTTGCAGCCGCGGTCGCGGCCCTGCAGCAGGGGCTGGAGATCGCCCGGCGATCGGGCAACCTGTTGTGGGAAAAGCTGATCGCCATCGAGATGGCGAACCTGCAGGCGACCTCGGGCGAACCGCGGCACGCCCTGCAGAGCTTCCATGAACTGCTCACGCGCTCGAACGGCGCGCGCGACGCGCTGTTCGTGTCGAACGGGCTGGGGGCGCTGGTCCGGCTCTTTGTCCGCCTCGAGCGGCATGAGGCGGCGCTGGTCGTGCACGGCGCGCTGCCCAAGGTCATCGAACGCGGCGGATCGTTCGAGCAGCTGGAATCGGCGATCGCCCGGGCCCGCCAGGCGGTCGGTCCGGCGGCAGCCGATGCGGCCCGCGTCCGCGGCGCCACCATGCCGCCCCACCTCGCCTACGACTTCGCCCGCCTCGAAGTCGAAAGCGCGCTGCACGAACGCAAGACCTGACGACCTCCGGAAACTCCGCAAAGACTTTCCGGAGGTCATGCTCTCCGCCCTCTTGGGGTTGGCGTTTTGGCCATACCGCGACGGAGGGGGTCACGACGCTTCTAATGTCTTCATA
>CAZHQA010000432.1:0-2904 GCA_964533955.1 uncultured Reyranella sp. | reverse complement strand
TCCTTCTCGCCAAGCCAGACCAAATGAAGGAGATGAACGAGGCCTATGCCGAGTTCTTCCCTGGCAACAGGCCTGCACGAGGGATAGCGCGGTTGGGGCCGGAGATTCCGGGCATATTGGTTTCCATCGAGGCCATGGCCTTGGCCGCCTGATGGCCGCGCCGCCATGACGCTGTTTCATCCTCGGCGACGGGATGTTAGAGCATCCGCCGTTCCCGGAGATTGATTGAATGGACTTGTCACGTTTTCCGCGCCGTCGCTACACGCCGTTTGCCACGCCGATCGAATTGCTGCCGCACTTCACCAGGGCCCTGGCCGCGACCTGCCCGGGCGGCGTCGGACCGGAGATCTGGATCAAGCGCGACGACATGCTCGGGCTGTTCCCGGGCGGCAACAAGACGCGCAAGCTCGAGTTCCTCGCGGCCGACGCGCTGGCGCAGGGCGCCGACACGCTGGTCACCTGTGGCGCGCCGCAGTCCAACCATTGCCGCATCACGCTCTCGGCCGCCGTCAAGGAAGGCCTCAAGGCGCGCTTCGTGATCGAGGAGCGGGTGCCCAACAGCTACCGGAAGGAAGCGGGCGGCAACAACTTCATGTTCGAGCTGATGGGCGTCGAGGCCATCACCGTCGTGCCGGGCGGCTCCGACATGGGCGCGGCGATGTCGAAGATCGCCCAGGAACTCGCCTCGCTCGGCCGCAAGGGCTACATCATCCCGGGCGGCGGCTCCAACGCCATCGGCGGTCTGGGCTACGTCGCCTGCGTGCAGGAGATGCAGCAGCAGTGGTTCGACATGGGCGTGGCCTTCGATGCCGTCGTCGTCGGCTCGGGCAGCTCGGGCACCCATGGCGGCATGACGGCGGGCTTCTTCGGCAACAACATCAGGATCCCGCTGATCGGCATCGGCGTCAGCCGCGATCCGGCCGACCAGGAACCGCTGGTCCACAAGGAGGCGCAGGCGGTGGCCGACCTGCTCGGCATCGGCAAGGTGCCGCGCGACATGGTGAAGAGCGTCGGCGGCTACTGGCAGCCGAAATATTCCGTGCCCAACAAGACGATGGTCGAGGCCGTCCAGCTGCTGGCGCGCACCGAAGGCATCCTGCTCGACCCGGTCTATACCGGGAAGATCATGGCCGGCCTGATCGGCCTGGCGCGCCAGGGCTTCTTCAAGGCCAACGCCAAGGTGCTGTTCATGCACACCGGCGGCCTGCCGTCGCTCCATGTCTATGAGGATGTCGTGCTGGGCCGGGCCGCGGTGAACGACTAGCGCCTGCCGGGCCATGCGCGACAAGCAGACGGTGGCCCCGGACTCCACGGCGGTGCGCGTCGCCTTGTGGCGGGCCTTGCATGTCGAGGTCGACGCACCGCCGCACGTGCTCGCCGACACGGTCGGCCTCGAGCTTGCCGCCCCGGACGAGGGCTGGCGCGGCCGCGGCGATATGGACCCGCAGGGCACCCGGATGTTCCGGGCGTCCATCGTGGCCCGCGCCCGGTTCATCGAGGACCTGGTCGTCGAGCAGGCCGGCCGCGGCGTCGATCAATATGTCCTGCTCGGCGCGGGACTGGACACGTTCGCCCAGCGCCGGCCCGAGATCGCCTCGCGTCTTCGCGTCTTCGAGGTCGACCGGCCGGGCGCCCAGGCCTGGAAGCGCCGGCGCCTGGTCGAGCTGGGCTACGGTCTCCCGGAATGGCTGAAGCTCGTCTCGGTCGATTTCGAGGCGGGCGATGCCTGGGTGCAGAGGCTCGCGGCCGCCGGCTTCGATCCGCACCGTTCCGCCGTGGTGACCTCCACCGGCGTCAGCATGTACCTCACCCGCGAGGCGATCATGGCGCTGTTGCGCGAGGTGGCGGCGCTGGCTCCGGCAACGACGTTTGCCATGACGTTCTTGCTGCCGCTGGAGCTGGCGGAACCCGACGTGCGGCCGGGGCTCGAGATGGCGGAGAAGGGCGCGCGGGCGAGCGGCACGCCCTTCATCAGCTTCTTCACGCCGGCGGAGATGACGACGTTGGCGCGCGAGGCGGGCTTTCGGGAAGCCCGGCACGTCTCGGCCGCCGAGCTCGCCGAGCGCTATTTCAAGGGCAGGCCGGATGGCCTGCGTCCGCCCTTCAACGCCGAGGAGCTGCTGGTCGCGACGACGTAGCGTCGCGCCCGATTCCCGCCGAGGAAAGTCAGATGGCGCGCGTCGCCTCGTTCAGCCAGGCGCGCGTGGCGTCGTCGACTTGCGGTGACATGACCTCGCGCACGCGGGCGTGATAGGCGTTCAGCCAGGCCTTTTCCGCTTCGGTCAACAGGCCGCGGTCGACGCAGTTGAGGTCGATCGGCGCCAAGGTCAGGGTCTCGAACTCGAGGTAACGGCGGTCGGCGCCCTCGATCTTCGCCTCCTTGACGGCCACCAGGTTCTCGATGCGGATGCCGAAGGCGCCGGCCTTGTAGAAGCCGGGCTCGTTGCTGACGATCATGCCGGGCTGCAGCGCCACGTTGTTGGCGACCTTGGAGATGCGGTGCGGGCCCTCGTGGACCGACAGGTAGGCGCCGACGCCGTGGCCCGTGCCGTGGTCGTAGTCGAGCCCGACCTGCCACAGCGCGTAGCGCGCCAGGGCATCGAGCTGCGAGCCGGTCGTGCCGGCCGGGAAGCGCGCGGTGGCGAGCGCGATGTGGCCCTTCAGCACGCGGGTGAAGCGGTCCTTCATCTCCGCCGTCGGCGTGCCGATCGCCACGGTGCGGGTGATGTCGGTCGTGCAGTCGCGATACTGGGCGCCGGAGTCCACCAGGTAGAGCGAGCCCGGTTCGAGCGTGCGCTCGGTCGCCCTGGTGGCGTGGTAGTGCACCACGGCGCCATTGGGGCCGGCGCCGGAGATGGTGTCGAAGGATAGATCGCGCAGCTTGCCCGTCTCCTGGCGCAGCGC
>CAZHQA010000431.1:2155-2911 GCA_964533955.1 uncultured Reyranella sp. | reverse complement strand
ACAGGTCGATGCCGCCGAGCAGCACGACGGCGAACTGGCCGAGCGCGACGATGGCCAGCGGCGCCACCTGTATCGCGAGGTCGGAAAGGTTGCGCGGGGTGAAGAAGTAGCGGGAGCCGAACGTCGCGTATGCGCCGAGCGCCAGTATCATGACCAGCAGGAGCACCGGCGGACCGTAGCGGCGCCAGAACAGCGCCCCGGCGGTCTCCCTGCCCTGCTGGCGGCCCGTAGCCGCGGCCGCCGGTCCGTGCGCCTCGCGGCTGCGCAGCCCGACGGCGCTGCCGATGATCCGCTCCTCCGTCGCCTCGGCGCCGGCGACTTCATCGACGATGCGCCCCTTGGCGACGATCAGGATGCGATCGGAAAGGCCGATCAGCTCGATGACGTCGGATGAGACGACGATAACCGCGATGCCGCGTGCGGCAAGCTCGCGGATGATGCCGTAGATCTCGAGCTTGACGCCCACGTCGACGCCCTGCGTCGGCTCGTCGAAGATACAGACCTTCGGACTGGACAGGAGCCAGCGGGCAAACGCCACCTTCTGCTGGTTGCCACCGGAAAGCAGCCCGACGGGCTGACGCGCCGACGGCGTCTTGATGTCGAGGGATTCGATCTGACGCGCGACTTCCATGCGCTCGCGCGCGAGATCGACGACCCCCGCGTGCGACCACGCCGCGACGTGCGGCAGGGCGATGTTCTCGCTGACGGAGTGCGGACCGAACATGCCCTCCTGCCGCCGGTCCGACGGCAGATAGA
>CAZHQA010000431.1:0-2145 GCA_964533955.1 uncultured Reyranella sp. | reverse complement strand
CGGGCGTCGCGGCCGGGGCGTTAGGGTCAGGCTTGCCCGCAGCGATGGCATCGGACGGGCTGCCAATAACGGCGGACGATCCGCCGACGGTAATCTTCCCCTCGTGCGGCACCAGGCCGTAGAGCGAGCGAACCATGGCCTGCTGGCCGCTGCCGCTGATGCCGCCGAAGCCGACGATTTCGCCGGCACGCACGGTGAAGGAGACATCCTCGAAGCGGCCGGGCGCGGTTAGATGCTCGGCGACCACAATCGGCTCGCCGACCTTGGTCGCGCGCGGCGGGAACGCGTGCCCGATGTCGCGGCCCACAATCATCGCCACGATGGCGTCTTCGTTGGTGGACGATGTGGCTACGGTGCCAACGATCTCTCCGTCCTTCAGGACCGTGATGCGGTCGGCGATGGCGAACACTTCCGGAAGCCGGTGCGAGATGAAGATGACCGCGGTGCCGGAGGCGCGCAGTTCACGCAGAATCTGGAAAAGGCGATCGGCTTCGGAGGGGCTCAGCGCCGACGTCGGCTCGTCCAGGATCAGCACCCGGGCATTCACCGCGAGCGCGCGGGCAATTTCGATGATCTGGCGCTCGGCCAGCGACAGGCCGCGCACCGGCCGCCGCAGGTCGACCTCCTCGCCGAGCCGCGCCAGGAGGGCTTCGGTTTCCTTACGCATTCGCGATGGATCGACCCAGAAACCGCCGGGCTCGCGGCCGAGGTGCACGTTCTGGATCGCGTCGAGGTCGGGAACCAGGCGCGTGTCCTGGTAGACCATCGCCACGCCGAGGCGACGCGCCTCGGCGGGACTGAGGTTCACGGCGGCATTTCCGCCAATGCGGATCTCTCCGGCGTCCGGCTTGCAGACGCCGGAGAGAATTCGCATGAGCGTCGACTTGCCGGCACCGTTCTCGCCAACGAGCGCGTGGATTTCCCCCGCGCGGCTGTCGAACGAGACGTTGCGCAGAGCCTGCACGCCCGGAAACGCTTTGGCGATTCCGGTAACGGCGAGAGCCGGCGCGGCTTCGTCGGTCATGGCAATAAGCGACGGGCGATCAGCTGAAAATCTTCTTCAGTTCATCGTCCGACAGGTTGGTGTCGCAGAACACGCCGTCGGCCAGATCAGGACGCATGTAGTCCTTGTAGTTCGCCTTGGTGATCAGCTTGGGCGTGATGATCTGCTGCTTCTGGACTTCCTCGCCGTTGAGGATCTTGAGCGCCATGCGCAGCGCGACGACGCTTTCCCAGGTCGGCTCGGAGATCAGACCGATGTCGAACTTGGGCTGCTTGTCCTTCTGCTGGTCATAGAGCTTGAGCAGGCCGTTGTTGTCGTCGCCGGTAACCGGAACGAGCGGACGGCCGGCAGCGAGTAGCGCCTTGCTGGCACCGGACGTGACCTGGCCGCCATCGGCCCAGATACCGTCGATCTGCGGATAGGCCGCGATCAGGTCGCTCATCACGACCTTGGCCTTGTCTTCCGACCAGTCGGTGTCCTTGAACGCGAGGACCTCGATCTGGGTACCTGCGAAGGCTTCCTGGGCGCCCTTCCAACCGGCAGCCGTGTACGAGTTGCCGGCAATGCCGCCGAGGGCGACGATCTTGCCTTTGCCCTGCAAGGCATCGCGCAGCCACGTGCCCGAGTTCTTGCCCTTCAGGCTGGGGTCGGTGCCGGTATAGGCGGTGTAGTCGTCACCGTCGATCGGCAGGTTGAACGGCACCGTGACGATGCCGGCCTTGGTCGCATTGCGCAACGCCGGAACCACGGCGCTGCCCGAGTTCGGGATGCACAGGATCACGTCGACCTGCTGGCTGACCAGCGAGTCGATGTCGTTGACCTGCTTGGTGATGTCGTTCTGACAATCGACGATGATGAGATCGGACACCTCCGGGTGCGCCTTGGCCTCCTTCTGGAGCGCCGCGATGCACATGGCCCGCCAGCTGTTGCCGGAGAAGCCGTTGGAGAAGCCGACGCGGAACGGCCCGGCCTTCTTGTCCATTTTCACCATCGGCCCGACGCCGGTCATCTTGGCGTCGGCGATGGTGTCGGCGAAGGCGCCGAACATGCGCGGTGCGGCAAGCATGGTGGTGGCGAACGCCCCGTATTGGAGCAGGCGACGCCGCGTGAGTTTAGGCATCTTGTCTTCCATCAGAGTATTC
>CAZHQA010000430.1:0-2936 GCA_964533955.1 uncultured Reyranella sp. | reverse complement strand
CTGGTGCCCCCGGTCGGACTCGAACCAACACTTCCGTGAGGAAACCTGATTTTGAGTCAGGCGCGTCTACCAATTCCGCCACGGGGGCACGCTGTGGTGCGCCCGGAATAAAGCCGATGGGCGGAACGGGGTCAACGCCCGACTCCGGCCTGCGCTCGATGCTTGCGAGGCCGCAGCCCGTCCGGTCATATGCCCGGGCATGCACCCCTACATCCACGCCAGAAACACGCCGGACAAGCCCGCCTACGTCATGGCTTCCACCGGCGAGGCGGTGACCTACCGCCAGCTCGACGACCAATCCAACCGCATCGCGCAGCTTTTCCGCTCGCTGGGTCTGAGGGCCGGTGACCACATCGCACTGTTCCTCGAGAACAATCCGCGCTTCTTCGAGATCTGCTGGGGCGCCCAGCGCTCGGGCCTGATCTACACCGCCATCAGCTCACGCCTGACCGCGGCCGAGGTCGATTACATCGTGACCGACTGCGGCGCCAGGCTGTTCGTCACCTCGAAGCACCTCGCCGAGCGCGCGGCCGAACTCGCGCCGCTGATGAAAGGCGTCGCCGACCGCTTCATGTTGGACGGCACCATCCCCGGATTCCGGTCGTGGGAAGAAGCCGTCGCCACCCAGCCGGCGAGGCGCATCGCCGACGAGACCGCGGGCCACGACATGCTCTACTCGTCGGGCACGACCGGGCGGCCCAAGGGCGTGCTGCCGGTGGTCGAGCCGCAGCCGATCGACGCCGACAATCCCCTGTTCCAGATCACGCGCAAGCTCTACGGCATGGGCGAGGACACGGTCTACCTCTCGCCGGCGCCGCTCTATCACGCCGCACCGCTGCGCTTCAACATGACGGTCATGAAGCTCGGCGGCACGTCGATCATCATGGAGCACTTCGACGCCGAGGAGTTCCTGCGGCTCGTGCCGAAGCACGGGATCACGCACACGCAGGTCGTGCCGACCATGTTCGTGCGCTTTCTCAAGCTGCCGGACGAGGTGCGCCTGAAGCACGACGTCTCGTCGTTGCGCTGCGCCATCCACGCCGCCGCGCCCTGCCCCATCCCGGTCAAGGAGAAGATGATCGAATGGTGGGGCCCGATCGTGTGGGAGTACTACGGCGGCACCGAGGGCAACGGGCTCACCATGTGCAACTCGGCCGAATGGCTGGCGCACAGGGGCACGGTGGGGCGTGCCGTGCTGGGCACGGTCAAGATCTGCGACGAGGCCGGCAACGAGCTGCCGCAAGGCGAGGCCGGCACGATTTATTTCGCCGACGGACGGCCGTTCGAATACCACAACGACCCCGCCAAGACGGCCGAGACCAAGAATGCCAGGGGTTGGACCACGCTGGGCGACGTGGGCTACGTCGACGCCGACGGCTTCCTGCATCTCACCGACCGCAAGGCCTTCATGATCATCTCCGGCGGGGTCAACATCTACCCGCAGGAGGCCGAGAACCTCCTGGTCACCCATCCCAGGGTGATGGATTGCGCGGTGTTCGGCGTGCCCAACCCGGATTTCGGCGAGGAGGTGAAGGCGGTCGTGCAGCCGCGCGACATGGCCGATGCCGGTCCAGCCCTGGCCGAGGAGCTGATTGCGTTCTGCAAGCAGCATCTCTCGGCCATCAAGTGCCCGAAGAGCATCGATTTCGAGCCCGAGCTGCCGCGCCATCCGACCGGCAAGCTCTACAAGCGCCTGCTGCGCGACCGCTACTGGCAGGGCCGCGACAGCAAGATCCTGTAGGGCCTTCCTGCTCAGCGCGAAGGCGGCGAACCGCCGTCAGGCGGCCCGTGCGCCGGCGAAGCCTGGCCGATAGCTGTCGCGAACGGCCCGACCATTGACCGTGACATCGGGCGCGGAGCGAAGCAGCGGGAAGACCAGTTCGGCGACGCGATAGGCCTCCTCGAGATGGGGGTAGCCGGAGAGGATGAAGGTGTCGATGCCGAGCGCTTGATACTCGGCGATGCGGGCCGCCACCGTTTGGGGATCGCCGACCAGCGCAGTTCCGGCGCCGGCTCGGACCAGTCCGACTCCCGCCCACAGGTTGGGGCTGATTTCCAGCCGGTCGCGCCGCCCTCCGTGGAGCGCCGCCATGCGCCTCTGCCCCACCGAATCCATCGCAGCGAAACGCGCCTGCGCCTTGGCGATCGTCTCGTCGTCGAGATGGCTGATCAGGTCGTCGGCGGCAGCCCATGCCTCGTCGGCCGTTTCACGGACGATGACATGCAGGCGTATGCCGAAGGTGACGCGCCGGCCCTTGCGCGCGGCGGCGACCGAGACCGTGGCGATCTTCTGCGCGACCTCGGCCGGCGGCTCGCCCCAGGTGAGGTATTTGTCGATCGACTCCGCGGCGACGTCGATTGCTGCCGCCGAAGAGCCGCCGAAATAGAGGGGCGGTCCCGCTTGCTGGCGGGGCGGCAAGGCGAGCTTCGCGCCCTCGACGCTGATCCACTGGCCCCGCTCGCTGACTTCCTCACCGCGCAGCAGCCGGCGGTAGATGTCGAGAAACTCGCGGGTCACGGCATAGCGCTGGTCGTGATCGAGGAAGTCGCCGTCACCCTTGCTCTCGGTCGGGTCACCGCCGGTCACGACATTGATCATCAAGCGACCGTCGGATATCCGGTCCAGAGTGGCCGTCATCCGTGCTGCCAAGGTAGGCGAGAGCAGGCCAGGCCGGATGGCGACCAGGAAGCGCAGCTGCTCGGTGAGCGGCGCCAACGCGGCAGCGGCAACCCAGGAGTCCTCGCAGCCCCGGCCGGTCGGAAGCAGCGCTCCCCAATAGCCCAGTTGGTCCGCCGCCTGGGCGATCTGGCGCAGATAGCCGAGATCGGGCTTGCGCGCGCCCAGGCCGGCGCCGAGACGCCGTCCGTCACCGCTGGTCGGCAGGAACCACAGGAAATTGGCCTCGAGGTCAGTCATGGCGCGATCTCCTCTCGTT
>CAZHQA010000429.1:0-2946 GCA_964533955.1 uncultured Reyranella sp. | reverse complement strand
CGAATCCACCTCGATGCCCATCATCCGCGCCGCTTCCTGGTCCTGGGCCGTCGCCTGCATGGCTTTGCCCATGCGGGTGCGCCGCACGAAGAGATTGAGCGCGACCATCAGCGCCAGCGCGATGGTCCAAACCAGCACCTCGCGCAGATGGAGATCGGCGCCGGCGACTTTCCATACGATGTTGGGCATCGGGTTGGGGAAATTCAGCGCCGCGGCGCCCTGCGTCAGCAGGATGATGTTGAAGAGAATGTAGGAAACGCCGATCGTCGTGATCATCGCCGCGGTACCCGGCACGTTGCGCAACGGCCGCAACACGCTCCGCTCGATCAGGACTCCCAGCACCCCGCAGAACAGCATCACGCCGAGCAGGGCCAGCAGCAGCACACCCGCGAGCGGAAAGCCCGTGAGAATGACGCGCTGGCCCACCATCCCCAGCAGCTTCAACACCCACATGGCGAAGAACGATCCCACCATGAAGACATTGAAGTGAGCGAAGTTGATCAGCTCGATGATGCCGTAAACCATGGTGAACCCGAGCGCGAGCAGCGAATACATCGCGCCCAGGCTCACCCCGTTGATGACCTGCTGAAGCAGGACATCATGATAAGACATAGTCGGAACCCGTCCTTAGTTGATCGACAGGATCCTCAGCTGGCCGGCGCCTGCGGCGCGTCACCGATGTACTTGTACTGGTGCGCGACGTCGTCTTCCGGGTTGTTCGTGTCGTGATGGATCTGCCAGACGCTGATGACCTTGTTGTTGATGTCGCCGTTCTCATCGAACGTGACCTCGCCCTGCAGGGTCGTCGTCTTGGCATTCTGGATCGCATCGCGGACGGTGTCGCGATTCACCGTGCCGCCGCTGGCCGCAACCTTGGCGATGGCGTCCGCGACAACCTGGACGGCATCATAGGCCGTGATCGAATACAGCGACGGAGTCTGGTTGAAGGTCTTGGTGAAGCGCGCGACCCAGTCGGCATTCGCCTGCTGGTCGAGGGCGTCAGGTGTGGCTTGCGTGCAGTACCAGCCTTCGATGGCGGGGAAACCGACGCCGGAGAGAATGCCACCGTCGACCATGCCATCGCCGCCGGCCTTGATCATGGTCGGCATGATGTCATAGGACTGCTTGACGACCTTGACGCCTGCCTGGGCCACGCCACCGTAGTAGATCGCGTCCGGGTTCAGGCCCTTGATCTTGGTCAGAACCGTCGTGTAGTCGGCTTCCTTCGGGTCGAGCTGGTCATGACCCATCACATTCAGGCCGATTTTCTTGGCCTGGGCTTCGAAAGCGTTCGACATGCCGACACCATAGGCGCCGGAATCGTCGAGGATGTAGACCGACTTCACCTTCAGCGTGTCGCGCATGTAGTTGGCCATGTTCGGGCCCTGATAGGCGTCCGTCGTGACCGTGCGGAAATAGATCGCCTTGCCGCCCGGCTTGTACTGGCCGGCGAACTTCGGATCGGTGATGTCCGGATTGGTCGATGACGGCGTGATGGTGGCGAGGTTGGCGGCCGAGAGGATCGGCGTCATGGCCTTGCCTTCACCCGACATTTCGGGGCCGACGATCGCAACGACGGCCGGGTCGGCGACGAACTTCTTGGCGTTGGTGGCGGCCTGGGCGGGATCGTACTGGCCGGCGGTGGAGGTGCCGCTATCCAGAACGCTGACGTTCAGGTGATAACCGCCCGCGCCGCCCTTGGCGTTGATGTCGTCGATTGCCATCTGGGCGCCATTCTTGATGCGGCCGGCGGAATCGGCATCCGCGCCGGTCAGCGGCAGTTCGATGCCGATGGTGACTTCCTTGGCCTGCGCATGGGCCGGAACGAATGTGGCCGGTGTGGCAAAGGCAGCGAGCGCGAGCGCGCCCAGAGTCGTCATCAATAATTGTCGGCGATGCGTCGTCATAGTGCCGTCTCCCTTTGATGTGTCCCTGTGTTTGTCCTTGACGGGTTGTCCGTCACGCCGGTTGCCGGGTGATGAATAAATCCCGTTCGTTTTCGTTAGCCCCTTAATCTCCCGGCCTCGAATTCGCCCCGCCGGCGGCATTTCGTCTCCGCATTGTAGAGAGACATTCGTGCCATCGCCGACAGTTACCCAATTTGCAATACTTCACAAGTAGCTAATTACAAGGGTTTGCGCAGGATCAGCCGGCTCGCTGGAAAATTAAATTGACCTTAATATCAATATAATGATCAATTGTGTCGACTTGCTCACGGTGCGCTGGCCACGGGAGCGGCATCCGCGAGAGCCGCAAGCCAGCGGCGGATGCGGGCGAGATTGACCCCCAGATCGCCTTTGCCCAGCTGCGAGCGCGAGTAGAGCGCGATGGTCGAGCGGCCTGGCGGCAGATCGATAAAGCGAACGACAATCGTATCGGGATAGCGCATCAGCCGCGAGCGCTGGACATAGCGCTCCGTCAGCGACGCATCGTCTGAAGCGACCCTGACCAGGCGCGGTTCACCGGCAATGGATCGGGCAAAGGCGAGGCGAAGATCGCGGGCCGGTACAGCGAATACCGGCGACGTCACATCGGCTTTCGCCTGGCAAAGGTCTGGCGGACAAGCCAGCGCATCGTTGGGCGTCGCGCGGCGCTGCAGCGTCTCGAAGGATACCGGCCCCAGATCCGCGGGGCCGAACAAAGTCCAGACGCGCTCGGGGCCGATCAGCTGTACGCCCGGCGCCGGGCCCATCCTGCCGATCTCGTGCCACGCCTACACGAGCCTGGCGCCCAACCAGTCCAAGACGGCGTTCTGGGGCTTCCACTTGCCGACCGGCGGCACGCTCACGGCCTGCGCCTCGGCGACGTCGGCGGGCGATACGCACCCGGCCAACAACACCAACATCTGCGGCTCGGTGACCGTGCCCGGGAGCTCCAGCAGCGCACCGGACCTCAGCGTCACCAAGACCTGCGCGGTCACTGCTCCCCAGTATGTGCTGTGCACGA
>CAZHQA010000428.1:0-2946 GCA_964533955.1 uncultured Reyranella sp. | reverse complement strand
AGGTTCCTGGTGCCGCGCAGGATGGCTGCCGTGTCCATTTCCCAGCCGCCGCCTTCTTGCATGATCAGCCCTTCGATCGGCGCACCCTTGTGGCGCGCGTCCGCCGCCGAGATCTCGGCGGAGATGCCGAGCGGGAATTCGCCGGCAGCAGCCAGCTTGCAGGGCGCCGAGCCGGAATGGCTGTAGAAGGCGATGTTGTCGTGGAGTCGGTCCATGAACTCCCAGGCTCGCGTCTCGCCGAACATCTGGATCCAGGCCGAGACGTGGAAGTAGCCGGTCCCCGACGAAGCCGGGTGCGGCATGGTGATCCTGCCCTTGAACCGGGGCTCGAGCAGATCGAACCATGACCGGGGCCGGGCAAGAGCCAGCTTCTGCGCCTCGATCGTGTTGAAGCACACCGCCGCTACCCACGCCTCCATGCCGACATAGGACGGCGGATCGGCCGGGTCACGGAAGCTGGGCTTCAGTGCCGCCAGCGTCCGGGGCGCATAGGGCTCGAGCAGACGCTGGTTCTTGAGCTGCATGGTCGAGGTTACGGCCAGCCCCCAGATGGCATCGCCGCGCTGGCTGCCCTGCTCGGCCATGATCTTGGCGGTGATGACGCCCGTGGCATCGCGGATCCAGGAGATCTCGAGGTCCTTGTTCTCCGCTTCGAAGGCCTTCTTGAAGTCGGCGATGTTCTCGACCTCGAGCGTCGAATAGACGGCGAGACGCGTGCGCTGCTGCGCCCCCGCGGGAAGCGCCAGCACCGTCAGCAGCAGGAAGACAGGAACCAATCTGGTCATCGCTGCGTCATACCATACATCGGCGCCGTCATTGCGCGTCGCCGGGTCGGCCGTTACGGTCGCGGCCCCTTGATGTCGACCACTGTTTCCCGCGCGCTGCCCTGGGCCCTGATCGGCGCCGCCTGCCTCGGTTCCTTCGCCGCCACCTCGAGCGGCACGACGCGTGCCCCGTTCCTGTTGTCGATGGCGCACGACTTCGATGTCAGCATGCCGCTGGTCGCCAACCTGGTGTCGATGACCTCGATCACCTGGGGTATCGCCTCTGCCGTCGGTGGCATCGCCTCGAACCGGCTGGGACGTCGCGTGCTGCTGATCGCCGGCCTGTTCTGCCTCAGCCTGATGATGGTGGCGCAGGCCTTTGCCGGCACCTTCTTCTGGGTGGCTCTCTGGGTCACCGTGGCCGGCGGTTGTTCGGGCACGTTCATGGGCGTGGTGTTCGCCGAGGTTTCCGCCCGTGTGCCGGATCACCAGCGCGGCCGCGCCATGGGCTGGGTGATGAGCGGCCAGTCGCTCACCCTGGTGGTCGGTGTGCCGCTTGCCGCCTGGATCGGCTCGATGATCGGCTGGCGCGGCTGGAGCCTCGTGCTGGCCGGCCTCGCGCTCGTCGCAAGCCTCGGCCTGTTCGCCGCCGTCGGGCGCGGACCCGGCACCGCAGGCCATGCCGCACGACAACAGCGGTTCGCCGCAGGACTCACTCCTCCCGTCCTCGCTCTGCTCGCCACGGGCGTGGCCGAGCGCATCTGCTACGGCCTGGCCGCCATCTACTTCGCCACCTTCCTGCAGGAAATCTACGGACTCTCGCTCGCCGCCGTCGCCGTTCCGCTGGCGATCTTCGCCCTCGGCAACATCGCCGGCACGATCATTGGCGGCCAGATCGCCGACCGCAGGCGCGACCGGCTCCTGACCTTCGCCATCGCCATGGCGCTCTCGGCCGTCGCCGCCCTCGCCCTTTTCGTATGGCATCCAGCGCCGGAGATCTCGGTCGCCTTGGGCGCGGTCTATTGCCTCGTGAATGCGCTCGGCCGTCCGTCCTACATGGCCGCGCTTGCCGCCGTGCCGGACGAGGTGCGCGGTACGGTACTTGGGTTGAACGGTGCCACCGCGAGCGTCGGCTGGGTCGGCGCGGCGGCGCTCGGCGCCGTCATGGTGAGCACGGTCGGCTTCGAGGGCTTTGGCCCGCTCGGCGCGGTGCTCAGTGTGCTGGGCGCGTTGGGCGCGCTCGGTTGCCGGCGCCTGGCGCGCCCGCGTGTTTCTACTTAAGGTTGTTTTACACACTTCAATTCCCGCAATAAGATCGCCGCATGTTCGACGGTACAGTCGATCCCGAGCTCGATCTTGCCGAGCGCCACGCGCGCCTGCGGCTGGCCCGCGGGCGGCGCATCGGTCCGGTGGCCTTTCGCGAGGCCTTGCAGCATTTCGGTTCGGCGCGCGCGGCCTGCGCCAGCCTCGCGGTCGCCAGCGACGCCAGCGTCGCGCGCGAGGAGGAACGGTTGGCCCAGGCCGGCGGCCGCTTCCTGGTGCTGGGCGAAGCGGGCTACCCCGCGGCACTGGCCCACCTGCCCGATGCGCCGCCGGTCTAGTCGGCGATCGGCGATATTTCCCTGCTCAGCCGGCCAACGCTGGCGATCGTGGGCGCGCGTGAAGCCTCGATGGCCGGACGCCGTTTCGCCGCCGAACTGGCGGCTTCGCTCGGCCGGGCCGGGTTCGTCGTCGTTTCGGGCCTGGCGCGCGGTATCGACGCCGCCGCCCATGAAACCGCTCTGCCGAGCGGCACCATTGCCGTATTGGCTGGTGGCATCGACCAGATCTACCCTCCGCAGAATGCCGGCCTGCACCGGGCAATCGCCGCGCGTGGTCTGCTGCTGGCGGAGGCGCCCTTTGGCACAGCGCCCGTCGCCCGCGCCTTTCCGCGCCGCAACCGCATCGTCAGCGGGCTGTCCGCCGGGATCGTCGTGGTCGAGGCAGCGGCCCGATCGGGTTCGCTGATCACTGCCCAGTGCGGTGCCGAGCAGGGTCGCGAGGTCTTTGTCGTGCCGGGCTCGCCGATGGACCCACGCCATGCGGGGTCCAATAGCCTTATCCGAGATGGGGCCATTCTGGTGCGGCACGCAAACGATATTATAAGTGTGTTCGGTTTGCCGCAGTCCGGCCGCCAAACGGT
>CAZHQA010000427.1:0-2969 GCA_964533955.1 uncultured Reyranella sp. | reverse complement strand
CCGAAGGCGATCCGTTTTTCTACGGCTCGTTCATGCACATGTGGCGCCGGCTGGCGCCCGACTTTCCCGTAGAAGTCGTTCCCGGCGTCACCGGCATGTCGGGCTGCTGGACGCGGGCCAACGTGCCGATGACCTGGGGCAACGATACCCTTGCCGTCCTGCCCGGCACGCTCGGCGAGGAGCAGCTCATCGAGCGCCTGCGCCGTACCGATGCCGCCGTGATCATGAAGGTCGGGCGCAATCTCGGCAAAGTGCGCCGCGCCGTCGCAGCAGCAGGTCTGTTGTCGCGCGCCGTCTACGTCGAGCGCGGCACCATGCAGGATGAACGCATCCTGCCGCTCGCCGACTGCAGCGAGTCGGTGGGTGCCTATTTCGCCACGGTGCTGATCCCGGGCGAAGGCCGGCGACTGTGAGCGGCTCGCTCGTCGTGGTCGGCACCGGTCCGGGCAAGGCCGAGCTCATGACGCCGGCAACGACGGCGGTCTTGGCCAAGGCCACGGACCTCGTGGGCTATGGGCCCTATCTCGAGCGCATTCCCGAGACGCGGCCCCACCAGCGCCGGCATGCGTCGGAAAATCGGGCTGAACTGGAGCGCGCGCGGCACGCCCTGTCGCTGGCTGCAGCAGGCCGCGAGGTCGTGGTGGTTTCGGGCGGCGACCCGGGTGTGTTCGCCATGGCGGCCGCGATCTTCGAGGCGGTCGAGACCGGCGACCCGGCATGGCGCACGCTGGATATAAGAGTGGAACCTGGCGTGACGGCGATGCTGGCCGCCGCGGCCGAGGTCGGTGCTCCGCTGGGCGGCGACTTCTGCGCCATTTCGCTGTCGGACAATCTCAAGGCGTGGGCGACCATCGAGCGCCGCCTGCGCTCGGCGGCGCAAGCCGATTTCGTGATCGCGCTCTACAATCCCGCCTCCAGGGCGCGACCCCACCAGCTGGCGCGGGCTTTCGAGCTTTTGCGCAGCATCAAGGCAGGCGAGACGCCGCTCCTGTTCGTTCGCGCCGCCGGCACGCCCGACGTAGGGGTACTCGCCACGACGCTGGCCGAGGCGGACGCCACTCGGGCCGACATGCGCACCCTGGTGATTGTCGGCGCCAGCACGACACGACGGATCGGCCGCTGGGTCTATACGCCGCGCGGCGAAGGACCGGCGTCGTGAGAGCGCCGCTCGAGCCAGGCGATCGCTGCTTCGGCGCCGTGCGCGACGTGGCCCGTGGCCTTTTGTGGCCGAGCAATCATGACGACCGGCAAGCCAAGGACGCGCGCCGCCGCGATCTTGGCGTATGTCGCCGTGCCCCCGGAGTTCCTGGACACCATGATCGCGATCTTCTCCTCGCGCAGCAGTCGGATTTCGTCGGCAAGGTCGAAGGGGCCGCGCGCCTGCAGGAAGCGAATGTCGGCCGGCAGTTCCTTCTGCTGCGGCGGATCGATCGTGCGTGCAATGTAGTGGTGCTGGGACGCCGGCGCAAAGGCGTGCAGGTCGAGACGGCCCAGACCGAGAAAGACGCGGAGGGGCGTGGGACCGAGCGCCTCGGCTGCCTCGTTGGCATCGTTCACGACGCGCCAGCGATCGCCGACTTCGGCCTGCCAGGCTGGACGCACGATCGAGACGAGGGGAATCGCGGTCGCATTGCAGGCAGCGACGGCATTTGCCGATATCTGATCGGCGTAGGGGTGGGTCGCGTCGATCGCCACGTCGATACGTTGGCTGACGAGGAAGCGCGCCAACCCCTCAGCGCCGCCGAAGCCGCCGACGCGCGTCGGCAGAGGCTGAGGCCGCGGACTGGAGGTCCGGCCGGCAAGCGACAACGTCGCGTCGAAGCGCCCGTCGCCGGCGATGAGCTTGGCCAGCATCGCGGCTTCGGTCGTGCCGGCGAGAATCAGGACGCGAAGGGGCGTGACCATGGCGGTTGAGCGCGCAAACTGCCCGCCGCAGCGCTGGCTGTCCATCGTCGGCATCGGCGAGGACGGCGTCGCCGGATTGTCGCCGGTCGCGCGGCGGCTGGTGGCCGATGCCGAACTGGTGGTCGGCGGCAAGCGCCACCTTGGCCTGGCCGACGAGATCATCCGCGGCCGGCGCATGTCGTGGCCTAGTCCGCTCGGTGACGCGATGCCGGAGATCGAGAAGCATCGCGGCCGGCCGGTCGCCGTACTGGCGAGCGGCGATCCGTTTCATTATGGCGTCGGCGACCTGTTGATGCGGGCAATTCCGCCCGAGCAGACGATCTGTCTGCCGCAGCCCTCTGCCTTCAGCCTTGCCGCCGCACGGCTGGGTTGGTCGCTGCAGGACGTGTCGCTGGTCAGCCTGCACGGCCGCGCCTTGGAAGGAATCGTGCGCTACCTGCAGCCCGGGGCACGCGTCCTGGCGCTCTCGTGGGACGGCGAGACGCCGGCCGCGCTCGCCAGGCTTCTCGGCATGCGGGGCCTGGGAGAATCGGTGTTGACCGTGCTCGAGGGGATGGGTGGCCCGAGGGAGCGCATTCGCCGGACGGTCGCGAAGGATTTCACGCTCGCCGAGGTGTCGCCACTCAACACCGTCGCGCTCGAGATTTCTGCCGCGCCGGGCTCGACGACCATTGGCCTCGCGCCCGGTCTCGATGACGGCCTGTTCGAACACGATGGCCAGCTCACCAAGCGCGAGGTGCGCGCGGTCACCCTGTCGGCGCTGGCGCCGCGCCACGGCGAGTTGCTGTGGGACGTCGGCCTGGGGGCGGGCTCGATCGCCATCGAATGGCTGCTGCGTCATCCCTCGCTCGAAGCTATCGGCGTCGAAGCCGAGGAGGGCCGCGCCGCCCGCGCCGCGCGCAACGCCGCCGCACTGGGAACTCCGGAACTTCGGATCGTGCAGGGCCGCGCACCGGCGGCGCTGTACGGTCTGCCCACGCCGGACGCCGCGTTCATCGGCGGCGGGCTGGCTGAGCCTGGTCTTTTTGTTTAGTTATTGTTGTAGTTTAATAGTGTATGTCGTG
>CAZHQA010000426.1:0-2971 GCA_964533955.1 uncultured Reyranella sp. | reverse complement strand
CCGGGGAACAGGCCCAGCGCGCCGTTGGCCTGGTCGACATCCTCCAGCGCCATCCAGGCCGCCACGATGCCGTCGCGCGGATTGGCGCGGTTGTAGAAATTGTCCTGGTGCGGGCTGAAGCCCTTGCTGCCCGGCATGCCGTACATGAGCTGCGACTGGATCAGGTCGACCCGGCCGCCCAGCACCGCCTCTACGGTCTTGACCAGCGGGGGGTGGCGAACGATGGCGGCGATCTCCGGATGTGTGATGTGGGTCATCACGAGGGTGGTGTGGGGCTTCCTGCCCTCTCGACGCCGCTCGTCGGCGATTTGTCCCCAAGTCGCCCGCATGCGACTGAGTTCGGTCGCCGAGAACAGGTCGGTCAGGACCAGATAACCGTCGCGCCGATAGGCATCCAGGGCCTGTTGCCGGGCCTGCGGATCGTCGAGAAAGTCACGAACGGCCAACATGAGGAATTCCCATAAGCTTGCCAAAATCGACCCTCAAGCTTAAATCTCTATCGCGTCGGCTCGACCAATTCAAATTTTCCAACGGGGCCAAGCCTTTAGTCGAGGGAATTCATGGAAGTTGCAGCGTCGGCGACCGGCGCCGACAGCGCCGCTGGGAGTTTGGGCCGGCCGTTGAAGATCGGCCTCGTCCAGATCAACAACTCCTTCTCCGGCCAGAATTACCTGCCCTACTCGATAGCGCTGCTGCAGACCTATGTGCAGAAGTTCGCGCCGAACCCGGCCCGCTACGAGTTCCTGGTGCCGCTCTACAAGCGCGTGCGCATCGCCGATGCCGTCGAGCAGCTCAAGGACGCCGACCTGGTCGGCTTCTCGACCTATGTCTGGAACGGCCGCATCTCGCTCGAGATCGCCCGCCGCCTCAAGGCGCTGAAGCCCGGCATCGTCATCATGTTCGGCGGCCCCCACGTTCCGGACCAGCCCGAGCAATTCATGCGCGCCAACCGCCAGATCGACCTGGCGGTGCATAACGAGGGCGAGCGCACCTTCCTGAAGCTGCTAGAGGCGTGGCCCGACCGCACCGCCTGGGAGACCATGCCGGGCGTCAGCATGGTCAAGCCGGACGGCTCGTTCGCGCGCAACGCCAACATCGATCGCGTGCGCGACCTCGACGAGATTCCCTCGCCGTTCCTCGAGGGCGCCTTCGACTCCATCATGGCGGCCAATCCCAACGAGAGCTGGATCGGCCTGTGGGAGACCAACCGCGGCTGCCCGTTCCGCTGCACCTTCTGCGACTGGGGATCGGCCACCGCCGGCAAGGTCACCAAGTTCGGCGAGGAGCGGCTGTTCCGCGAGGTCGACTGGTTTGCCGAGAAGAAGATCGAGTACATCTTCTGCTGCGACGCCAACTTCGGCATCCAGAAGCGCGACGTCGACATCGCCAACTACGTGGCCGACATCAAGAAGGCCACGGGTTATCCAGTGGCGCTGTCGGTGCAGAACACCAAGAACGCCACCGAGCGCGCCTATCTCACCCAGAAGATCCTGTCCGACGCCGGCCTCAACAAGGGCGTGGCGCTGTCCATGCAGAGCGTCGACATGCCGACGCTCGAGGCGATCAAGCGCGACAACATTTCGCTCAACACCTACATGGAACTGCAGCGCCGCTTCACCAAGGACAAGGTCGAGACCTATTCGGACCTGATCCTCGGCCTGCCCGGCGAGACCTACGAATCGTTCGTGCGCGGCGTCGACCAGCTGATGGAGAACGGCCAGCACAACCGCATCCAGTTCAACAACCTCTCGATCCTGCCCAACGCCGAGATGGGCGACCCGGCCTACCAGAAGAAGTACGGGATGGTGACGGTCGAATCCAAGATCATCAACATCCACGGCGAGCGCGTCGAACTGGACGACGACGTTCCGGAAGTGCAGGACCTCGTCATCGCCACGGCAGCCACGCCGCTCGCCGACTGGCGGCGGACCCGCATCTTCTGCTGGATGACCGCGCTGCTGCATTTCGACAAGCTGTTCCAGATCCCGCTGATCCTGGCGCATGGCATCTCGGGCATCTCCTATCGCGACATGATCGAGGCCTTCATGCTGGCCGATCCGGCGCGCTATCCGCTGATCGCCGAGATCAATGCCTTCTTCGAGAGCGAGGCCCAGGCGATCCAGAAGGGCGGCAACGAGTACGTCTTCTCCAAGGAATACCTGAACATCTACTGGCCGGCCGACGAGTACATCTTCGTCAAGCTGACCGCCGACGGCAAGTTCGACGCGTTCTATGCCGAGGCCGGCCGGCTGCTTGCCGAGACGCTGACGGCGCGCCACTCCGGCCTTCCGATGGAGGTCATCGAGGACGCCATCAAGGTCAACCACGCGATGGTCCACCAGCCGTTCGCCACGACCAACCTCAAGGTGAAGCTGCGCTACGACATCCTCGACTACTGGCAGAAGGTGCGTACCGGCGAGCAGGCGCTGCTCGACGAGAGGCCGATGCTGGTCGAGATCGACCGCGCCGCCAAACCCTACGACGACTTCCAGAAGTGGTGCCGCGAGATCGTCTGGTGGGGCAACAAGAAGGGCGCCTATCTCTACTCGCCCGTTGCGACTGCCATCACGCCCGAACTCGCCGGCCACTACTGACCAGGGCATGAAGTATCGCGCCCTCGGTCGAACAGGGCTGGTCGTCTCCGAAATCGGCTTCGGCGCGTGGGGTATCGGCGGCAGGACGGTCGGGACCACGTCCTACGGCGATACTGACGACGCCACGTCGCTCGCGGCATTGCGGGCGGCACTCGATGCCGGAATCACTTTCTTCGATACCTCGAGCGCCTACGGCAATGGCCACAGCGAGGCGCTGATCGGGCGGGCTCTCCCGCTGTCGCAGATCGGCGACGCCTGCCTCCAGCAAAAGCCGGGCCGCCGTGACAGGTGTTTTCGCCTTGTGCGCCCAGGCGGCCATGAAGTCCTTGCTCTCCCTGAAATCCTCTTCCAACCTGCGAATTTCCTCCATGTGGTGG
>CAZHQA010000425.1:0-2981 GCA_964533955.1 uncultured Reyranella sp. | reverse complement strand
TCGACCTGCGCGCGGCCGCTCTTGTCGACGGCGTCGCACAGCGCCATTTCGTCGTTCACGCGATGGCACGTGAGCTGGGTCGCCGCCCATCGCGCCGGCGGCGTGCCTTGGCAAGTGACGGCAGGCTGGTTGGTGACCAGCGTTCCGTTGCTCCAGAACTTCGCCGTGACCGGCGCCGTGCAGTTCAGGCGCCCCACCGAACCCATCGTGACCTGCTCGTGCACGCCGCCGCCCTGGGTGTCGAAGCACAGCCGGCCGGCCTTCATGGTGGCCTGCTCCGTCCGGCCATCGGGAAAGGACAGCGTCATCGGCACGTCGCGGCCGAGCAACCAGCAGCCTTTCAGCGTTCCGAGATCGCCCTTGGACCAGCGCTCGGCCGGCAAGGGCGGCCCGGCCGGCTTGCAGCCCTCGAGCTTCTTGCGGAGATCGCTCTGGCGGCTCGCCAGCTCGGCCCGCAGGGTCCGTTCGGCCGTGCGCGCGTCGTCGAGCGATGCCTTGAGCGCCGGGAATGGATCGGGCCCCTCAACGATCGGCGCGATCGGCGCCGGCATCTGGATGGCGGACAGGTGGACGGTCGGCGCAACCGGCGCAAAGACCCGCAATAGCCACGCTCCGATGAGCAGCAGAAGCGACAGCATCAGCCCGAACAGCAAGGCCGCCCACCATCGTCCGAAGTCCGCGGTCGGAAGCATGGCGGGAGGTTAGACCTCTACATTGCGGCAGCAATGAAGCGGTCGGCCATCTGCTCGACCGTGAACGACGCGGCGACGTGGCGGCGCGCCGCCTCGCCCAGGCGACGGCGCCAGGCGGCATCGTCGATCAGCACCGCCAGAGCCTTTGCCAGCGCGTCCGCATCGTCGGGTGGGACCAGCAGCCCGGTCTTGCCGTCCTGCACGACTTCCGGGAAGGCGCCCGAACGGGCGGCCACCACCGGCAGGCCATGGGCGCCGGCCTCGATCACGGTCATGCCGAAGCCCTCTTGCACGGCCGGCGCCACGACGATGTCGAGGTCGCGATAGATCGCATTCCTGTCGCCGACGAAGCCCGGCCAGCTCACCCGGTCGGCCAGGCCGAGCGCGGCCGCGCGCTCCTCCAGGCCCTTGTCGACGCCGCCCACGATGCTGAGCCGGAACGCGCCGGCCGGCAGCCGCGCCAGCGCCTCGAGCAGGAGACTGTGGCGCTTCTGCTCGCTGAGGCGGCCGACGATGCCCAGCCGCACCGGTCCGGCAGCGGGCGCGGGACGCTCGAGCGGAGGCAGCGCGGTGCCGTTGGCGACGACCGACAGCGGCCGGCGGCGGAGCGGCGTGCGGCGCACCTTGGCGGCCAGGAACTCCGACACGCACACGATGCGCCGTACCGGCCAGGCGATCGCCCGCCCGCCGACCGGATGGCGCATGATCGGTTCGGGCTCGCCGTGCAGGTACAGCAGGCGGCGCGCTCCGGGCAGGATCAGCGAGCAGAACAGCAGCGACTGCGCCTCGCCGATCACGATCCAGTCGGGCCGCAGCGACGCCACGATGGCGCGGATGTCGCGCGCCGCCTCGCGCAGCGCATACAGGGTTCCGCGCGTCCATTCCGGATGGTTGCGGTAGATGCGGCCAAGGAAGACCTCGTGATGCTCGATGCCGGCGGCGTCGAGCATCGGCGGATAGACGCCGTCGTTCCAGCCGCTGACGATGGCGACGGCGCGATGGCCGATTGCATTGAGCCGCGCCATCAGCGACAGCAGCGCCACCTCCATGCCGGTGACGGTGCTGCCGCCGGCGAAGAACAGGAACTTCACGTCCGGTCCGGGCCGATGACCCTTATCGTGACGTCACCTCGCAGTTCGAGACCGTCGTAGAAGATGCGGATCGGTCTTGCACCGCCCGCCGGCGCGCCCGCTCGGCGGGCCGTCGCCGCCCGGGCCTCGGCCCGCCGGAAGAAAGCCCGCCGCGTATCGTCGTTGTTTTCGGCCTTCGTGCCGGGCACGAGATGATCGGGGTTCACGCAGCCGCGAACGTTGCAGCGATGGCGCAGGACCTGGGTCCTGGGAAGCGGTCCGTATTTCACCTCCCAGGCACCCCGGTGCGCCAGCACGACCCGTCCCTTGTAGTTGAGCCGCCCGTAACCGCACGAGGTGAACCCTTGCCAGATATGGCAGCCGCTCAGCGGATCGGGTTTGGTGTAATAGGCGATGCGCCTGGCGAGCGGCCAGGCCTGATCGCAATAGGGCTTCGACCGGGTCGAACGGCTGGGGCGTACGCGCTTCCTGCTCATCGGGGCAATGTAATCCCGCACCCTCTCTTTCACCTATTCCGGTCATTAGAAGTCCAACCGCGCGCCCATCCAATGCCCTAAAAGGGCCAGCGACAACTTGCTGTTGGACCACATGCTTCGCTACGGTCCGCCCGCATGAAATCACCTCCGTACCCGATGATCGATCTCGATCCCGGCGCGCCGCTCGACCGCCACCGCGCCACCGTCCAGAAGGAATGGATCGACTGGAACGGCCACATGAACGTCGGCTACTACGTCGTCGCCTTCGACAAGGCGACCGACGTGCTGTGCGAGCAGTTCGGCTGCAGCTGGGACTATACGCGCGAGAAGATCGGCATGACCTTCGTGCTCGAGGCGCACGTCACCTACGACCGCGAGGTCAAGGAAGGCGATCCGCTGCGCATCACCAGCCAGATCCTCGACCACGACGCCAAGCGCCTCCACTACATCCACCTGATGTATCACGGCCGCGAAGGCTACCTCGCCGCGACCAACGAGCTGATGCTGATGAACATCGACTACGCCACCCGCCGCTCGGCGCCGTGGCCGGAATGGGCGATGCCGCGCATCGAGAAGATGGCCGCCGCGCACGCCAGCCTGCCGCGCCCCGCCCAGGCCGGCCGCCTGATCGGCATCAAGCGGAAGTAAGCGGCGATGGGTTCCAAGAATTCCCCTCCCCCGTCTTCGGGGGAGGTGGCGCGGTCACACCGCGACGGAGGGGG
>CAZHQA010000424.1:0-2994 GCA_964533955.1 uncultured Reyranella sp. | reverse complement strand
GTCAGCATCTTCATGGTGGTGGTCTTGCCGCAGCCGTTCGAGCCGACAAATCCGAAGATCTCGCCACGATCGATGTCGAAGCTCACTCGGTCGACGGCGGTGAATTCGCCGAAACGCCGGGTGAGGTCGCGCGCGACGATCACACGCTGATGGTCGAACTTGCGACGGAGAGGGATCTCGGGCCGGTGGTGGCCGGCCGTCGCCGCGGCGGGCAGCAGGGCGACGAAGGCGGCCTCGATCGTTGCCGAGCGGGTCGTCGACTTGACCTCGTCGGGCGTGCCTGAGGCCAGTACATTGCCGGCATTCATGGCGATCAACCAGTCGAACCGCTCCGCCTCCTCCATGTAGGCCGTCGCCACGACGACGCTCATGCCCGGACGGCGGGCGCGAATGCGGTCGACGAGTTGCCAGAATTGGCGCCGCGACAGAGGGTCCACCCCGGTTGTGGGCTCGTCCAGGATGAGCAGGTCGGGATCGTGGATCAGCGCACAGCACAGGCCGAGCTTCTGGCGCATGCCACCGGAAAGCTGCTTGGCCAGCCGGTTGGAGAAAGGGGCAAGGCCCGTGCTGTCCAGCAACTCATGGATGCGCACCGCTCGGCTGGCCCGGCGATGGCCAAACAGCCGGCCGAAGAAGTCGATGTTCTCGCGCACGGTGAGGTCGGGATAGAGGTTCTTGCCAAGGCCTTGGGGCATGTATGCGATGCGCGGGCAGACAGCTTGACGATGGCCAGCCCTCGACATGTCGCCGCCCAGCACCTCGATTCGGCCTGTCTGGATTCGTTTTGCCCCTGCGATCAGGCCCAGCAGCGATGATTTGCCCACCCCGTCGGGGCCGATCAGGCCGACCATGCGGCCAGCGGATATCTCGAGTGTGATCCCTGCGAGGGCGACGACGTTTTTGTAGCGGTGCCTGACACCTGTCAGGCGAATGACCGGCGCGCCGGCGGCCGACATGGCTAGGGCCGACCTTGCAGCCGCTCCGGCCAGTCGGTCTTGGGCTCGAACCTGACGTAGGTGACGCCTGGCAGGCCGCTCCTGACGGCTTCGGCATGGGCGTGCAGGTGAACGGGATCGATGCGAGCCCGGATGCGAAACATGAGCTTGTCGCGCTCCGTCTGGGTCTCGACCATCTTAGGCGTGAACTGCGCCTGGGTGGCGATGAAGGTCACCTTCGCCGGGATCGCCATCTCGGGATAGGCGTCGAGGACGATGCGGGCATCGTCGCCGATCTTGACGCGACCTGCGACGAGAGTGGGCAGGTAGATGTCCATGTAGACGTACGAGACGTCGATCATGGTGAAAACCTTTCCTCCGGCCGGCAGCACCTCGCCGATATTGGCGATGCGGTACTCGATGCGCCCGTCGCGCGGCGCAACCAGCGCGTTGTCGGCGATATTGACCTTGTAGAGTTCGACGTCCTGCTCTGCCGCCCGCAATGCGTGCTCGGCAACGGCGACCCGCGCGACGGCGGCAACCTCGCCCGCACGGGCACCATCCAGCTGCTGCTGGCGCTGATCGAGCACTTCGCGCGTCGTCCAGCCGTTCTTGAGCAGGGACTGCGCGCGCTCGATCTCCTGCCTGGCGAGTACGACCTGTGCGTGAAGCTGCTCGACATTGGCGTGCGCCTCGGCGATCGCCTTTTGCGCCCGCTCCACCTGCGCTTCCGACCGCTTCAGGTTGGTCTCGAGATCGCGCGTGTCCATGGTTGCGACGACCTGGCCCGCCTTGACCATCGACCCTTCGTCGACGAACAACTGGAAGATGCGCCCGGGGAACTTGGTGGCGATGTCGATAGGATCGGCCTCGATCCGTCCGTTGCCGACGGCGATGCCGGGCGGCAGGGGTGGTAGGCGATGCAGCCACCAATAGCCGCCGCCTGCAGCCCCGAGAGCGACGGCCAGGGACAGCATGGCCAGGCGCAACCAGCTCCTTCGGGCGCTGGTGCGTCCATAGGGAATGAGTTGGCGGGAATTCCCGGACGGTTCGGCCGGCGCAGGAAGAGCCGGGCTGGTGAGCACCAGCTGGGTGTCCCTCGTCACGGGCTCCTTGCCGACGTCGTCGGCCGTCATGGGCCCCGATCTGTCTGGTCGCATGCAATAACTTCGCCCACCCTGCGGCGGCATTCGTTGATCTGGCTCAACGGAACAGCGAGCCACCCGGATACTATGTAGAACTACGTATCGACAGAGCTTCGGTCGGTTCGTTGACGGGGCTTGTTTCCAGCTCGCGGAAGGCGCCTGGCATGTGCGGAGCAAGTGCAGGCCGGTAGCCAGGCAGGCCGGCATGTTTCTTGCGGAGGTGGACTGCGGCCGGAAGAGGGAGGGCCAATGTCACTACGATTGCTCGCCTGGTTCATCGCGCTGGTGGGGTTGCTCGCCGGCGCCTCCGCCGTCGAGGCGCAGCCCGCGCCGAAGAAGGTGAAGATCGCCATGGGCGCGCGCGTCATCAACATCGCCTATCCTTGGCTCACGATGCCGCAGCCGCTCGGCTACTGGAAACAGGAAGGTCTCGACGTCGAGGTCGTGGCGGTCGGCGGCTCCCTCGAGGCGATCCAGCAGCTCGCCGCGGGCAACGTCGATTTCGCCCAGGTCAATTCCAGCGTGGTCGTGCAGTCGAACGCCAACAACAAGATGACCCTGCGCTCGGTCATGCTGAATACCGTCAATGACTGGTCGGTGGTGGCGCTCGAGGACGGGCCGGTCAAGAGCATGAAGGACTTCAAGGGCAAGACGATTGGCGTGCCGGCGCTGTCGACCGGCGGCATGCCGATGCTCAAGGAACTGCTGCAGTCCAACGGGCTCGTTCCCGACAGCGACGTCGCGATTGTCGCGGTAGGGTTCGGTGCACCGGCGTACGAGGCGATCAAGACCGACAAGGTGCAGGCCGAAGGGCGCATAGTGGCCGGCGACAACATGCTCGCCGAAATAGCGAGCCAGCGCGAACAGCTTTCCGTTTCCGAGCGCCGCAACACCGAGAAGCTGGGCGCTACCGA
>CAZHQA010000423.1:0-3028 GCA_964533955.1 uncultured Reyranella sp. | reverse complement strand
ATCCAGGGCTTCTTCGACATCCCGCTCGACAACCTCTATGCCGGGCCGGTGTTCAGTCGCGACATCAAGGAGACGCTGGCGAACCGCAACCTCACCGTGGTGTCGCCCGATACCGGCGGCGTGGTGAGGGCCCGCGCGATCGCCAAGAGGGTCGATGCCGACCTCGCCATCATCGACAAGCGGCGCGAGCGGGCCGGCGTCAGCGAGGTCATGAACGTGATCGGCGACGTCAAGAACCGCGACTGCATCCTGATGGACGACATCGTCGATTCGGCCGGCACGCTGTGCAATGCCGCCGTCGCCCTGATGGATCAGGGCGCCAGGTCGGTGTGCGCCTACGCCACCCATGGCGTGCTGTCGGGCGGCGCGGTGGCGCGCATTGCCGCTTCGCCGATGGAGAAGCTGGTGATCACAGATTCGATTCAGCCGACCGAGGCGGTGCGCGTGTCGCCCAACGTGCGGCCGCTCAGCATCGCCAGCCTGATGGCCGAGGCGATGAAGCGCATATCCGAGGAGACTTCGGTCTCCAGCCTGTTCGATTGATTTTGAGAGATCCGGCGATGGGCACCCCTGGAGGCCACGCCGCGATGAAGAGAGAGCAAAGGAGAGAGTGAAAATGGCAACAACGTCAAAGGTCATCGCGAAGAAGCGGGACCGGGCCGGCAAAGGGGGCGCCCGTTCCAGCCGTCGCGACGGACTGATCCCCGCCGTCATCTACGGCGACAAGCAACCCCCGATGATGATCTCGGTCGAACCGAAGTCGGTCGAACGCGAGATGCACAAGGAAGGCTTCTTCAATCACCGGCTCGAAATCGAGGTCGACGGCCAGGGCTTCGAGGTCCTGCCGCGCGACGTGCAGGTCGACCCGGTGACTGACAAGCCGCTGCATCTGGATTTCCTGCGCATCGGGCCCGATTCGATCATCACCGTGCAGGTGCCGGTCCACTTCAGGAACGAAGCGGCCGCTCCCGGCATCAAGCGCGGCGGCGTGCTGAACGTGGTCATGCACGAGATCACCGTGCGCACCAAGCCGGCCACGATCCCCGAATACTTCGAGGTCGACCTGACCGGCCTCGAGATCGGCCATTCCATCCACCTGTCGGCATTGAACGTCCCCGAGGGCGTCCGCGTCATCACCCGTGACAAGAACCCGACGGTGGCCTCGATCGCCGCTCCGACGGTCGTCCGCGAAGCCGCGGCCCAGGCCGCTGCCGATGCCGCCGCTGCCGCGTCGGCTCCGGCTGCTGCCGAAGGTGCGGCAGCTCCGGCCGCCGGTGCGGCTGCGACCGCTCCAGGCGCGGCTCCCGCTGCGGGTGCTGCTCCGGCCGCAGGTGCCGCGGCTCCCGGTGCGGGTGGCAAGGCGCCGGCTCCGGCCAAGAAGTAGGCCGGCAGCGGCTCGATGCTGCTGCTGGTCGGGCTCGGTAACCCCGGGCCGCGCTATGCCGGCCATCGGCACAATGTGGGATTCATGGCGGTCGACGAAATCGTCGGCCGCCGTGTCTTCCAGCCGTGGCGCGAGCGCTTCAACGCTCACGTCACCGAAGGTCATCTGGGCGGCGAGCGCACGGTCGTGCTCAAGCCCCAGACCTTCATGAATGAATCGAGCATGGCGGTCGGCGAGGCCGTGCGTTATCTCAAGGTGCCGCTCGACCGCGTCGTGGTGTTTCACGACGAGCTCGACCTGGCGCCCGGCCGGGTGCGCATGAAGAAGGGCGGCGGGGCGGGCGGCCACAACGGGCTGCGCGACATCGACGCCCACCTCGGCAACGATTACCGCCGGGTACGAATCGGCATCGGCCATCCCGGTCACAAGGATCTGGTGCTGCACTGGGTACTGCGCGATTTCGAGCCGGACGAGCGCGACCCCAGAACCGGCTGGGTCCCCAAGGTACTGCACGCGCTGGCCGAGGAGTCGGCCCTGCTGGCCGAGGGCGGAGCGAAGGGCGACGAGAAATACATGAGCCGGGTAGCGCACCTCGCGCCGCCGCCCGACCTGCCGGCAAGACTGAACCTCAAAGAGTAGAAGCGTAGAGCGAACGATGGGTTTCAACTGCGGAATCGTCGGCCTGCCCAATGTCGGCAAGTCGACCCTGTTCAATGCCCTGACCGCCACCCAGGCGGCGCAGGCGGCCAACTATCCGTTCTGCACCATCGAGCCGAACGTCGGCCGTGTCGCCGTGCCCGATCCGCGGCTCGACAAGCTCGCGGCGATCGCGGCGTCGGCCAAGGTCGTCAACACCCAGCTCGAGTTCGTCGACATCGCCGGGTTGGTGAAGGGCGCTTCCAAAGGAGAGGGTCTGGGCAACCAGTTCCTCGCCAACATCCGCGAGGTCGACGCCATCGCCCACGTGCTGCGCTGCTTCGAGGACTCCGACGTCACTCACGTCTCGGGCAGCGTCGATCCGGTGCGCGATGCCGAGATCGTCGAGACCGAGCTGATGCTGGCCGACCTCGATTCGCTGGAAAAGCGCCTGCCCAACCTCGAGAAGCGGGCCAAGGGCGGCGACAAGGAGGCCGCCGGCGAGGCGCCGGTGGTCAAGAAGGCACTGGATGCGCTGCGCGACGGCAAGCCGGCGCGCGAGGCGGCCCTGACGGCGGAGGAGCGTCCGGTATTCGCGCGCCTCCAGCTCATCACCGCCAAGCCCATGATGTATGTGCTCAACGTCGAAGAGGCCTCGGCAGCCACGGGCAACAAGCACAGTGCAGCGGCCGAGGCGTTCGCAAGCAAGCGCGGCATCCCGTCCGTGGTGATCTCGGCCGCCATCGAGGCCGAGGTGGCGCAACTGCCGGTCGAAGACCAGGCCGAGTATCTCGGCGATCTAGGCCTGAAGGAGACCGGGCTCGCCCGTGTCGTGCACGCCGGCTACCAGTTGCTCGATCTCGTGACCTTCTTCACCGTCGGACCGAAGGAGGCGCGCGCCTGGACAGTGCGCCGCGAAGCCCGCGCCCCCGAGGCGGCCGGCGTCATCCACACGGACTTCGAGAAGGGCTTCATCCGCGCCGAGACCATCGCCTACGACGACTACGT
>CAZHQA010000422.1:0-3045 GCA_964533955.1 uncultured Reyranella sp. | reverse complement strand
CGATGATGACCAGCCTCGACGGCGTGTTTGCCGCCGGCGACATCGTGCGCGGCGCGTCACTGGTGGTGTGGGCGGTGCGCGACGGCCGCGACGCCGCCGAGCGCATCCATGCCTGGCTGGCCGCCAAGGCGCAGGCAGCCCTCGCCGTGGCCGCGGAGTAACGGCCATGATGACGCTTTACGACTTCATGGGCTCGGGCAACGGCTACAAGGTCCGCCTGCTGCTGGCGCAGCTCGGACTGCCCTACAAGCTGGTCGAGCGCGATATCCTGCAGGGACAGACGCGCACACCGGAATTCCTGGCCAAGAACCCCAACGGCCGCATCCCGACTCTGGAACTCGAGGACGGCACCTGTCTCTCGGAATCCGACGCCATCCTCTGGTACCTCGCCGAGGGCACCCGGTTCGCGCCCGTCGATCGCCTCGAGCGTGCGCGCACGCTGCAATGGATGTTCTTCGAGCAGTACAGCCACGAGCCCTACATCGCCGTGGCACGCTTCTGGAAGCACTTCTTCGCCAAGCTGACGCCGCAACAGGAGCTCGAGCTGCCCAACCGCATGAAGGGCGGCTATGCCGCGCTCGGCGTGATGGAGCAGCACCTGGCGCACCATCGGTTCTTCGTCGGCGGCCGCTACGGGATCGCCGACATTGCGCTCTATGCCTACACGCACGTGGCGCAGGAAGGCGGCTTCCTGCTCGACAGCTATCCCCACGTCGCCAGCTGGCTGAGCCGCGTCGCGGACCAGCCGGGCTACGTCTCGATCGAGCACAAGAACTAGGAGGAGAGAGCCATGCCGATGATCAACGTCCAGATGTTCGAGGGCCGCACGCTGGAGCAGCGCCGCAAACTGGCCAAGGAGCTCACCGAGGGCACCTGCCGCGCCCTCGGCTGCACGCCTGGCGACGTGCAGGTCATCCTGACCGACATCAAGAAAGAGAACTGGGCCGAGGCCGGGAAGCTGTTTTCCGATTCATGAGGTGAAGACCCCTCCGTCGCGTCGGACGCGACACCGCCCCCGAAGACGGGGGAGGGGGTCAGACGCACAAGGAAGTCCGTCATGTCCGCTGAAGAATTCGTCCGCCAGTACCGCGAGGGCACCGAGCGCCTCACCGACGCCTATGGCTACAATCCCGCCCAGGAGATGGACTCCTGCGGCGTCGGCCTGATCGTGGCGCTGGACGGCAAGCGCCGTCGCGACGTGGTCGCGGCCGGCATCGATGCCCTGAAGGCGGTATGGCATCGCGGTGCCGTCGACGCCGACGGCAAGACCGGCGACGGCGCGGGCATCCACGTCGAGATCCCGCAGGATTTCTTCAGGGAGTACATCCGCGACGCCAGCGGCGAGGTCCCGCAGAGCGGCCGCATTGCCGTCGGCACAGTATTCCTGCCGCGCACCGACCTCGACGCGCAGGAGCGCTGCCGCATCATCGTCGAGACCGAGATCCTGCGTGCCGGCCATTCGATCCTCGGCTGGCGCCAGGTGCCGGTCGACATCTCGGTGATCGGCGAGAAGGCCAACGCGACGCGACCCGAGATCGAGCAGATCCTGATCGGCCGCGGCGATCCCCGGCTCGACAATCGCGAGTTCGAGAAGCAGCTCTACATCCTGCGCCGGCGCATGGAGAAGGCGGCGATCGCCGAGAACATCGGCGAGTTCTACGTCTGCTCGCTCAGCTGCCGATCGCTGATCTACAAGGGCATGTTCCTGGCCGAGCACCTGTCGCAGTTCTATCCGGACCTGCTCGACGAGCGCTTCACCTCGCGCTTCGCCATCTTTCACCAGCGCTACTCGACCAATACCTTCCCGCAATGGCGGCTGGCCCAGCCGTTCCGAGTGCTGGCGCACAACGGCGAGATCAACACGCTGCTCGGCAACGTCAACTGGATGAAGAGCCACGAGGCGCGGCTGGCGCATGACAGCTTCGGCCGCTCGATCGAGGACCTCAAGCCGATCATCCAGCCCGGCGCCTCGGACTCCTCGGCGCTCGACAACGTGTTCGAGCTGCTGGTGCGCGGCCATCGCAACCTGCCGATGGTCAAGACCATGATGATTCCCGAAGCCTCGGCCGCCAACCCGAACGTCCCCGCCCGGCATCGCGCCATGTACAACTACGTGAACGGCGTGATGGAGCCGTGGGACGGCCCGGCCGCCATCGCCGCCGTCGCCGGCAAGTGGGCACTGGTCGGGCTCGACCGCAACGGCTTGCGCCCGATGCGCTTCGTCGTGACCTCGGAGCAACTGCTGATCGCCGGCTCCGAGGCCGGCATGGTGCCGCAGGACGAGCGCAAGATCGTCGAGAAGGGCCGGCTTGGCCCGGGCGAGATGCTGGCCGTCGATATGGACCAGCCCCAGCTCTACAAGGACCGCGAGCTGAAGGACATGCTCGCCGACACGCACGACTATGCCGCCTGGACGTCGCGCACCGTCGAGCTCGATTCGCTGATCAAGCAGGATACGCCGCATGAGCAGCGCTTTGCGCCGGACGAGCTGCGGCGGCGCCAGTTCGCGGTCGGATGGTCGATCGAGGATCTCGAGATGATCCTTCATCCCATGGTCGAGGATGGCAAGGAGGCCGTCGGTTCGATGGGCGACGACGCTCCGCTCGCGGTGCTGTCCGACACCTATCGCGGCATGCACCATTATTTTCGCCAGAACTTCAGCCAGGTGACGAACCCGCCGATCGACAGCCTGCGCGAGCGCAACGTCATGACGATCCGCACGCGGCTCGGCAATCTCGGCAACATCCTCGACGAATCGCCCGAGCAAAGCGAGATGCTGTCGCTGCAGTCGCCGATCGTGCTCAACGCCGAGTTCGAGGCGATGCGCAAGTACATGGGCGACACCGCCGCGCGCATCGACTGCACGTTCGAAGTGAAGGGCGGCCTCGATGCCATGCGCCAGGCATTCGACCGCATCGCCAAGGAAGCCGAGGACGCCGTCCGTTCGGGCTGCCTGCACATCGTGTTGACCGACGCCAACGTCGATCCCGAGCGCGCCGCGCTGCCGATGATCCTGGCGGCGGGTTGCGTGCACTCTTACCTGGT
>CAZHQA010000421.1:0-3050 GCA_964533955.1 uncultured Reyranella sp. | reverse complement strand
TCTTCGCAGCGATCCACCGCCGCTTCGATCGCGTCCATCCCGGCGGGCGTGAGGTGCGTCGCCGCCAGTTCGCGAAACTTCGCGCGAACCTGCGGCTCCGGGTCCTCCTTCAGCAGGTCGCGCAGCGAGCTCTCCCGCGCCGCCGTCGCGCTGCGTCCGTCCTTCAGAGTCAGTGTGACACGGCCGGGCCTGATCGTCGGCGTACTGCGCGCCGTCATCGCCGGATCCTCCGCGATCCGCACCAGCGGCCGCAGCGCGGCGATGACCGGATCTTCCAGCGCGCTGTCGTCGATATCGGCAAAGCCCAGGCCGCCACGCGCGATCAGCACCGCCGCCGCATGCGGCAGTGAATATTTCGAGGCAAAGTAGTTGGGCGGCGCCGGGTTGCGCATGACAGAGGCGAAGGCGAAGGTCTGCACCTCGACCTGCGCAACCTCGTCTGGCTTGGGCTTCAGCACAGCCAGGGTGTCGGCCAGGCTGTCCAGCGCCGCGTGAATCGGATTGCAGCAGGCATAGAAGCGGAAATAGTTCTCCAGGATTTCCCAGCGCCGGCCCATGTCGTCGGGCAGATCCGCAGGCGCGAAGCCCGCGCCCACCATGACGCCGAGCGCCTCCTCGATGGCGTCCTCTTGTGCCGCGTAGCCGCCCGCCGCCATGTCCGGCGCCAGCGTCCCGGCCACTGCGCCCATGCCTGCCGGCAGGTTCAGCGTCGTGCCGCCGGCGACGGTGTTGTTGTAGCTCGGCGTCATCAGCATGGTGGTGGCGATGCGCATCGCCAGGCTGACACCGGCGCCATCCATCCCCTGGAGTCGCGCGCCGGCCGCCGCTGCACCGAGCAGCGAGATCTGCCCATTGGGATGAGAGAACGCGCGCTGCGTGTAGCCGCGATTAAGCCGCCCTGCCGCTTCGTAGCCGAGGATGAAGGCGCCCATCATGGCACGCCCGCCCAAGGCTCGCTGCTCGGCGATGGCCAGGACGCCCGGCAGGATGTGCGGCGACGGCTGAAGGCCGCGCGCGCCGTCGCACAGCTCCACCGACCGCGCGGCGATACCGTTCAGCAGCGCCGCCGTGCGGATGTCGGCCTGCGGCAGTCCGGCCGCAAGGATCGTGGCACCTCGACCCGCGCCCGCCAGGAGCCGGTCGCGCAGCCCGATGACCTCGGGCCGCGCGGCGCCGGCCAGCGTCACGCCGATCGTGTCCAGCAGGACGAGCTTGGCTCGGCGGTGGACCGCCTCCGGCATGTCGTCCCAGCCCGTGCGCGCGACGAATTGCGCGAGCTTCTCGATCTGTCCGCCCATGTCCGCCCCTTCAGCTGGGTTTGAGGTTCAGGCGAGCGACGATCGGCGTCCACCGCGCGATCTCCGCCCGCAGCAGCGTCTCGGCCGCGGCGGGAGAGGAATCGGGCCAGGTTTCGAAGCCCGAGGCTGCGAGACGCTGGCGCACGGCCGGGTCGGCCACGGCGCGCGCCGCGGCGGCACGCAGCACCGCCTGCGCCGGTTCGGGTGTACCGGGACGGACGAAGATCATCGTCCAGGCAGCGTTGTCGTAGTCCGGCACGCCCGCCTCCTGCAGTCCCGGCAGGTCGGGCAACAGCGTCGACCCGCCGGCCATCGTCACCGCCAGGGCGCGCAGCTTGCCTTGGCGGACCAACGGCATCAGCAGCGTCGGGCTGTCGACGGTGAGATCGAGCCGGCCTTCAGCCAGATCCTGGGCGGCGGCGGCGGCAGCGCGATAGGACACGATGGTGAAGTCCACGCCGGCGCGGAGCTTCAGCAGCTCGGCCGCCATGTAGTTGACCGCCCCCGGCGCGGCCGCGCCGCAATTGGCCGCCGTGCCGCGCTGGCGCAGCCAGGCAATCAGCTCCGGCACGCTGTTCACGGGCACCGAGGAATGCACGGCAAGCACGAAGGGCTGGCGCGAAACGAGGGCAATCGGCACGAAATCCACCGCCGGGTCATAGGCGAATTGTGGATAGATCAGCTTCATGAGCGCGTGGTTGTTGGTGGGGACATAGATCGTCTGCCCATCCGCCGGCGCTTGCTGGAAGGTGTTGGCGCCGAGCGTGCTGCCGGCGCCCGCGATGTTCTCCACGACGATCGGGCGTTTCAGCAGCGGCGTCATCGCATCCGCCATGATGCGGGCCACGATGTCAGAGGCACCGGCGACCGCCACCGGCACGATCATGCGGATCGGCCGGTCGCCGAAGAGCGACTGCGCACGGGCGGCGAGCGGCGCGGCGAGCAGTGGTGCGGCAAGGAGACTGCGACGGTGCATGATGCGGGTCCTGGGCGATTCGGCGGCAGGACAGCATCAAGCAAAAAGCCCGCCGGTCAAAGGCCCGTCCGCCTGTGGAGCGACAAGGCGAACGATCACTGAAGAACATAGGCCGCACCCACCCGGCGAGGCGACCGCCCGTCGAGACTTTCGCCCTGCGCGGGCCATCGCTTGACCGGAGCGCCCGGCCCGTCGGTAATCAACCGGGGCCGCGCTTTCGCGGAGCAGGAGACAAACATGCCGACCGTCCATCCGCAGGTGCAGAAAGCGCGCGATCTCATGCCCCTGATCGCCGCCGCCTCGGACGAGAACGACCAGATCCGCGAACTCACCAAGCCCGTCGTCAAAGCCCTGATCGATGGCGGGTTCTTCACCATGCTGAAGACGAAATCGGTCGGCGGAATGGAGCTGAAACCCTCGATCTTCGCCCAGGTGACCGAGGCGCTCGCCACTGCGGATGGATCCACCGGGTGGGTGGTATGTCAAAGCAACGGCTGCTCGACCACGAGCGCCTATCTTCTTCCGAATATTGCCCAGGAGATCTTCGGCAGGCCGGACGGGATCGTCGCCTGGGGACCTCCCGGTTCACCGTATGAAGCCACGCCCGTGGAAGGCGGGTACCGCATCACGGGAAAATGGCGCTTCATGAGCGGCAGTCAGAACGCCACCTGGCTTGGCGCCCATCTGCGCGTGGCAGGCACCAAGGAAACGAAGACCTTCCTGTATCCCAAATCGAGCGCCACTTTCCACGATATCTGGCACACGCTGGGACTGCG
>CAZHQA010000420.1:0-3112 GCA_964533955.1 uncultured Reyranella sp. | reverse complement strand
CAAAAGACACGATTTCCTCGACCGAGAGCCCGGTGATGTTCGACGCCCATTCCGGCGTGCGCGTTGCGACATGCGCTGCCAGCTCATCGGGCGCGTCCGTGTATCTGCGCATGTAGTCCCAGTCGGCATAACCCTCCTTGAACAGTACATGCATGACGCCGGCCGCGAGCGCCCCGTCGGTGCCGGGGCGCACCGCGAGATGCAGGTCGGCCTGCTCGGCCGTGCCGGTGCAATAGGGATCGACGACGACGAGCTTCGCGCCACGCTTCTTGGCCTTCATCGCGTGGGTCATGACGTTGACCTGGGTATTGACCGGGTTGCCGCCCCAGATCACGACAAGGTCCGAATGCTGGTCGATCTCGCGCACATCGGCGCCCCGCTTGATGCCGGTGCCGGCGATCCAGCCGGTGTCGGCCAGGCTCACGCAAATCGTCGAGAACCAGCGCGAGTACTTCATCGCATGGCGCAGGCGATTGATGCCGTCGCGCTGAACCAACCCCATGGTGCCGGCATAGTAGTAGGGCCAGATCGTCTCGCTGCCGTGCTGGCGCGCCTTGGCGATGAACTGCTCGGCGACGATGTCGAGGGCGTCTTTCCACGAGATTTCGGCGAACTGCTTCGAGCCCTTGGGCCCGACCCGACGCAGCGGCTTGATCAGCCGGTCGGGATGGTGGATGCGCTCGGCGTAGCGCGCCACCTTCTCGCAGATCACGCCGGCGGTATAGTCGTTGCGCTGTGAGCCGCGGACCCGGCCGATCCGCGTCGGCGACAGCCGCTCGACCTCCAGCGCGCAGGTGCTGGTGCAGTCATGCGGGCAAACCGACGGCATGGTCTTTATGCCTTCTTCGGCACTGCGCCCCACTCTCAAGGGCGCAAAGGCATGATCGTCGGGGGACATGTGGACGCTCCGCGGGAACTGCCGCAGCATAGCGCGCGTCTGTCCATGGGAACACCCCACCCCCGCCGCGCCACCGATGCCGACGCCACCGGCGTCGCAAGCCTGGTGCCCGGCCTCGTGCCGTCGGCAACCGATGAGCGCCGTGCCACCTTCGTGATCGACGGCGATAGCGGCATCACCGCCCTGCTCGAGCTGGTTCAGGCCGATGGCTATCTGCTGATCGAGCATTTCAAGGCGCCGGACGCAGCGCAGGCCCGCCTGCTGTCCGAGTTCGCCGAGACTGCTGCACGCGGCATTGGATCGAGGGAGATCAGGCTTGCGCCCGGCGCGGTGGATGATGCTCTCGCCAAGGCGCTGGGCTACCGCAACGGCTGCAAGAAGGCGCGACAGGGCCATCTCGAGGCGATCGGCGTGCCGCTGTGGCGCGACGGCACGGCGCCGCTTTCTCTGTCCCTCTACTATCGCGGTGTGTGGGCGGCAATTGCGCTGCTGGTCGGGCTGGGCAGCGTATCGGTGGCGGTATTCGCCGGCGGCGCCCTCACGTGGGCGCATATCGCCCTGCCTGCCCTGCTCTGTGCCATGGGGACCCTGTTCGCGACCTGGCAGATCTTTCTGGTGGTGAGAGCCGGCGGGCGCAGCGGCCGGCGATGGCTTTTCGCACTGACGGCCGGCGCTGCCACGGCGTCGGTCTTCGTGATCGGCCAGACGGTCTGGGACCGCGCCTTGCCGGCGCTCGACGAGATGTGGAACCTCTATACCGGCGACGCGCGGCTCGGCGGCGACCTCTCGGTTTCGGTCAGCGCCGACGGCCGCACCCTCCATGTCGAGGGCACCTATGGCCTGCGCAGCGAAGATGCCGTGCGTCGTGCGTTGGCCGAGAACAAGAATATTCGTGTCGTCGTGCTGGCGGGCCCGGGCGGCCGGGCCTCCAGCGGCTTCGAGCTCTTCCGAATGTTTCGCGAGCGCAAGCTTGCTACCCATGTCGACGCCGGTTGTGCCTCGGCCTGCACCATCGCCTTCCTCGGCGGAGTCGAGCGCAGCGTGGGGCCGAAAGGCCGGCTGGGCTTTCATCGCGCGAGCTTCCCGGGCATGGGCGACACCGACATGTACGAAAGCAACCGCGGCATCCGCCGTTTCCTGGTCTACAGCGCCCGGCTGACCCCGGAGTTCGCCGACCGTGTCTTCGACACGCCGGCCGCCTCGCTCTGGGTACCGACGACGGAAGAACTGCTGGCGGGCAAGGTCATCACTCGCGTAAACCCCTGACATGATCCCGCGCGGCGTCTCCTACGAACAAGCGATGCGCCAGTTCCGTTGGCCGAAGCCCGAGCGCTTCAATCTCGGGCGCGCGGTGTGCGAGCGCCATCCCGGCCATGCGCTGGCGATGATCGTGGAGAATGTCGACGGCAGCGTGCGCCACTGGACGTTCGGCGAGCTGCTCGCCACCAGTTCGCGCCTGGCCAATGCGCTCAAGGCCAAGGGCGTCGCACCAGGCGATCGCGTCGGCGTGTTCCTGAGCCAGAGCGCCGAACTGGCGCTCTGCCATCTCGCCGGCTACCGCATGGGCGCGGTCGTACTGCCGCTGTTCACCCTGTTCGGCGAGGACGCGCTCGAATTCCGTCTGGCCAATGCCGAGGCCAGGGCGGTGATCACCGACATGGGCCAGCTGCCCAAGGTGCTGGCAGTGCGCGAGCGCCTGCCTCACCTCAAGACCGTGATCGTGATCGGCGCCGGTGCGCACGGCACCGAGTTCCTCGACTGGGACCGCCTGCTCGCCGCCGCGTCGGACGACTTCACCACCGTCGATACCCGTGCCGAGGATCCGGCGCTCTTGATCTACACCTCGGGCACCACCGGCCAGCCCAAGGGCGCCCTGCACGCCCATCGCGTGATGATCGGCTCGATCCCGCCGGTCGAGCAGTGGCTCGGCCACTGGCCGCGCGGCAACGAGGTGATGTGGACGCCGGCCGAGTGGGCCTGGATCGCCGGCCTGTTCGATGCTCTCTTCCCCGCCTGGTTCTACGGCACGCCGGTGCTGGCCCATCGCTTCGCCAAGTTCGATCCGGAGCGCGCCTTTGCCATGCTGGCCAAGCACAAGGTCGGCGTGAGCTTCATACCGCCCACCGCGCTCAAGATGATGCGCCAGGTCGACCGGCCCCGGGACCGCTGGGACTACAATCTGCGCGCCATCTCGACCGGCGGCGAGGCGATGGG
>CAZHQA010000419.1:1565-3120 GCA_964533955.1 uncultured Reyranella sp. | reverse complement strand
ACGATAGAGATAGTCGTTGCCGAAATTGCCGAGATTGCGCGCCGGATAGTTCCAGCCGTTCACAGTCTCGCCGTAGCGCCGGCCGGCGGCGCGGATCTCACTCCGGGCCTGGGCCGTGCCGGCCAGGATCGCTGCCCGCTCGGACTCGGAAAAGCCGCGGGCATCGAACTTGCGCCCGGGGCGGAGCTTCAGCTCGGCGAACGATTCCATCGCCGTGCGGTCGCGCTCGCCGAGCGGACCTTCGCCCAGGGCGCGCAAGCCGACCTCGAACAAGTCGAAAGGATCGGCGGGGTTGGGGGCGGGCCAGTCGGCGAGCGCCTCGGCCGGCGGCGACGAGCGCTGGCGCATCAGCTCCTGGGTCTCGAGGATGCGCCGCTCGTTGCGCATGTCGGGCGTCTCGAGCAGGGTGCGCGACTGCAAGGTCCAGACGGATTCTAGGTCAGGTGGGCCGTCGACCAGGACTCGGCCGAGCAGCCAGACGCCGTTGGTCGGCGAACGCACCAGTTCGACCTCGTGCTCGGCGTCGCCATTCCAGCTCGGCCCGACGATCATGCGCGGCTTCGGCCGGTTGCCGTCGAGCCGGCGGCAGACATAGGCGAAGTTGTCGGTGCTGAGGCTCATGAAGGCGAAGCTGTAGTAGCGGCCGCCCATGTCGGGCACGGTGAGGAACAGCGGCTCGAGCGACAGGTCGAGCCAGGCTGACGAATAGAGCGTGTCGGTATTGGGCGTGGTGACGGCACGGCTGCGGTGCGTGGCGAGCGCCGGCACATGCAGGAAGTGGTTCAGCTTCTGGCGCCCCGGGTTCTTTTCGTTGACCGTCGCGTTCCAGCGCGTGCGGTACATCTCGTAGATTGGAAAAAGATAGATCGCGGCGCGCCGCGCCAGGTCCTGCAGCATGGTTTGCCTCTCCTGAGCGCGCGCGATGGCAGGCGCGAACAGCGCCGCCGTCAGTCCGGCGCGACGGGTCATCCTCATGCCGCGCGTTCGCGCACGAGGCGCCTTTCCTTCACGAATTCCGCCGCGGCGCGCCACGGCTCGATGGTCCAGAACGAGCGCGCCCGGCCCGACGGCGAGGCCAGCACGAAGACCGCGGCGCCTTCGAGCGGGTCGAGCTGGCGACCGTAGGATGGCGCCTTGACGCCGAGCCCGAGCGCGGCGGCGTTCTTGCTGGTAAAGGCCACCGCCGCCGGCCGGTATTTGCGCAACTTGGCGTGCAACGACGCCGCGTCCATGGCGTGTGCGCTCAGCTCGTGGTCGGAGCCGTACTCGGTCTTGTTAAGGTCGGTGAGCCCGATCCGCCACGTCAGAAGTTCGCGATAGCGCTGCGGCGCGAGCCGTTCCGGCGTCAGCCCCACGGCCTGCAGGGTAGCCCAGAAGGCGTTGCCCGGATTGGCGTAGTAGGCCTGCGCCTTGAAGGAGGCGGGGCTGGGCGCAGTGCCGCAGAACACCAGGTCAAGGCCCGGCGCCAGAAGGTCAGGCACGAGGTGCCTACTGGAGCGCGATGCCCGCGGCACGAATTACCTCGCCCCAGCGCTTGTATTCAGACCGGATGAAG
>CAZHQA010000419.1:0-1465 GCA_964533955.1 uncultured Reyranella sp. | reverse complement strand
GCGCCCGTGCTGGCGATCGGCCTCAGCTTTCCCGCCTTCACCTGGGCGGTCAGGGAATCGATGTTGGCGATGCACATGGGAAGGTGGCCCGACACCACGTCGGCCGACGAGGCCGCGGCGCCCCGATAGCTGACCGAGACCATCTCGATGCCGGTGCGCTGCTTGAGGAGCTCGATGGCGAGGGCGGGAGAGGTGCTGACGCCGGAGTTGCCATACGAATACTTGCCGGGCTCCGCCTTCGCCGCGGCGACGAGCTTCGGCAGCGTGTCGTGCGGAAACAAGGGATGGCAGACCAGCAGGTTGGGCTGCGTGCCGATCCAGGCCGCGGTCTCGAAGTCCTTCAGGGGATCGTAGGGCGGCCTGGCGTAGAGGTGGGGAACGAGCGCGTGGCTGCCGATGTTGCCGAGCAGTACCGAATAGCCGTCGGGCGCCGACTTGGCGACGTTGTCGGCGGCGATCGAGCCGCCGGCGCCGCTGCGATTGTCGATCACGAACGACTGGCCGAGCTGCTCGCCGAGCTTGGCGCTCAGCCGGCGCGCGACGTTGTCCTGCGAGCCGCCGGGGGTGAAGGGACAGACGATGCGCACCGGCTTGGCGGGCCAGTCGACGGCCAGCGCGCGCTCTGCGAACGGCAGTGCGGCAAATGCCGCGACAAGAGAACGTCTCTTCAATCGACTCTCCATGCGTGGCAGCCTAACACCGCCGAGCCAGGGAGGAAGTGGAATGCACAAGATCGACCCGTCCGACGAGGCGCAGCTGTTCGCGACGATCGATCGCTGGGTCGAGCGCGAGGTGGCGCCCCAGGTCAAGAAGTTCGATCACGCCGACGAATGGCCGGCCGCGATCGTCGAGCAGATGAAGGAGCTCGGCCTGTTCGGCGCCACGGTCAGCCCGGAGTATGGCGGGCTTGGCCTGCCGGCGACGACCTACGCCCAGATCGTGATGAAGATCTCGGCGGTGTGGATGGCGATCACCGGCATCTTCAATTCGCACCTCATGCTGGCGCTGGCGGTCGAGAAGTTCGGCACCGAGCCGCAGAAGCGGCATTGGCTGCCGAAATTCGCGAGCGGCGAAGTGCGCGGCGGCCTTGCCTTGACCGAGCCCAATGCCGGCACCGACCTCCAGGCGATCCGCATGACCGCGCGGCGCGACAGGGGCGACTACGTCATCAACGGCACCAAGACCTGGATCTCCAACGGCATCGAAGGCTCGTGTTTTGCGCTCCTGGTCAAGACCAACCCCGAGGCGAGCCCCCGCTATTCCGGCATGAGCCTCTTCATCGCCCCCAAGGGGCCGGGCTTCACGGTCGGCCGCAAGCTCGAGAAGCTCGGCTATCATTCGATCGATTCGGGCGAGCTGATCTTCCAGGACTATCGCGTGCCGGCCGACCACCTGATCGGCGAGGTCGAAGGCCGCGGCTTCACCCAGGTGGCCGGCGGCCTCGAGCTCGGCCGCATCAACGTCG
>CAZHQA010000418.1:0-3223 GCA_964533955.1 uncultured Reyranella sp. | reverse complement strand
ATGTCGGCGATGGTCGAGATCATCTGGAAGTCCTTGAGCGGCTCGAAGGGCTGCTTCAGGCCGAGTGCCGCATTGGTGGCGAGCGTGGTGGTACCGAGCAGCAGCGTGTGGCCGTCCGGCTTGGACTTGGCCACCGCCTCCATGCCGATGATGGTGTTGCCGCCGCCCTTGTTCTCGACGATCACCTGCTGGCCGAGCAGAGCCGTCATCTTCTCCGCCACCAGGCGGCCTGCCGTATCCGTGGCGCCGCCGGGCACGTAGGGAACCACGATCCTGACCTGCTGGCTCGGCCAGCTCTGGGCCCGCACGGCCGAAGCGGCGACGATGGTCCAGCCGGCAGTGCCGGCCAGCAAGCTGCGTCTGTCGAGCATTGTCCCTCCCAATCGGAAGGGAGTCTTACTCTGCGGGCTTGAGCGCCGCCATGGCGCTCTGCCTTTCGTTGGGCAGGAAGGCGATGGCGATCATCGTGATGGAGGCAACGCCGGCCAGCAGCATCAGCAGCGCCGGAAATCCCGCTTCCTTGACCGACGGGCCGATGCCCGCCGTGACCAGCGAACTCACGCCAAAGCCGATGGCGAGCCGCATGCCGGTGACGCGGCTGCGCAGGCGGTCGTCGATGTATCGCACGATCATCGCGTCGGTGAAGGGAATGGCGCCGAACACGAACACCATGAACAGCGTCGTGACGACGACGAGCGCCCAGCCGTCGACCTGCGAGGCGAGCAGGAACAGCGGCACCTGGCACAGCAGGATGGGCAGATAGACGTTCTTCAGCGGATAGCGGTCGATCAGCGCGCCGACCACGAGCTGCATCAGGGACGCCACCGAGAAGATGACCAGCAACGCCATGCTGAGCAGCCACGGACTGGCGGCGAGTTCGGCGACGCGCGCCTTCAGGAGCTCGCCGTTGCCGTTGGTGGTGAAGTTGAAGACGATCGAGCCCGACACGGCCGCGCACGTCATGATGAAGAACACCCGCGCCATCACGTTGGGCGGCAGGTCGAGCACCTTGCTCTTGCGCCGGGCCGGCGCCTCCTCCTCCTTCGGCACGGCGATCGCGAACAGCACCGCCGAAATCAGGCAGATCACGCCCGGCACGACATAGGCCATCTGCCAGCCATAGCGCGTCGCCAGCAGCACCGAGACGCTCGACCCGAGCGCAATACCGAGATTGCCGACCAGGCCGTTGACGCCGATCACGAAGCCCGGCTTGTCGGCCTTCTGTACCAGCATGGGAATGCCGACCGGATGGTAGATCGAGGCGAACGCGCCCATCACCGTGAGCGCCGCACCGATCTGCCACTTGTTCTGGCAGAACGCGATCACCAGGCTCGACACACCCATGCCGGCGAAGAACACCACCATCATGGCGCGCCGGCCCCACTGGTCGCCGAGCTTGCCCGAGACAATGGAGCCCGCGCCGAACATGAATGACGCCCCGAAGGCATAGGGCGTCAGCTCCTTCCAGTCGGCGCCCCAGACGCCGGCAATCACGCTCACCGTGTAGAGGAAGATCGCCAGCACCCAATGGTCCATGGCGTGGCCGAGATTGAGCAGGAGGGAGGTCGGGCTGCTGAACTTCATGACCACAGAATAGGGAAGGCGCGTTTGTCTGTCTTGCGCTAGGATGCCAACTTATGTCGCGAAATAGACAAACCGCCCGCTCCACCGACCCGGCCGACTACCAGCGGGTGCCGCGCGCGGTCGCGGCGATGCCCAAGGACTTTGCCGCCGGCTTCGAAATCGCGGCGCACAGCCACGAACGTGCGCAGCTGATCTACGCCACTGTCGGCACGATGCGGGTGGCGACCAATGACGGCATGTGGATGGTGCCGTCGCAGCGGGCGCTCTGGATGCCGGCGGGCGTGCGCCACGGCATCGTCATGCTGGGCAACGTCACCATGCGCACGCTCTACATGCGCGACGATGCTGCCGCCTTCATGCCCGGTACCTGTCATGTGCTGCCGGTCTCTGGGCTGCTGCGCGAACTGATCGTGCGGGCGACCGAACTGCCGCTGCACTACGACGAGAGCGGGCCGGCCGGCCACGTGGTGGCTCTCATCCTGGCCGAGCTGCGCGGCCTCCAAGCGCTGCCCCTGCGGCTGCCGATGCCGCGCGACGGGCGCCTGCGCGGCCTCTGCCAGGCCCTTCTCGACGCGCCTGCCGACCAGCGACCCCTCGCCGCATGGGCCAGGACGGTCAATGCCAGCGGCCGCACCCTGGCCCGTCGCTTCCAGAGTGAAACCGGCCTCAGCTTCGGCGCCTGGCGCCAGCAGGCCCGCGTCCTGGAAGCGATGGGCCGCCTGAGCGGCGGCGAGCCTGTAACTCAAGTCGCGCTGGACCTTGGCTATGACAGCGTAAGTGCCTTCAGCGCCATGTTTCGCCGCGCCGCCGGAGCGCCTCCCAGTCACTATCGGCAACGTCCGCAGACCGACTGAAGAAGCCCTTTGCCGTGTGGGGATTTTTTGTGTCGCAGCAACCGCTTAGCGCACAGAATCCTCGACGGAATGCTTGACGGAATGCCCCTGAATATCCCCAATGCGCCACCCATTTGCGGTACTCTAAACCGTCATTTACACCAGATCGGCCGCTGCACGGCGCAGCCCGGAGTTTGTTTTGAAGCCGACCGACATCGCCAATCCCGATTACTTCCACAAGGTCGTGGATTGTCAGTGGGCATGCCCCGCCCATACGCCCGTCCCCGAGTACATCCGCCTGATCGCCCACGGTCGGTACTCGGACGCCTACATGATCAACTGGAAGTCGAACGTCTTCCCCGGGATCCTGGGGCGCACCTGCGACCGGCCATGCGAGCCGGCCTGCCGGCGCAGCCGGGTCGAGGACGAGACCCTCGTGAAGGGCAAGAAGGAACCGGTGGCCATCTGCCGGCTGAAGCGCGTCGCGGCCGACTACAAGGACGATGACGGCATCAGGGCCGCCATGCCCAAGGCACCGGCTAAGAACGGCAAGCGCATCGCCTGCGTGGGCGGCGGGCCGGCCTCGCTGACGGTGGCGCGCGATCTCGCCGTGCTGGGCTACGAGATCGTGATCTACGACCAGGATCCCAAGCTCGGCGGCTTCATCCGGACGCAGATTCCGCACTTCCGCCTTCCCGAATCGGTGATCGACGAGGAGGTGGGCTACATCACCGACATCGGCAACATCGAGTTCCGGCACAAGAAGATCGACTCGATGAAGGCGATCCTGGCCGAAGGCTACGATG
>CAZHQA010000417.1:0-3302 GCA_964533955.1 uncultured Reyranella sp. | reverse complement strand
GAAATGCGCACACCGTGATCGATATTGCCGGGGGACCGCCTTGTCACAAGGATGACCCTCATTATAGTCCGCCGCGTTTTTCGAGGAGCCGCGACATGCCGAACGTTCGTCCACGCCGCAGCGTGCTTTACATGCCGGGCGCAAACACGCGCGCGCTCGAAAAGGCGCGGACCCTGGCAGCCGATGCGCTGATCTTCGACCTCGAGGATGCGGTTGCGCCCGACGCGAAGGAGGCGGCCCGCACCAACGTCGTGTTGGCGGCGGAGAGCAGGGCATACGGCAAGCGCGAAATCGTCATTCGCTGCAACGGACTCGGTACGCCCTGGGGCGAGGCGGACATCGCGGCGATCGCGACCTCGGGCGCCGACGCCGTCCTGGTCCCCAAGGTCGAAAGCGCGGCCGCGGTCACCCACGTCGTATCGCTGCTCGACAAGGCCGGCGCGCCGGAATCCATGGCCGTGTGGGCGATGATGGAGACGCCAAAGGGCATCCTGCGAGCCGAGGAGGTTGCCGGTTCGCACCCGCGGCTCGCGGTATTCATCATGGGCACCAACGATCTGGTGAAGGACATGCGGGCGCGCCACACCTCGATGCGCCTGCCCATGATCGCGGCGCTGGGCATCGGCATGCTGGCGGCCCGCGCCCATGGCCTTTCGATTCTCGATGGCGTGTACAACGACATCAAGGACGTCGAGGGTTTCCGCGCCGTGTGCCAGCAGGGTGTCGAAATGGGTTTCGACGGCAAGACGCTCATTCATCCCAGCCAGATCGAACCCTGCAACGACATCTTTGCGCCATCCGCCGCCGAGCTCGAGATGGCAGGCAAGATCGTCGTTGCCTTCAAGGCGGCTCAGGCCGAAGGCAAGGGGGTGGTGACGGTCGATGGCCGCATGATCGAGAATCTGCATGTCGAGCAGGCCGAACGGGCGTTGGCTCTGGCGGCGGCCATCACGGAGCTGCAGGCGGCATGAGCAAGGCATCGACCAAGCTGGCGACCGGCAACTTCTTCGAGGATTTCAAGGTCGGCCAGGAATTCTCGCACGCCACGCCGCGCACGCTGTCCGATGCTGATGCCGCGTTGAATGTCGGGCTTTACGGGTCGCGCTTCGCGATCAATTCGTCGGACGTGTTTGCGCGGGCGCTCGGCCTGCCGCGCGCGCCGCTCGACGACCTCATGGTCTTCCATGTCGTGATCGGCAAGACCGTGTCCGATATTTCGCTGAACGCGGTGGCCAATCTCGGCTATGCCGAATTCCGCTGGGGAGTGCCGGTCTATCCCGGCGACACGCTGTCGGCGCGCTCGACCGTGCTCGGCCTGCGCGAGAACTCCAATCGAGCGAGTGGCGTGGTCTGGGTGCGTTCGACCGGAACCAACCAGCGCGGCGACATGGTGCTCGACTATGTGCGCTGGGTCATGGTGCACAAGCGTGATCCGGCCGCCGCCGTGGGCGAACCGGTCGTGCCGAAGACGGCGCCTGCCGTGGCGCCGGCCGACCTGATCGTGCCCGACCTGTCGATGATGGGTTACGACGACGAGGCCGCCGGCTCGCCGCATCGCTGGGAAGACTACGAGGTCGGCGAACGCATCGACCATGTGAGCGGCATCACGCTCGAGGATTCCGATCACATGTTCTCGACCCGGCTCTACCAGAACACGGCGCGGGTGCATTTCGATGCCTATGCCGGCAAAAAGACGCGCTTTGGCCGCCGCCTCGCTTATGGCGGGCACGTGATCTCGCTCGCGCGCTCGCTGTCCTTCAACGGCCTGGCCAACGGCTTTCGCGTCGCCGCCATCAACGGCGGCAGCCATGTCGGACCAACCTTTGGCGGCGATACGATCTATGCCTGGTCGGAAGTGCTCGAGAAGGCGGCACTGCCCGAACGCGACGATGTCGGCGGACTTCGCGTTCGCACCATCGCGGCGAAGGATTGCCCCTGCGAATCCTGGCCGGGCAAGGGTGACGACGGCAAGTATCATCCGGCTGTCGTCCTCGACCTCGATTATTGGCTGTTGATGCCGCGCCGGTAGCACGTCCCGGGGGCGACGCCATTCCTGGTCAAGTCGAACCGCTTGGCGGTTCCCGCCGACGACCAGCTGCTTTGGCGAATTTCGCTGGCAAATCCGGGACTTAAGCCTCGTGCAAGGCTGACTTTCGTTGACTTGATGTCGCCGCGCGCTAAAACCATCCCCATCTAGGCGAAAAGAGGTTTTGCGCGATGAGCGTCGCCAATCGGCCCAGCAATCGGCCGCTTTCTCCCCATCTGCAGATATATCGGTGGCAGCTGACGTCCGTGCTGTCGATTCTGCATCGCGCGACGGGCATCGCGCTGGCGGTGGGGGCACTCTATCTCGCGACCTGGGTGATCTACGCCGCCGCCAGTCCACGCGCCTATGCGCTGTTCCAGGGCTTCAACACGTCGATCGTGGGTCGCCTGGTGCTCGGCGGCTGGCTGTTCAGCGCCTTCTATCATCTGTGCAACGGCATCCGTCACCTGTTCTGGGATGCGGGCTACGGCTTCGCGCTCAAGGACGCCTATCGCAGCGGCTGGGCCGTCGTCGTCGTCTCGCTGATCGCCACGGCCCTGTCGTGGATCGCGGGCCTCAGGCTGCTCTAGGGAGGTTGGCATGGACGATCGCAGAACGCCTCTCGCCCGCGCCCGTGGCCTTGGCTCGGCCAAGGAAGGCGTCGGCCACTGGTGGGCCCAGCGTCTCACCGCCATCGCGCTCATCCCGCTCGTCGTGTGGTTCGCCATCTCGCTCGTCATGCTGAGCGGCGCCGATTACACCGTCGTGCGTGCCTGGATCGGCTCACCGCTGGTCATGATGCTTCTCATCCTGACGATCGGCGTCGGCCTGCATCACGGCCAGCTCGGCATGCGAGTCGTGATCGAGGATTATGTCGGCAACGACGGCTGGAAGCTGGCGCTGATCGTCATCGTGAAGTTCATCGCAGTGCTCTTTGGCCTTGGCGCCATCGTGGCCATCTTGCGTATCGGGTTTGGAGGCTAGTCATGGCCGAGCAAGGCACAGCTCAGGACAAGGGCAACAGCAGCGCGCCGGGGACCTTCAATATCGGTGGCCGCGCCTACACGATCGTCGAGCACGAGTATGACGTGGTCGTGGTCGGCGCCGGCGGATCGGGCCTGCGTGCCACCTTCGGCATGGCCAACAAGGGATTCAAGACCGCCTGCATCACCAAGGTGTTCCCCACGCGCAGCCATACCGTGGCAGCGCAGGGCGGCATCTCGGCGGCGCTCGGCAACATGGGGCCGGACGACTGGCGCTGGCACATGTACGACAC
>CAZHQA010000416.1:0-3341 GCA_964533955.1 uncultured Reyranella sp. | reverse complement strand
AAACCCTCATGTTGAGGAGGCGCTCTTGCGCCATCTTCGAGACGCGGCTACGCCGCTCCTCAGCTTGACTTTGGCCGATCTATGCGGCGTAAGCGAGCGCATTTTCCATGCGCTGCCAGATATGGCGCGGGATTTCTACACTGTCCCGGCGCGGCCGGGACATGAAAGAAATCTGATGCGCCCATATTTCGCGGCGCACGGCGGCGATAGCGTCGCTGAAGGTGAGAACAGCTTTTGGATACCAAGCGGCGGTTCTCGGCTTGAACTTTCGTGATTTGAAGAGATCGTTTGCCCAGAGCGTAACGATCGAGAACAAGCCGAGCAGCAGCGGGGTAGTGCGAAGGATTGCTTTGTCGGACCACTGGCGCTGGGTTTCGACGCCGAGATGAGCCCGGACCTCTTCGAATGTGACCTCGACCTGCCAGCGACTGACGAACCAAGCAAGGATGTCGCCCGGATTGGCGTTGAGGTCGGTTGCCAGGAAGGCCTGCGGCTCGAGCTCGCCGGTTGGGTCGCGCACCAGAAGCCAGCGGATCGGCACGGGAGGCACGCCGGCGCGATACCACAGCGCGGTGCCGGTGGCGATCTCAACGATGCGGTTGGTTCGGCCGTACCAGAGACTGACCCAGCAGCGCTTCCAGCAGACCTTGCGATCCTTGAGGACAGCGGAGAGCTTTTTGTGGGGCTTGCCTTTGATCGGCGGCCGGCCCCGACCTTTGCGCTTTGGCGGCGGGAAGTCGAACAGATTGGCATCGAGACGCAAGCGGGTGACGACACAAACATGCTTGCCGACGGCAGCGAGGAATTCGACGGCCGCGAACGCGCTGTCGGCGACCAGGACAATATAGCGATCGGGGAGCCAACGGTGGATTTGCAGGACGGCCTGGCGGGCCCAATCGAGCAATGTCTTGGGTGCCCGCGTCTTGCCGACATAGAAGCGTTTGGACGGCGCCAGCAGAGTGAGGAACGGCAGCGCCATGATGCGGCCGGCCCACGGCACCTGCACCAGCAGCATGGCAGAAAGCCAGCGCAGGCCGCTGGCTTTGACGAAGTGTCCCTTGGAGGAGCGGACCGGATCGCGATAGATGCCGCGGGCGCTGATCTTGGGTCCCCAGCGCCGCTCGATGGTGTCGTCGAGCCCGATCACGACCGGGGCTCCCGCAGGCACGAAGCTGTTGACCAGCAGCGACAGCAACCGGCCAGCAGCGGCCCGGGACGACCACGCCGCGCGGTTGAGGATACGATGGAAGTTGCAGAAGTCAGGATTGCGATCTCGCCCCAGGATGCGCAATGCAGCCGTGACGGTACGCCGACCAGGTGCCAGGATGGCGCCGGCGAGCAGCAATGGGACGTGCGACCACGTCGGACGGGTGAACAGGTCCACGAACCCGACGAGCCGGGCCAGCAAGCGCGGCGGGAGCGGATCGGAAGAACGGGGGAGCAGATGGGTGTGTTGCATCCCATCCGTAGAATCGTCGTGCTGAATCGCGGCAATCTTGTCGCGGTGCGGCAAATTGAATCGGCTGTATCATCAAGACTCCCCGACCCGTTGGCCATTAGGCACATTAACCAGGTGAGCAAGCCCGACCCAACGCTTCTCCAAATAGCAGCTCAGTTCACGCAGCATGGCGTGGAAAAGAGCGGCGGAGGCTATCTGATTCTCGATCGTCGCACGTCGAACCCCGTCGCGAGGTTGCGTCCCATACCAGATACCGATCGCTTCGAGCTATTCTACTGGTCTAACATCAAGCGTCGCTGGACAACCTTCGGCAATATGGGGCGCATGAAGCTCATGCTAAAAAGCGCTCATGAGATCGTCGAGAATGATCCGATGTTCCGCGTCCCACGCAGCCGGTGAGCCACTTCAAAATTGGCCAAAGTCAAGCTAAGGAAAGTGGGTACTAGCTAGTGGATATTGCCTAACGGAAGAGTCCGATTAGGGATTCCTATTTTGGTGTGCGCATGCGAATCTGAAGCATGCGCACAGGGATATCGTTCACCGTTTCGCCGGCCGACCGTGACCGGCTCGTTGGTATTGTTAGCAATCGCAACGCTCCGCAAAAGCATGTGTGGCGGGCCGAGATTGTCCTGCTGAGCGCCGATGGCCTCGGCACCACCGAGATCATGCACCGGACGGGCAAGGCGAAGACCTGTGTATGGCGCTGGCAGGAACGTTTCGCCGAGGCAGGCGTCGATGGGCTGCTTCGCGACAAGACGCGGCCGTCGCGGATCAAGCCACTGGCCCCCGAAGTCGCCGAACGGGTCGTCGCGCTGACGCTCGGTGATCCGCCCGGGGAGACGACGCACTGGACCGGTGACATGATGGCCAAGGCCGCCGGCATCAGCGCCAGCGCGGTCAGGCGCATCTGGAAGGCACACGGCCTCCAGCCCGATCGCTGGCGGCAGTTCAAGCTCTCCAACGATCCTAACTTCGCCGCTAAGCTGCGCGACGTTGTCGGCCTCTATGTCGATCCGCCGGCCCACGCCATCGTGCTCTCGGTGGACGAGAAATCCCAGATCCAGGCGCTCGACCGCACCCAGCCCGGTCTGCCGATGAAAAAGGGACGCCTCGGAACCATGACCCACGATTACAAGCGACATGGGACGACCACGCTCTTTGCCGCGCTCAACGTCCTCGATGGCACCGTCATCGGCAAGAACATGCAGCGCCACCGCCATCAGGAGTTCATCCGCTTCCTCAACACCGTCAACGCCCAAATCCCCGACGGTAAGGCCGTCCATGTCATTCTCGACAATTATGCCACCCATAAGCATCCCAAGGTCCGCGCGTGGCTCGATCGCCACGCACGCTTCACCTTCCACTTCACGCCCACCTCTGCCTCGTGGCTCAATGCCGTCGAAGGCTTCTTTGCAATCCTCGCCAGGCGTCGTATCAAACGCGGCGTCTTCCGATCGCTCGCCGACCTTCAGGCAGCCATCAACCGCTTCCTCGTCGCCCACAACCGACACACCAAGCCCTTCACATGGACCGCCGACCCTGACAAAATCATCGCCGCCGTCAAACGTGGGCACCAAGTGTTAGATTCTATCCACTAGCAGGTCGGAGGGCGGGCAAAGGCGCGTCGGCGCCCTGCCGGCCCCGATGCTTTCCGATGGCCTTTTCTTTGCAAGAAAGGGCAGATGCCGCCGGAAGCTTGCATCGTGGCCGGCATGTGGCAGCCCGGGTCACGCGGTAACCGCAGCGCTGCAAACCTCTCGTCAAGATTTAGCGGTTAATACTGCCCGGTGAAGGATCGACCACGCCAGACAACGGCGGGCGGTAACGGGGCGTCAGTCGGAGCAAAGTGCAGAAGTTACCGGTTTGTGGCGTTGGTAGCGTT
>CAZHQA010000415.1:0-3365 GCA_964533955.1 uncultured Reyranella sp. | reverse complement strand
TTCCACCCGCCTTGGCTCGCCCGGGGCACCGTGTCGCGCAGTCGCTTGCCGGCCGCGACGAGATCGTCCGCCGGAACCGAATGCACGGGGCGGTCAGTTTCCGGAACGTGGGCGCGGGTGGGCGGTTTCGTGACGACGTTCAAGACGGTCCTCCATCAGGCCGGGCCAATGTAGCCCAAGGAACTCTGGATGCCTGCGACGGCGCCTGCCTTGACGCAGGTCAAGCCCGGTCCTGGGGAGGCGCGGGAACTCTCCTGTGGCCTCAAGGGCCCCTCGCTTCGCTCGCGGTGACAAGGGGTGTTGATCACAAAGCAGCTGTCATCCCGAGCGGAGCGAGGGACCTTTCCGGGGCCTTGAAGGTCAGGTCAACGGTAGCCGGTACTACCGCGCCGGCGCGGCGTGGAAATTGGCGAACAGGATGTAGACGCTGATCAGCAGAGCCCATGCCGGAAAGACGATGAAGCTCCAGTCGACCCACTGGCTGGCGAACAGCAGGAACAGCGCCATGACCAGGCCGGGGGCCGCCATCCAGCGCGCCACGAAGGCGGTGCGGATCGCCAGGGTCGAGGTGATGAGCATGAACACGCCCGCCATCTTGATCGCATAGACGTTCACGATGCTGTAGGCGAAGGCGCGCGCCAGGGCGAAGGCGGTCGAATTGATCACGCTGTCGGGCCGCGCTGTGTGGACGGCGACGATCGCTCCGAACACGGCGCCAGCGACGAACATCATCGCGAGGAACAGCAGCCCGCTGCCCAGGAACACCGTGGCGAACAGCCGGTCCTCGGCCTCGGCCAGGCGGTCGCGCACCACGCCGATGAACCACAGGAAGGCAACGCCTGCGAACGGCATCAGGTTGATCGCCAGCACGACACGCTCGAGACCGGCCGACAGCCACGCGCCCCGGTCGAGCGCGTCCTTGGGCACCGCCGAGAGGAACAGCAGCAGCACGGCGATCAGCAGGCCCGAGAACAGGATGCCGGCGACGGCGGCGGCGCGGGGCGTGCGCAGCCTCCGGGCCGTCAGCGGTCCGCTCTGGTCCATCGCCGGGCCTAGTCGGGAAAGGCGGCGATGGCCGCGGCGGCGTTGGCCATCGGCTGCTGGCTCACCTTGATGAAGCCGGCGCCCGGCCGGTCGATGTCCTGGATCAGGAGCACCATCGAGGCGACCAGGATGCCGGTGAGGTAGACCGGCAGCCGCGTGCGCTTCGATTCGATCCCGCTGCCGTAGCCGGCGAAGCCGATGGCGACGATGGAGACGCCATAGAGGGCGATCACGATGATCAGCGGCAGGCGGTTGCTGAAAGCCGCCAGGCGCTTTTCCTGGTCGTCGATCATCTCGTTGAGCGATTGCATGAAGAGGCCCGTCGGCACCATGCCGGCGTCCTTCGCCGCGGCGGCCCGGGCCTGCTGCCACAGTGCCTCCTGCAGGGCGTTCGACCGGGCGATGACGGCGTTGAGTTGCTGTTGCGAAACCGGATGCCGCGACAGTTCGAGTCGGAGCTGCACATACTCGCGCAACAGCTTCACGCTCTGGCCGTTGTGCGGTGCCGGCAGCAGGCGGGCACGCAGCGCGGTGGTGCCGATCGCCGCCGCCTCGACCACGACTCCGTCGCGCCGCGCCTCGAAGCGCGACAGCGCCATGGAGAAGGTGAAGCCGATCATCAGCGCCAGCAGGCCGAGGATGGCGGCTTCCAGCGTCGCCACGCCGGGCGCGCCGCGCCGTGCCGCCCGCTCGCCCAGCCGGTTGCCGACTTCGCCTGCCCCCAGGATCAGGACGAGGCTCGCCGGGAAGATCGCCAGCAGGGAATAGTCGTAGACGTCCGGCAACACGGGCGACCGCCGCTACCGGTCTTCTTCGATATGGACGGCGATCCGGCCGGCGCCGACGGCAGCCTTGAGCGCAGCGTGGTCGCGCTCGGCCTGGTCGGTGTAGGCCACGGCGAAATCGCCCATCGCCTCGTCGAAGGCATCGCTGCTGCCGAGATAACCCGAGATCAGCCACGGATGGCTGGCGCGGCCGTGCGCCCGGGCGAGCGCCCAGCCGCACACCTTGCCGTAGGTTTCGAGCATGCCGCGGTCGAACGTCTCGACCAGCGGCTTGATCTTGGCGTCGCGCAGCTGGCGCACGTAGATCTCGCGGCCATGCTGGCCGGTGACCCAGCCGAGGAAGATGTCCGAGGACGACTGCATCAGGCGCTGGCCCATCACCACGCGCTGGCCCGCGTGGCCATACAGGCTCTTTCCGGCATAGGGTTCGAGGACGGACGGAACGGCCTGCTTGAACTGCAGGAACAGCGGCTGGTTCGAAGCCGACATGAACAGGCCGATCGCGCAATATCGCCCGACGCTGCCGATGCCAACGACCTTGATGGCGATGTCGACCAGGCGGTAGCGGTCGAGCAGGGCGCGCCGGTCGTCCGGCAGAGTCTCGCGATAGTCGGCCAGCGCCTTGTCGAGGAAATCGCGGAAGCCCTTCTCGCGGGTGAACTCGGGATGGAAGATGAGCGGCGGCTGGTCCTTGATGTGGACCTGGCCGCCGACCATCTCGGCCAGCTTCGGGTAGTCGACGTCCGAGGCCCGGTCGTCCTTCGCCTTGTCGACCCGGCGCAGCACGCGCTTCCTGACGTCGGGGTCGTCGACCAGGGCGAGGAAATCCTCCAGGCCGATCCGGGCGTACCATGCCTCGAGCGGGCTCATCTCGGCCGTCTCGCGCAAGCGCTCGCGGTAGCTGCGGGCCGCCGCCACCGCCGCGTCGCGGCCCGCCGACTCGGACAGGCCGTTGGCCCGCGCCGCCAGCACGAACGAGGCGACCAGCCGCTTGACGTCCCATTCCCACGGCGCCGGCAGCGTCTCGTCGAAGTCGTTGATGTCGAACACGATGTTGCGCTCGGGGGTGGCAAAGCCGCCGAAATTGAGCAGGTGGCAGTCGCCGCAGGCCTGGACATGAATGCCGGTCGTCGGCGCGGCCGCGAGATCGGCGGCCATGACGTTGGCCGAGCCGCGGAAGAAGGTGAACGGCGTCTGCAGCATGCGGCCGTAGCGGATCGGCACCAGCTCGGCCATGCGGCCGGCATCCGAGGCCCGCAGCAGCTCGAGCGGGTCCGCCCTGTCCTTGGCCCGCTTCCACAGCCCCTGGCTGGCCCGCGGGACCGTGTCGCGCAGCCGCTTGCCGGCGGCGACCAGGTCGTCGGCCGGGACGGAATGCGAGGGACGTCGGGTCTCGGGAAGTTCGGGTGGGGCCGGCGGCCTGGTGACGATGTTCAAGGGGGCCTCCATTTCGAGGAAATCTAGGAGCTTGGCGCGGCGCGGCCTTGATTCAGGTCAAGTACCTGAACGGATTAGTGAAAATGCGCTCGATCCCGC
>CAZHQA010000414.1:0-3372 GCA_964533955.1 uncultured Reyranella sp. | reverse complement strand
GCAGGCGATCGCGAGCGCGCCCAGAAGATCCATGAGGGCATCGTCGCCGAATGGCCGCGCGACCTCGTTGCAGCGAAGGTCGGCCAGATCCACGCCATCGATCGCGGTGACGCCGAAGGCATCCTGCGGATCGGCGAGCGCATCCTGCCGGCCAACCGCGACAACCACTACGTCTGGGCGATGCACGCTTTCGGCCTGGAGGAGTGCAATCGCATCGACGAGGCCGAGGCGCATGCGCGGAAGGCGATCGAACTGGATCGTCGCGATCCGTGGGCACATCACGTGGTCGCCCACTGCCTGGAAGCCCGCGGCCACATGCTCGACGGTTTGGCCTTCATGCAGTCGATGTCCGATACTTGGGAGGCCTGCAACTCCTTCATGTACACCCACAATTGGTGGCACGTTGCACTGTTCCTGATCGATCTCGACCGCACCGACGAAGGGATCGAGCTGTTCGACCGGCATGTGTGGGGCATCGACAAGGAATTCTCGGAAGACCAGATCAACGCGGTGTCGCTGCTGGCTCGCCTCGAGCTGCACGGGGCGAATGTCGGCGACCGCTGGGCCGATGTCGCCGCGCATCTGAAGCCGCGCCTGCACGAGCACTTCTCGCCCTTTCTCGATTTGCAATACCTGTACGGACTGGCGCGCGCCGGCGAGCAAAGCGCCGTGACCGAGATGCTGGCGAGCCTGGAGGACCGTGCCGAGCAGGCCAGTGCCAGCGAGCGCGAAGCCTGGGCCGATTGCGCGGTGCCGGCCGCGCACGGACTTGCCGCTCACGCCAAGGGCGACTTCGCCGAGGCTGCGCGGCTTCTCGGCCAAGCCGTGCCGCATCTGACGCCGATCGGCGGCAGCATCGCACAGCGCTCCCTGTTCAGCGCCATTCATCTCGATGCCCTCATACGCTCGGGCTGGAACGACGCGGCGCTGAAGATCCTGCAAGCCGGCGACCGAGAGCGGCCGACGGTGCCTGCGACCAAGCGGGCGCTGGCCGATCTCCTGCGCAAGCTCGGACGCGCCGAGCAGGCAATGACCGCGGAGTATCAGGCCGAGCAACTGGCGCGGCAATATCGGGCAAGCAAGGGAGTCGCCGCTTGAGCCATGACCTCACCCAGATGACCGCTACCGAACTTGCCAGGCTCTATCGCCGTGGCAAGGCCTCACCGGTCGAGACGATGCGCGCGGTGCTGGCGCGGACGGACAAGGTCAATCCGCGCATCAATGCCTTCTGTCGCGTCGACGGCAAGGAGGCGCTCGCCGCCGCCCGCGCGGCCGAGAGGCGCTGGAAGAAGGGCAAGCCTTTGTCGGCAGTCGATGGCGTGCCGGTCTCGATCAAGGAGCTTGTACGGGTCAAGGGCTGGCCCGCCTCGATGGGCAGCAAGCTGACCGACAAGACGCCGGTCGACGCCGACGCGCCGGCGGTGGCGCGCCTTCGTGAGGCGGGCGCCATCGTCTTCGCCCAGAGCACCTCCTCGGAGTTCGGCCACAAGGGCGTGACCGACACGCCCTTGAACGGCGTGACGCGCAACCCCTGGAATCTCGAGCGCACGCCGGGCGGCTCCTCGGGCGGCGCGGGCGCGGCGGTGGCCGCGGGTCTCGGGCCGCTGGCGATCGGCACCGATGGCGGCGGCTCGGTGCGCATTCCGTCGAGCTTCAACGGTCTCGTCGGCCTCAAGGCGACCTACGGGCGCGTGCCCAACTGGCCGCCGACCCTGAATGGCGATCTCTCCAACACCGGACCGATGTGCCGTACCGCCCGCGACTGCGCGTTGATGATGAACGCCATCGCGCGGCCCGATCCGCGCGATCCCTCGCAGCTGCCGGGAGACGACACCGACTACGAGAAGGCGCTGAAGCACAAGTTCAAGAAGCCGCGCGTCGCCTTCCTGCTGCGCATGTCCGAGCATCCGCTCGATATCGAGGTGGCCGCCCTCGTCACCAAGGCAGCCAGGCGCTTCGACAAGCTCGGCTGGAGGATCGAGGAGATCGCCGCCCCGCCGTTCCCCCACGCCGAGGCCGGCCGCATCTTCATGACGCACTGGCTCAGCAACCTGCAGCGCCTTCTCGACCTCTATCCGGAAGCGCGGCACGACGAATTCGATCCCACCTTGCTGGCCGGAGCAAAGGCAGGACGCCGCTACGCCATGAACGACGTCGTGGCCGCGCATGCCGGCCGGCGCGACATGGCGGTCGCCTGGAATCTGTTCTTCGACAAGTACGACTTCCTGCTGACCCCGACCGTGGCCGTGCAGCCCTTCGAGGTGCTGAAGAACGCGCCCGACGGTCCGGAGGGCAAGGCGAATTTCCTGTGGTCGCCCTACACCGCGACCTTCAACCTCACTCGCCATCCTGCAGCCTCGCTGCCGTGCGGCCTGAGCAGCGCCGGGCTGCCGGTCGGCCTGCAGATCGTTTCAGGCCATTTCAAGGACGCCGCGGTGCTCGCCGCCGCGGCTCGTTACACAGAGGAGCATCCGTTGAGATTTCCTGTGCTGCCGGAGACGGTGAAATGACCGCCGACCTTGCGATGATGCCGGCGCATCAGCTGGTCAAGCTGTTCAAGTCGCGCAAGGCCTCGCCGGTCGAGGCGACCCGCGCGGCCCTCGCCCGTGTCGAGGCATTCAACCCGCAACTCAACGCCTTTCAGCATCTCGATCCCGACGGTGCACTGCGCGCCGCACGCGCCTCGGAAAAGCGCTGGAAGAAGGGCGGCAAGCGGCTCAGCGACCTCGACGGCGTTCCCGTCACCATCAAGGACATGGTGATGACCAAGGGTCTGCCAACGCGCATGGGCAGCCTCGCTACCGATGCCGACGGTCCGTGGACGGTCGATGCGCCGTCGGCGCAGCGGCTGCGCGAGGCGGGTACGGTGCTGCTCGGCAAGACGACTTCGCCGGAATATGGCTGGAAGGGCGTCACCGATTCGGCGCTGTTCGGCGCCACGCACAATCCCTGGAAGATCGGGCGTACCTCCGGCGGCTCGTCGGGCGGCGGCGTGGCTGCCGAGGCCGTCGGCATGGGCAGCCTCGCCATCGGCACCGATGGGGCAGGATCGGTCCGCATCCCGTGCTCCTTCAGCGGCCTGTTCGGGCTGAAGCCCACCCAGGCCCGTGTGCCTCTCTATCCGCCGTCGGCGCAGGGCACGCTGTCCCATGTCGGGCCGATGACCCGCACGGTGCGCGACGCTGCGATGATGATGAACGTGATCGCGCGCCCCGACCCGCGCGATCCCTACGGCCGGCCGGACGACGAGGAGGACTATCTCAAGGGCTTCGACAAGGGCGTGAAGAACCTGCGCATCGCCTATTCGCCCAGCCTGGGCTTCGTCGAGAAGGAGAAGATCGACCGCGACGTCGCCGTCGCAGTCGATGCCGC